>JADFQJ010000036.1 GCA_022561875.1 Bacteroidota bacterium | reverse complement strand
TATTATCTAAGACATCCCCAAATAACTCAGTTAGGTCATCGGTAGACATTGAATCGATCTGCGCTCTTACACCATATGTTTCGTCTAATTCCTCTGCCAAACGTTGTTGTAGATCATTTAATATCATTTTTTCCCGTAAATAATCCATTTCGGATAACTCATTTCTTCTCTCCCTAAGCCTTTCTTGCTGTTCTATGACATCTTCCAAAGCCTCCATAAGTGGAGTAATATCGCGGATCATTCTCCTGTATAAATCACCGATTTCCTCAGTTATTTGCTGGAGATCACTTGCTGTTTTTCCTTCATTGTCTCTTCTAAAATCGCCGATTAAGTTCGAAAGGGATCCTCCCAGTTTTACCCCACCTGCGACAGAAAGATTGCCGGAAGAATCATTCGTATCGAAACCAAGGAACAAGCTTACACGTGATCGATTTTCATTTTCGTTCAGTGAATTTATTGTACGAACAGTCGGTTCACCCAAAGCCTCATCTACAGCTTCAAGTATTTCAGCCCTTGTCACCGTAACTTCTTCCAGTGCCAAATGCGACATGTTATAAAGTCTTAAGGCTTCTTGTCTCACCACTTCATAGAGAGGTGTTTGTCTAAGATCGTAATTTCTATGTACCTGCGGGAACTCCTGACGAAGCCAATTTATAAATATATTTCCATCCCCAATGACGGCCAATGGCGGCTCACTGCCCAAGAGATTGCTTATCTGACTGACAAAGCCAGCCACCCAAGCCTCATCGCTATCGCCGGTAATGACCTCAACTACCCTTTGGGCAGCCGATTCATCATCGATCAACCTATTGACAGCATCTAATGTAAGAAGACTTCCGGTATTATTTTCCTGCCATTCCAGAACAACTCTTAAAGCCTCTAACAGATCGTTTTCCTCTTGATCAAGGCCATCCGGATCGTTTGCTAGAATCGAAATTTTGCGAGTAATAAGATCGATCATCGTGTCTGCAAAATTTATCGTACGACCAAACTATCGTACGATATTTTTATCGTATGTTGACTTTGTCTCGAAATAATGAAGATTTTTACATGAAATCGTTCAACGGAAAAACGCTTACAATCTGTTGTAAAGCTGGCTAATAGTTAATATATTTTTGATTTGTACATTAACTAAAATTATTTTCTTTTTTCCCTTAGCCTCAGCCTTAGCCTTAGCCTTCCCCTCAGCCTTCCCCTAACCAATGTACAGATCAAGAATAGTGAAAAGGGCGAAAATAACACTGGCTATGCCATTGATTGTAAAGAATGCAAGGTTAATTCGACTGAGGTCATTTGGTTTTACCAGGAAGTGCTGGTAGGTAAGTAAGATTAGAAAAATTGCGGATCCGATCCAATAGTAAACTCCCAGGTGAGCAATAAGTCCGGGTGTAATTACAAAACCTGCAGTAAGTAAATGAAATATATTTGAAACCCACATAGCTTTTTTCTTGCCTATAGCAGCCGGAATTGATTTGAGATGAAGTGATTTATCAAAATCTTCATCCTGTAAGGAATAGATAATATCGAATCCACCTACCCAGAAAAGTGCCACAAGTGAAAAGAGTACCGGAATAATATTGAAACTTCCGGTAACAGCCAGATAGGCGCCGATCGGCGCCAGTGATAAACCTAAACCGAGCACAAGATGACTTAGTGATGTAAACTTTTTTGTAAAGCTATATCCTAATATAATAAGGATGGCAATCGGTGATAGCCTGAATGTGAGTTTGTTGATAAAATAGGTAGCAATAAAAAACAATAACACATTGATGATGACAAAAAGTAGTGCAGACCTGGCTTTAATAATTCCGGCAGGAATTTCACGTAGTGCTGTACGGGGGTTTTTCCCATCAATTTCCTTATCTGCATACCTGTTAAAAGCCATAGCTGCATTACGGGCGAAGATCATACATAGAATTACCAGGAAAAAAGTAACATAGTTAAGTTCTGCTTCAGTTAAACGGACTGCAATAAAAAAGCCGATCAGGGCAAAGGGCATTGCAAATACTGTATGAGTAAACTTAACCATCGAAAGATAGTTGTTCATCCGGTTAAATGATTTCCTGATCATTAATCTTTCTTCTCCTGTTTTACTTTATTTTGTTGGCTGCATTAACAATAGCATCAACCTGCAACCTGGTAATATCACCTTGTATTATTTCTATTCTGTCTTTCATGTCTATCTGATCTTTGCTCCCAATTCTTTTTCATAAATCCGGATAAGATTTTGCATAACTTTGTCTATTTCTTTATCCGTAAGGGTTTTATCAGGATCCTGAAGGTGGAAACTTATAGCATATGACTTTTTATTTCTGCCGATTTTTTGATCTTCAAAAACATCAAAAAGTTTTATTTTTTTAAGTAGTTTCTTTTCAGTTCTCCATGCCAGCTTTTCTATCTGTGAAAAACTGACAGATTTATCCAGCAAAAGTGCCAGGTCACGTTTAACTGCCGGGAACTTTGGGATTCCGGAATAGGTTATTTCATGTTTTACCAGGAGGGTCAATATTTTATCCCAGGAGAATACGGCATAGTACACAGGCTGGCTGATATCAAAGTTCCTGGTTACAGTTGATTCCAGCTGTCCGAATTCAACAATTGCTTCATCAGATACAAGATATTTAAGTCCTTCAGAAAAGTGGTTTTCATCGGAAGGAACCGGCTCAATATCTTTCTCTTTAATACCAAGGCGTTTAAATATACCTTCAACGTACGACTTGAGGTGAAAGAAACCGGTTGGCTTATCCTGTCCGCTCCAATTAGGTTCATTTATCCGGCCTGTAGTGAAAAGAGCTAAATATTCACGTTCATAGTAATTATCAAGTTTATTTACAGGGCCTTCTTTAATTTTATAATAGCAGTTTCCAAATTCAAATAGCTTCAGGTTATTTTTCTGCCGGTTAATATTGTAGGAAATAGATTCCAATCCGCCGTATAATAATGTCTGGCGCATTGCATTCAGGTCAGAACTGAGGGGATTGTATAATCTGACACTGTTTTGTTCAGGGAAATCTTTGTTATCCTTGTAATAATCAAAATTTGTTAATGAGTTACACATGATTTCAAAGAAACCCTGACTCGATAACAGATCTGATATAATATTTTTGATTTTTTCTTTATCCGGTTTCGGTATAGCTGAAATTGTAGATATTGTCTTGTCGCTGATATCAATATTATTGTATCCGTATATTCTCAGGATTTCCTCTATTACATCGGCCTCACGCGTTACATCCACCCGGTAAGCCGGGACTTCAAGACTTAGACTGTCATCTTTTTCGCCGGTTACTTTTATTTCAAGAGCCGAGAGTATTTTTTTAACAGTTTTTGCATCAATCTCTTTTCCAACAAGCCGTGTCAGGTTTTTGTAGGATAACTGTACAAAGTGGTTGGTTATTGGTACCGGATATTTATCTGTAATATCAGAGGATATTTTTCCTCCTGCAATTTCTTTTATTAATAAAGCTGCACGCTTGAGCGCATATATGATCATATCAGGATCAACTCCTCTTTCAAAACGAAATGAGGCGTCAGTATTCAGAGCATGTCTTTTGGCAGTTTTCCTTATGTAAACCGGATCAAAATAGGCGCTTTCGAGAAAAATATTTTGCGTTCCGGTTTTTACTCCCGAATCAATACCGCCAAAAACTCCTGCAATACACATTCCTTTTTCTCTATCGCAGATAATCAGATCATCACAATGCAATTCCCTTTCTTCTTCGTCGAGGGTAATAAATTTCGTGCCCTGCGGCAGGGTTTTAACAATAACCTTATTACCTTTTATCTTATCAGCATCAAAGGCGTGCAGAGGCTGTCCTGTTTCGTGCAATACATAATTGGTAATATCCACAATATTATAAACAGGTACCAGCCCGATGGATTTCAACCTGTTTTGCAGCCATGCCGGGGATGGTTCAACTTTAATTCCCCGGATTGTTAAACCGGAGTACCGCGGGCATGCTTCCCTGTTTTCAATTTCAACTTCAATGGGCAGATCGTTATTATCTGCTCTGAAATTATCAATTGATGGTTTCGTAGCGCCGGCATCTCCTTTTTGCTTCAGGAATGCTGCCAGGTCGCGGGCAACTCCATAATGCGAACCGCCATCTGTTCTGTTTGGTGTAAGACCTATTTCAAAGATTGTATCGGTTTCAATTTTAAAATATTCTTTGGCCGGAATTCCAGCTTTCTCAGAAGTTTTAACTTCACCAATAACTACTCCTTCCAAGCCCCCATTTACCGGGTGGAAAGTTTCAACACCTTCGACTTCAAGCCCAATGTTTGTAAGGATTTCCGCAATCTCTTCCGGATCAAGGTCTGTTTTAATATATTGTTTTAGCCAGGTATAAGAAATTTTCATGGTGTCTCAGATCATGTTTATTTAAAAAGCAAAAGTAAGGTTTTTTGTGCAAATCACATAAACAGCAATAAAATAAGGATATACAGAAAGCTCTAAAACGGGCTAACCAGCTTGTAACTTGACTGGATTTCAATATATTTGTAGCTTGTTAAATAATACAAAGACTAAGACTCAGGATAAGAGAGATTAGAGGTTTTAGAAGTTTGAGGCATAAATAATAAAGGATGGCATATAAAGATTTTACAGAGTGTAAATGCAAAAAAAAATGTATAAATGAAGGAAGCTAAAAAGTTAATATGTGCAGTTAAAAACCTAAGTCTCAGCCTTAGCCTGGACTTAATTAATCAACGAAGTTAAATTCCGATATATTAAATTATGGAGCAAGAAAGACTGATACTGGTTACGAATGACGATGGAGTTGAAGCTAAGGGCTTAAAATCTTTGGTTGAGATTGTCAGGGAATTTGGTAAAGTGGTAGTAGTGGCACCTGAAGAAAGCCAGTCGGGTATGTCACATGCAATAACTACCAAATTTCCCCTGCGGGTGCGAACGGTGAAAAAAGAGGAAGGGTTAGAAATATATAGTTGTTCCGGAACTCCGGTAGATTGCGTAAAGCTGGCGCTCCATCAGTTGCTGGGCAGGAAACCCGATATGCTGGTTTCTGGCATTAATCATGGATCGAATGCTTCAGTTAGTATTGTTTATTCGGGAACAATGGCAGCTGCTATCGAAGGAAGCATTAATAAAATCAATTCTATTGGTTTTTCTTTGGTTGATCATTCTGCCGAAGCTGATTTTGATGCAGCCGGGGTTTATGTCAGACGCATTGTTGACAAAGTTTTTATGAATGGAATGTGGAATGGTACGTGCCTGAATGTTAATATACCCGCTGGAAAGGAAAATGAGTTGAAAGGTATTATAGTGTGCCGGCAAACGGATGGGTACTGGCAGGAAGAGTTCGAAAAGAGAATTGATCCCAGTAATCGGGAATATTATTGGCTTACCGGCTATTTTAGTAATTCTGAGCCACTTGCAGAAGACACCGATGAATGGGCGCTTCAAAATAAATTTGTCTCTGTTGTGCCAATACAGACCGATTTTACATCTTATGCCAGGGTTAAAGAATTAAAGAAGTGGGGGTTTTAAAATAAAAACGAATCTAATGCCCGGAATTCAGGGAAATAAAAAACAAAATCTTAATACTACCATTACAGGATTACTGTCCGGAATACTCGTACCGGTTATTGCTTTTATTATCATATATTTTGTTCTTTCGAACCAGATGACAATGAGTAACTTTCTGCAACATCTTATGGAACGAAAAGTTCAAGGTCACTTTATTAGTATTTCAATTATACCGAACCTGCTGGTCTTTTTTATTTTTATCTGGCTTAATAAAATTAAGGCTGCCAGAGGAGTTTTGTTAAGTACTTTTCTTTGGGCTTTTATAATTCTGGCAATCAGACTTTTCGGATAAACCTGGAAACATGAAATATTATATTATTGCAGGAGAGGCATCAGGAGATCTTCATGGCTCAAACCTGATGAAAGAGCTGAAGAAGAGAGATCAGAATGCCGAATTCCGGTTCTGGGGTGGGGACCTGATGTTAAAACAGGATGATAACCTTGTTAAACATTACAAGGAGCTTGCTTTTATGGGGCTTGTTAAGGTTTTACAAAACCTGGTAAAGATTATCCGTAATATCCGGTTTTGTAAAAATGATATAATCAGGTTCCGGCCCGATGCGGTAATACTGATAGATTATCCCGGATTTAACCTGAAAATCGCATGTTTTGCAAAGCTAGCAGGGATACGGGTGTATTATTATATATCACCGAAGGTATGGGCATGGAAACAATCCCGTGTTGAAACGATAAAAACCTGTGTCGACAAGATGTTTGTTATTTTTCCATTCGAAATCGATTTTTATAAAAAACATAATTTTGATGTCGATTATGTCGGAAATCCCATCCTTGATTCAATTGAGGATAAGATTTCATCCCTTCTGTCAAAGCAGGAATTCCTTACAAAAAACAATATTGGTGATAACCCTATAATCGCCCTATTACCTGGCAGCCGTAAACAGGAAATTAATAAAACATTGCCGGTGATGCTTGGCATAACTGACAGGTATTCTGAACATCAGTTTGTTATTGCCGGAACTTCAGCTATTTCAAAAGATTATTATCAATCGCTTATCCCGGAAGAAAGTGATATCATAATAGTGTATGATCAAACCTATGCACTACTAAAATATTCTTTGGCTGCTGTTGTTACCTCAGGAACAGCCACTCTCGAAGCAGCTTTAATAAATGTGCCTGAAGTAGTGGGATATATAGCCGATAAATTGTCTTTTCATATAGGCAAAAGATTTGTCAAAGTCCCATTCATTTCGTTGGTAAATCTGATTATGGAAAAAGAGGTTGTTAAAGAACTTATTCAGGATGATATGACAAGCCAGGCTTTAAGTGAGGAGCTTAACCGGTTATTATTCGATATTGATTACCGTGAAAATATGGTGAAAAACTTTCAGGAGCTGAGAAAAAAGATGGGTGAACCGGGAGCTTCAAAAAGGGTAGCTGAACTGATGGTACAGGATCTGGAAAAAACAAAACACCATGAAGCATAAGTACAGGATATTTAAGCAACTGCAGATATTTCTTTTTCTTTCCCTTAATATATCAGGTTTAGCTCAAAGCGTTAATATCAGCCTGTACAATGATAATAATCTGCAATCTGTATTGATTTCGCCCGTTTCCAGTCCGTTTGGTGTGACATTTGACAATTCAATTAACATGGTTGTAAAACCTGGCGATACAATATATCTGTCTGTAAATGGCGATTTTCTTGAAGTGAAAATGCTGAATGGTTCTCACAGAACTTGCCGTGAGTTCAGAATGACAGGAATAGATAATGATGCAACCTACAAAGTGAATCCGGTAATTCCGGTTCTTGAGGAAAGGGAATATGATGGTGATTTTGTTGCCAGTTTTGATATTAACCGGATATTATTGGTGAATCACATTCAGATTGACCGTTATCTGGCAGGAGTTGTGTTGACTGAAGGTGGGCCGGGGAGGCTGCCCGAATATTACAAAACACAAGCAATTCTGTGCAGGACCTATCTTCTTAAGCATATAAACAAGCATAGCGGTGAAGGGTTTAACCTTTGTGATGATGTTCATTGCCAGGCATATAAAACAAGAGGAAGTCAAAACAAGAGAATAATTAAAGCAATAAATGAAACATCTGGCCTTGTTATCGTTGACCGGAATTCTGAACTTATTACTACGGCTTACCATTCTAATTGCGGTGGTCAGACCAGTAATTCAGATGATGTCTGGCTGAAATATTATCCTTATTTGAAAAGTATCAGTGACCCTAATTGTAGCAGGGGAAACAACGGTAAATGGAGAGAAACTATTTCTGTTGAACAATGGTTGAATTACATCAGGGAAAATGGTTACAAAGGAAATATTGCCAATCCGGTATCGTTTAAGTTTTCTCAACCCGTAAGAAAAACGCATTATTGGATTGATGATTTCAGCCTGCCGCTTAAAAAGATCAGAAACGACTGGGACCTGAAATCGTCCTTTTTTAACATAGACCTTGAAGATAATCAATTGGTTTTTAACGGGAAAGGATATGGTCACGGTGTCGGTCTTTGCCAGGAGGGTGCGATGGAAATGGCGTATCAGGGTAAAAACTACCGGCAGATCATTGGTTTTTATTACCAGGATGTGAAGATTAAGAAATTTTAGTACGAAATAATATCAAGTAAATTTTTGCCTTATGCCCACAGTGAAATATGCTCCTTCCCTGATGAAATACTTTCGTACCTCAAATTTTACAGGGTAAACGTCGCATTTCACGTGGCAAGCTTTTTTTAGTAGTAACTAACATAATAATGATCACATTATTTATAAAAGAATTTACATCGTTTTTCAGCAGCCTGACAGGTTATATTGTAATAATTGTATTCCTGATAGTTAACGGGCTTTTTTTATGGGTTTTCCCGGGTGAGTTTAATATTTTGGATAGTGGATATGCAACATTGGAACCTTTTTTCATAATTTCTCCCTGGATTTTCCTGTTTCTTGTTCCTGCAGTTACCATGAGGATGATCGCGGAAGAGAAAAGAACAGGAACCATTGAATTGCTTTTAACCCGCCCATTAAGGGATGTTGAAATTGTTATAGCAAAATTCTTTGCCGGTGTTGTGCTGGTAATCTTTTCTTTAATACCATGTCTTATTTATTTTATAACTGTTTTTCTTCTGGGTAATCCGCCCGGGAATATTGATACCGGTGGAACATGGGGATCATTCATCGGATTATTTTTTCTGGCTACAGTTTATGTTTCGATAGGGGTGTTCGCATCTTCGTTGTCCGATAACCAGATCATTGCTTTTTTAGTTGCTGTTCTATTCAGTTTTTTCTTTTTTATTGGGTTCGAATATATCAGCTCAATAGAGTTGTTTGGTGATATACAGGAACTTATACTGAACCTGGGAATTAATGAGCATTACAGTTCAATGAGCCGCGGAGTAATAGACTCGAGAGATATTGTTTATTTTATACTTGTAGATGGGCTCTTTATTATGTTTACCCGGATAGTGTTGCAAAGTCGTAAATGGTAGTGTTAACCAAAAAGTAAATTTCCGTGAATAAAAAGAACCTTCGAAGATATAATATCATACAATTGTTGCTGACCCTGGTTATTGCAATATTGCTTGCATTTATTTCTTCAAATATTTATTACAGAATTGACCTGACCTCGGAAAAACGGTATACATTATCTGCCAGTACCCAACAAATACTGAATAAACTCACCAGTCATGTATACGTTCAGGTATATCTGGAGGGTGAAATGCCTGTCGGGTTTAAGAAACTCCGGCGTTCTGTTAAAGATATGCTCGATGAATTCAGAATACGGTCAGGCAAGAAAATTATTTATGAGTTTATAGATCCGTTTGATCCTGGCAGCCGGGAAAAAAATCAGAAAATGATGAAAACCCTTTATGAAAAAGGGTTACAACCAACTAATATTCACGACAGTGATGAAGAAGGTGGTATTTCTCAAAAAATTGTATTCCCTGGCATGATTATGAATTATGATGGTATGGAGATGACCGTAAATATTTTGGAAAACAATCCTGCTAAAAACGGTGTTCAAAACCTTAATAGTTCTATTGAAGATATTGAGTATAAGATGATACGGGCGATTCATAATCTCAGTACTGACACAATTTACAAAATTGCATTTTTGGAAGGACATGGAGAACTTGATGAATTTAGTGTGGGGGATATCACTTATGAGCTGGCAAAATATTATAATGTTGACCGTGGTGTAATAGGTGGTCAGCTAAATGTTCTGGATAAATTTGCTGCGATCATCATTGCAAAGCCGGAATTAAAATTTTCTGAGGCTGATAAGTTTGTAATTGATCAGTATATTATGAATGGTGGCCGTGTATTATGGTTGCTTGAAGCTGTACAGGTCAGATCGGATAGTCTTCAAAGCGCAGGTTTTACAACCGGATTATACAGACCTTTAAATTTGGTCGACCAGCTTTTTAAATATGGAGTCAGGGTAAATCCGAAAATTATTCAGGACCAGCAATGTTCCATAATACCAATAAATATTGCTTTAGCTGGCCAGCAACCCAAATTCTCCCCTGTTCCATGGATATATTACCCGTTGCTTACACCCCTTGATAACCATCCCATAACTAAGAACCTTAATCTTGTCAGGTCGGAATTTGTAAATGTACTCGATACTGTAAGCACGGATTACGGTATCAGAAAGGAATATTTATTATACACATCAAAATTCTCGCGGGTGATTAGCCCACCGGTAAGGATCAGTCTTGAAGAAATAAAAAATCCCCCCGGCCTGAAAGAATTTAATTTATCTCATTTGCCGGTAGCTGTTTTACTGGAAGGAAGCTTTGAGTCTGTTTTTAAGAATCGCCCTACCGACCGGTATATCGGTGAAATGAAATACCAGGTTATCGAAAAGAGTGTACCTACCAGGATGATCGTAGTGGCTGACGGAGATATTATCAGGAATGAAGTACGACGTACAGCTACCGGGAATATCCCTTTACCATTGGGTCAGGATAGATATACTAAACAAACATATGGAAATAAAGATTTTATTCTGAATGCAGTGAATTATCTTATTGATGATATTAACCTGATGAATATCAGGTCAAAAGAGTTAAAATTGAGATTACTCGATAAGAACAGGGCTAAAAGAGAGAAAATAATGTGGCAATTTATTAATGTTGTAGTTCCGGTTTTGTTTGTTATTTTTTTCGGAGTAGTGGTAGTTGTATTCAGACGTAGAAAATATACAACAGTGAGAGTTCGAAAATAAATGAACAACTGCTGGAAGTTATGAAATTAGAAAAAAAACCGGATTATTGAGATGCGAAAAATCAGGTGGTATATTATTATAATAGTAGTTCTTATTGCAGGAGCCGGTATTATCTATATCACCAATTTGCGTGGACCATTTCAACATGATGATTCTGATTTTGCAGTTAAAGGGATTAACGAAGTAACGAAAATTGTTCTGACTTCAAGGCAGGAAAAAATTGAGTTAAAAAAAACTCCGGATGGCTGGCAAGTGAACAATAAGTTCATAGTGCGCGAAGGTTCAGTGGAATTTTTACTTCAGGTACTTTCGGAGCTTAAAATCAAATCGCCGGTTTCAAATGAAAAATTTACGACAGAAACAAAAAACCGGTCGGAGAATGTTGTTTTTGTTGAAGTATATAAGCAATTGAGGAGGATAAAATATTTTTCATTATATAAGGTAACTTCAAATCCATATGCCAATTATGCACGTAAACGGGAAGGATCAAATTCATATGTTCTTTATATACCGGGGTATAATAAATCAATTAGACTGTTATTCGTCACCAAAGAGAAATTTTGGAAATCCTATATCGTTTTTGATTACCAGCCGTGGATGATCAGGCAAGTTGAAATGTACTTTCCTGGTTCCCCTGAAAAATCTTTTCGTATTGTAAAAGCGGGGTACAACCGTTATAAACTTTTCCGGAATGGGAAAGAGATTCCTCTGTTCGATACTGTAGCAGTTAAACGCTATTTGTCTTACTTTAGTAATATCCGGTTTGTCAGGTGGGAATTGGAAATGGATCGTACAGAAATTGATTCCGTGATCTCAACTACACCGGAATTTGTTCTCACAGTTACAGATACAGCAGGAGTACAAACTACTATAAAAACTTATTCTAAGTTGGTATCTTTAGCAGGCAGGGGAAAGGAGACGGCTGCCAGTCAAGACGAAGTGTTTGTGAAACAGGATGATACAAAAGAGCTCAGCGTAGCGAGGTACTATGACCTGGACCCGGTTATTAAAGAGATAAAATATTTCTTAACAAATGGGAAATAGAAAATGTATGTTGGCTCATTGACTTTTTTTTTGTATAATTGATAATTAATTAATTATTGATTGTATAGAGATTCAAACAGTATTTTTTTTGATTAACGATAAACAAGCAAAAGATGAAATTTGTTATATCCAGCACAGAATTACTGAGTCATTTGCAGGCAGTTAGCAGGGTGATCAGTTCAAAAAACACATTACCTATTTTAGATAATTTTTTATTTAAACTGAGTAATAAAGAATTGGAGATTACTGCCTCAGATCTGGAATCAACCCTGATTACCAGAATAGCGCTTGAAAATGCTTCGGAGGAAGGTAGTATTGCGATACCAGCAAGAATACTCAATGATGCATTGAAAGAATTTCCGGAGCAACCATTGACTTTCGAAATAAACCTGGATAATTTCGCAGTTGTTATCAATTCTGAGACAGGAAAGTTTAATATTGTTGGTCAGAATGGAAGCGATTTTCCGCAATTGCCCGACTTGAAAGATGAACAAAAAATATCTTTCAAACTTTCTTCTGATGTGCTACTTGCCGGGATAAGCAATACGATTTTTGCCACGGCAGATGATGAATTGCGACCTGTGATGAATGGTATTTTTATTGAGCTATCTCCGGATAATCTTACTTTTGTTGCATCTGATGCTCATAAACTGGTAAGATATCGAAGAACTGATGCCGGCACGGAAACCGAATCATCTTTTATTCTTCCAAGGAAACCGGCTTCATTATTAAAAAATATCCTTCCCGGGGAAAGCAATGAAGTTATTGTTGAATTTGATGATAAAAATGCCTATTTCATCCTGGAGAAATATAAGCTGGTATCAAGACTAATTGATGGGAATTATCCGAGTTATACCTCTGTAATTCCTTCAGACAACCCGAATAAGCTGACCATTGACAGAGTTGAATTTTATAATGCTTTGAAAAGGGTTTCCGTATTCTCAAATCAGGCAAGTAATTTGATAAAACTAAAGATATCCGGTAACCAGATTAACATATCAGCACAAGATTTGGATTTTTCAGTCTCGGCATACGAAAGGCTTAACTGTCAATATGATGGCGAAGAAATGGAAATTGGATTCAAATCAATTTTTCTTATCGAAATTCTTTCGAATATTACTTCTGAAAATGTGATTATGGAATTGTCTGATCCAACCCGGGCAGGCTTACTTTTTCCGGTAGAAAAAGAAGAAGACAACGAAGATGTGCTAATGCTGCTGATGCCAATGATGATCAATACTTAGGGAACCGTTATCATTCTTTTTATCTAAGCAGGAATAACCTTTTCTTTATTAACATTATTCTATAACTAATTGAATTTTCTTCATGGAACTGAACCTGAGGAATCCAATCGCTTTTTTTGATCTTGAAACCACCGGGCTCAACGTGGCAAATGATCGGATTGTTGAAATTTCAGTATTGAAAGTAGATACTTCCGGTAGTGAAGAGTTGCTGACTCAAAGAATAAATCCAACTATCCCAATTAGTAAGGAAGCTACATTTATTCATGGAATTTCTAATAATGATGTCGCGAATGAGCCCACTTTTGCAGAATTTGCCGGGAAATTGGCAAATTTTCTGAAAGGATGCGACTTTGCAGGATACAACTGTAATAAATTTGATATTCCATTATTGGCAGAAGAATTTATTCGGGCCAACCTGGATTTTGACTTTAAAAAGCATAAGGTAATTGATGTGCAGGTGATTTTCTATAAAATGGAACAAAGAACCCTTAGCGCTGCCTATAAGTTTTATTGCAATAAAGAACTTAAAGATGCTCATAGTGCTGAAGCTGATGTTAGAGCTACCTATGAAGTTCTTAAAGCCCAGCTTGATCATTATTCAAATCTAAAAAACGAAACAGATTACCTGAGTAAATTTTCCTCACATAAAAAAGCAGTTGATTTTGTAGGACGAATTGTTTATAATGAGAAGGGGGAAGAGATATTCAATTTTGGAAAACATAAGGGGAAGAAAGTTGAAGACGTTTTCAGTAAAGAGCCAAGCTATTACAATTGGATAATGAATGGTGATTTTCCGTTATTTACGAAAAAAGTGTTAACTGAAATTAAGTTAAGAGCAGTTAATAAAGAGTAAAAAATAAACGGATGAAGATTATTTGCATCGGGCGAAATTATTTAAAACATGTCAGGGAGATGGACAGCCCTGTTCCTCAAGAACCAATTTTCTTTCTGAAACCTGAATCTGCTATTATAAAAAAGAATAAACCGTTTTTCCTTCCTGATTTTTCTAAAGAGATTCACCATGAGGTAGAGCTGGTATTGCAAATATCCAGGTTAGGTAAAAATATTGCTCCTGAATTTGCTCACAGGTATTATGATGAGATTGGAGTTGGAATTGACTTTACAGCAAGGGATATCCAAAGAAAATGCAAAGAAAACGGGTTGCCATGGGAGATAGCAAAAGCATTTGACGGGGCTGCTCCGCTGGGTAAGTTCGTGAAAAAAGAAACCCTGGGTAATGTTGCTAATATTGATTTTAAGCTTGAGATTAATGATCGAACGGTACAACATGGAAATACCAGAGATCTTATTTTTCCTTTTGACGAATTAATAGCATATGTTTCAAGATTTTTCACCCTTAAAACGGGTGACTTAATATTCACCGGGACTCCTGAGGGAGTAGGTCCGGTGAAACGAAACGACGAGCTAAAAGCATACATTAATGATGAGCTTCTGCTTGATTTTATGGTGAAATGATATAAGATCTCAGGCAAAAATTGATTTGTAGGGAAAAATATAAAATCGTAGATTTCTGTTTTTCCGGGACTGCTGACTGCCGACTGCTGATTGCTGACTGTGGATTGCCGACTGATTAGTTACAAGCAGATAAGTTGTATACATTAAAATTACAATAGAGTTTTGTAATTGAACTCTATGGAACAGAGTTCCGTGATGAGTCCTTTGAAATAGGTGTTTATATAATTATCAGAAGTATTTCTGATAATTTCTTTTGCTGCTTCAACCGGTGTCTGTTTTTTATTGATCACAAAGTGGTTAATTAAATTGATTACACCAAGAGGTCCACTATTACCTTCAGTATTTCTATTATTGATTATCTGGTTTTTCAGATCAGTAAAAAACGACCGGGTCAGATCAAACCTTTTCATATGCTTTTCATGGAAATTTTTTAAATTCCCGAATGATTGAGTGAAATAATTAACACGGTTGGTGAGGTTTTTCAGAACCATCGTGGCAAGATATTCAATGGGGATACCTCGCAATAAGTAAATCTCGGCATACCTGTATACACCGGTTAATCCAAAGGCATCCAGATCGTCGCAAACACTCAGTATATTAAATATATGCTTTGGATTGACAGTTCCTGTAAATTTATTTTGATATTCTTTGTTGTCATGTTTTTCAATAGCATCCAATAACTCATGCAAATTTTCAAGATCATTTAATTCATATTCTTCAATGAATCTCACGCATATTTTCCTGCTTTCCAAACCATGAGTTTTATCAAGGGTTATTGACATTCCTGTGTCATGGAGAAATGTAGCTATAATTACTTTGGTAAGATCGGGACTGTTTAAAAAAACTCCCTGGTTATTCAATTGTTTTATAAGTTCTTTAGCATTAATCCATACCCTAAGGTGATGATCTTCGTTATGTGAGGGGAGATGAGTATGGCTGAATGCACGTTGGCAGTAAGTGTAAAGTGGTATTAACCAACTATCTTCAACATTTTTCAGGTTGCTGAGAGAATTCATAAAAGACTAATACAATAAGTATGTTAGCATAGCCTGCATCATACAAACTAAGCCTGTAGAAAGAGACAAATTAATTACTGATCATCTTTTGAGCGATATCCAGAATAGTTGTATCATCAATAGTCACTACTCCTCCGTCGGGACCTTGTTCATAATGAATGCCTGCCGATTCTCCTTTATCGTAATTTGCTCCACCAAAATAATTTCTGACAGTTTCCACATTGAGATTTAGCCGGCTGGCAATGCGTTTCATACTACCATTGGGTAAACTATCTTTGATCCTCCTCAGTTCGTTGAATGTAATTGTTTTCGACATAAATCAGCTTTTATTTTATTATACAAAAATCTTGAGCTCACAAAAATAACTATTTTAGTTTAATGCGGTTATCAGTATACGGTTTTCTGAACGTCACGAATGATATACACTTCGTAATTACCCAGATACTTAAATCCCAGTTTTTTATATAGTTCTATTGCGATTTTGTTATTTTCATGAACTTCTAATTTGATTTGTGTATTTTTTTTCTTTGCTACCTTCAGAGTAGCCCGGGCAAGTTTTTCCCCCAGGCCCTGGTTTTGATAATCCGGATCAATACCAAAATGATGCAGATAAAGCCGTCTTCCATCAAAAGTTATCCATGAAGTTCCGACAAGATCGTTAGTCTTTTGATCTATCATTACCAGGAATTTCCCTCCCAGATCAAGAGTTTTTTCAATTGTTACATTGTTATCACCACGCACAGGTTCTCCCATTCCTGTAATTTTCCAGATATGCATAACATCCTTGTAGTCAACCGGTTCGTAATTACGAATTAAAAATCGGTCAGTTTTCATTTTTATCCATTTTCAAAATTCTACTTCTCATCCTTAATTACATACAATTGTGTTGTACCATCCTTAATCACGATTATAGGCTCACCACGATCAATATATCCGATTTCTGCACGGGCGTCAAAGATCTCATTCTCAATTTCAACTTTTCCTGAAGGACGGAGAATTGTGGCAGCGGTACCTTTTTTACCGATAAGGGATTTCTGTCTGGAGTCCACACTGATGAAACCGTCACTAATATTTTGGACTGTACTAAGAGCCAGATTCGAGAAAGTTTTAGATGTAAAGAGTTTTTTGCTTAGGTACAAGGATAAAATGAATGAAATCATGATTGAGAAAATTACAAGGGCAAAGGCTTTAATCACAGCTTTGATGCCAAGCATAATATCGAACTGAAAAACTATATTATCAACGAGGCTCAGACTTAATCCGGTGATTACCAGAATAACACCTGATACTCCGGCAATTCCAAAACCGGGTATCACAAAAACCTCTAAGGTAATTAAAATAATTCCGGCGATGAACAATACCAGTTCCCAGTTTTCAACAAGACCTTCAAGGTAGAGCGGCGCGAAATATAAGACAGCAGCAATAATTGAGGCTATCAGAGGGAATCCAACTCCGGGAGTCTGTAATTCAAAATATATCCCACCTACAATTATCATGATCAATAATCCATGGAACACCGGGTTTATCAGGAATCCAATAATTGCTTCCAAAGGTGTTTTGATGTACTCCCTTAATTCATAGTTGTGTATACCTGCTTTTTCAAGCATTTCTTTGATATTTTCAGCCTCGCCTTCACAATAACCGTATTGGATAGCTTCTTTAGTCGTCATGGTTAATACCTCGCCGGAATCAATTATTCCTTCGATCTGCAACCGCGGATCTACCATTGCTTCGGCAATTTTCGGATCCCGGTGCCAGACCAGTGTTGTATCATTCCCGTGAATAATGGTATCTTTTCCGTGTGATTCGGCAGTTGCACGCATAGTTGACCGCATAAATGACTGGAACTTATCAGGAACAACATCCCCCTGGGGGCTTACAACAGTGGCAGCTCCAATACTTGCTCCTTTTCTCATATATATACTGTCACATGCGATTGAGATCAATGCGCCTGCAGAAATTGCCTGGTTATCAATGAATGCCATAACAGGAATTGGGCAATTCAGGATCCTTGTACGGATTGAATCAGCTGCATCCACCATTCCACCGTACGTATTAATATGGATGATAATGTAATCTGCTCCAATAGATTTTGCTTCATCCAGACTCTGCTTTGTTACTCTCCAGATAGGCGGAGCAATTTGTTCTTTGATATCAAATTTGTAAACCAGCACCGGAGCGATAGTATCTGTCTCTGATTCAGCCCATGCAGGCATAATCTGAGCAAAACTTACTAACGATATCAGGATAAACAGATTGAATATATTCTTGTGCATGACTTGTTTTTAATCAAAGATACGACATTATTTCATCGATAGTTTGTCGAAGTATTGAAAAAACAGCTCCATTGCTTTAATTTTTTCATCATCTAAATGATAGTCAATATTATTTGTCAGATATGATTTAAGATCGACCCCTTCGGGAAGCTGACTGTTTGTGAAGTACCTGACAACTTTATCAAGGTTGCATATACCATATTCAAGAGCTGTATTAAATTCTTTTTTAAAATCCCTGTCGATCTGCTTATTGGCAACCCAGGCAGCAAATACAAATGGTAAGCCTGTAAACTTTCTCCATTCACTTGCAAGATCATAACTGAAAAGAAACTTTTTCTCTGCAGTAAAACAACGGTCACCAATTATTACAGCGCCATCATGATCATTTTCAATATTACTTTCAAATCCTTTTGCAACCTGAAACCATTGGACGTCAATACCCCAGTAATACAAAGCAAGAATTTTTACAAGGCTCACTGATGTCTTTGATTGGTAGTCAAGAAAAATCCTTTTAAGTTTTTTTACAGGAGCATTACTAACAAGAAGTACTGATCGCACTTCATTATTAGCTCCAATACAATATTCAGATATTATTTCATGAAAATTTAATTCAGGAATCACAGTAATCGGCACTAAGCCAATATCAACTTTGTCTTCCAAAAGGTTCCTGGCACAAAGGGAAGGATAGTCTTTCTGCAGCGCTATTTTTTCCCGGATTAAAGTATTCTCCAAACCATAAATAAATGGAAATGTATTGGCGTATGAAACGGCTGACACTTTTATTATATCCATGTAATTTAAATGTGGTTCTTTCCGATAATGCATCCTTTTTTAATAAAAAACTTAAAGTCCGTTGTTCACAACCTCAATTACAAAAATACAATTCAATTAATAACAAACAATAATCTTCCCTCCGAATAATTTTATATTAACCCTCCGGCAAACAAATATCAACTTTTTTAATACTAAAAAATGATCCGGATAACTACCGGGAGAACCTAATTTTGTTTACCTTTGCCACTTTCAAAGGGTGAAAAGATGAATTTTGAAGAATTAACTGCTATTACACCTGTTGACGGCAGATATAGAAATAATATAAAAGAGCTGGAATTATATTTCTCAGAGTATGCCCTGATAAAATACAGGGTGAAAGTTGAAATTGAATATTTTATTGCTCTTGTTGAACTTCCCCTGCCACAACTTTCAGAGTTTAATAAGGAGAGTATACCTGTTTTGCGTTCTGTTTATCAGGGCTTTACAGTAGATGATGCAAAAAGGGTAAAAGAGATAGAAAAGTCAATAAGACACGATGTGAAATCAGTGGAGATTTATCTGAGAGAGAGGTTTAAAGAGTTACAGATTGATGGGTATTCAGAATTCATTCATTTTGGGTTAACCTCACAGGATATTAATAATACAGCTATTCCACTTTCATTGAAGGATGCGATTTTTAAAATTTATTATCCTATTATTGGCGAAGTGACAGAAAAGTTGAAAGAATTGTCGTGCGAATGGTCTGATATCACGATGCTGGCCCGGACACATGGACAACCTGCTTCCCCGACAAGATTGGGGAAAGAAGTAACTGTGTTCATTGACAGACTGGAAACTCAGCTTGAGATGCTGAAAACAATTCCGTTTTCTGCGAAATTCGGGGGTGCAACAGGCAATTTCAATGCGCACCATATTGCTTATCCTGATGTTGACTGGATTTCTTTTGCAGACCATTTTGTTAATGATATCCTGGAGCTTAAAAGATCGCGTGTTACAACGCAGATCGAGCATTATGATAATCTGGCTGCCTTGTTTGATAACCTGAAAAGGATCAATACAATTCTGATTGACCTGAACAGGGATGTCTGGACGTACATCTCGATGGATTATTTTAAACAAAGAATTTCAGACAAGGAAGTTGGATCTTCAGCAATGCCTCATAAAGTTAACCCTATTGATTTTGAAAATTCTGAAGGTAACCTGGGTTTGGCGAATTCGCAATTTATCTATTTGTCAGGCAAGCTGCCGGTATCAAGATTACAGAGAGACCTGACCGATTCGACTGTTTTAAGGAATATTGGTGTGCCCTTTGCACATACAATAATCGCTTTTAATTCGTTATTAACAGGGTTGGGAAAACTTTTTGTTAATCGTGATGTTATTTCAAAGGATTTGGAGAAAAATTGGGTTGTTTTGGCTGAAGCTATACAAACTATTTTACGTAGAGAGGGTTTTGCTAATTCTTTTGAGATGCTAAAGAAGCTAACAAGGACAAATAAACCTGTTAATAGAAAAGAAATTCATGAGTTTATTGAGAAGTTGGAAATAAGTGAAAAAATTAAAAAGGAACTGCTGGAAATAACGCCTGAAAACTATACCGGTGTATAAAAGCGCTTAATATATGTTGCTGAGTTTTATTGATTGGATGAACCGAACCCCGATAAAATCGGGGTGAGCTATCCCGACAATGTCGGGACTGGCTATGTGACCGTTGAAAATTATTTTATAAACACATGAAATTGTTTAGAAAAATATTAAAACTTTTAAAACCTTACCTGGGGTATTGTTCCAGGAATGTTCTGTTTAATGTTTTATCTGCGGTCTTTGCTTTATTTTCCTTTGCCATGATAATCCCATTCCTGGGTATTCTGTTTGAGAACCAGCCGTATGTAACCGAACCGGTTCCCTTTAAATTGTCTGCTGAGGGTATTGAGCAGTATTTTGGTTATTATATAACCCTGATAATTGAACACTATGGAAAGGCCAATGCACTGCTGTTTGTTAGCATCATGGTGATTATTATTACATTATTTAAAAATGGGTTTAAATATCTTGCCAATTATTATATGACTCCCATCCGAACCGGGGTGGAAAGGGACTTGAGAAACAATATTTATGATAAGATACTAAGGCTGCCACTCTCGTATTATACTGAAGCAAAGAAAGGTGATGTTATATCCCGGATTTCAGTCGATGTTAAGGAAATAGAACTTTCCATCATGAGTTCCCTGGAGATACTTTTCAGGGATCCGATTACTGTTGTTATATTTCTTGGATCCATGTTTATATTGAGTGCACATCTTACCCTTTTTGTATTGATTTTGCTTCCCATCAGTGGCTTGATAATTGGCCGTATAGGTAAAAACCTTCGGAGTACATCATTTCGAGGGCAGGAAAAAATGGGTGTTATACTGTCATTTATTGAAGAAACTTTAACAGGTTTAAGAATAATAAAAGCTTTTAATGCCGAAGAAAAAATGACACAGCGATTCAATTCCGTGACTAATTCCTATACACGCATCATGAATAAGGTCCACCGTCGGCAATATCTTGCGCCGCCACTTAGTGAATTTCTTGGCACAGCAACGCTTATGATCCTTATGTGGTACGGAGGAACACTGGTACTGGGAGATGTAACCAGCCTTTCACCCGGAACCTTTATAGCTTTTATCGTAATTTTTTCTCAGATCATAACTCCGGCTAAGGGATTTTCTACTGCTTATTTTAATATACAAAAAGGTTTAGCATCGGTTGAGAGAGTGGATCAGATATTGGGTGCACCTGTAACTGTTAAAGAAAAACAAAAGCCTGTACCAATTACCGGGTTTAATCATTTAATTGAGTTTCGAAACGTTTATTTTAAATATGAAAATGATTATGTTCTGGAAAATATAAACCTTACTATTGAAAAAGCCAAAACTATTGCATTGGTTGGGGAATCCGGAGGAGGAAAATCAACCCTTGCCGATTTAATTCCCAGATTTATGGATGTCACTTCAGGACAGCTTTTTATTGATGGTATTCCTATAAAAGATTTTAGCTTGTTTGATTTACGAAACCTGATGGGAATTGTTAACCAGCAACCAATATTGTTCAATGATTCATTTTTTAATAACATTGCGTTTGGAATGGATGGAGCCAGTAAAGAGGATGTAATAGCAGCTGCTAAAGTGGCGAATGCACACAATTTTATTATGGAAACTGCCAATGACTATAATACAAATGTGGGTGAGGGAGGAAATAAATTGTCGGGAGGCGAAAAACAAAGAATTAGCATTGCCAGAGCAGTCCTGAAAAATCCACCTATTTTAGTTCTTGACGAAGCTACATCTTCTCTGGATACAGAATCGGAGAGTTTGGTGCAGGAAGCTATTCTGAATCTGATGAAGAACCGTACATCTATCGTAATTGCCCACAGGTTGTCAACAATAAAGAATGCCGATATGATCTGTGTGATCCATGAAGGGAAAATTGTGGAAAGAGGAAAACACACTGAATTGCTAAAAAAGAAAGGTTATTATTACCGTTTACATAACCTGCAGATGTTTTGACCAGGAATAATGGAATAAAGGGAATAGTGTTCCTTAACACGTAACACGTAACTCGTAATACATAACATTATACATTATCCTTAAGAACAATAATTATTATTAACTTTTAATTTCAAGGAATTATGAAGATTTGCGGATTCAGTTTTGTCAGGAATGCTGTTAAGTACAGTTTTCCCGTTGTTGAATCGGTAAAATCTATTTTACCCGTTTGTGATAAATTTATCATAAGTGTTGGAAAATCTGAAGACAATACATTAGACCTTATTCAATCTATCGATTCAGATAAATTGGAAATCATTCATAGTGTATGGGATGACAAACTGAGAAAAGGGGGAGAAATTCTGGCGATTGAAACAAACAAAACCTTCGATGCTATTCCTGAAGAATACGACTGGGCATTTTATGTTCAGGCTGATGAGATCGTGCACGAAAAATTTCTGGAAATAATTAGTGAAGCTGCGGAAAGATACGTCGATCAGCCGAAGGTGGAAGGTTTTTTATTCGAATACCTTCATTTCTTTGGTTCCTTTCGCTATATTGCTGATTCAAGATCATGGTACAGGAAAGAAGTCAGGGTGATAAGGAATGATAAAAACATTCGCTCTTTCAGAGATGCACAAGGCTTTAGGAAAAACGGCAAGCGGTTAAGGGTGAGGGCATTGGATGCTTTTGTGTATCATTATGGATGGGTAAAGCACCCTGAAATAATGAGGGATAAGGCTCTTAATAACCGGCGGTACTGGCATCCGGATAAAAATGTTGAGAATAAGACTTTTAAACAGTTTCACCAGGAACAATTTGATTTCACAAAAGTTGACTCTATTCAGGAGTTTGATGGAGATCATCCTGCAGTGATTAAAGATCTGATTGAAAAAATGAACTGGGATATTAAATTGGACATTCATAAAAAGCAATTTAACCTGAGAAATAAATTGCTTCATTGGTATGAGAAACAAACCCGCAAAAGGCTTTTTGAGTACAAAAATTATAAACTTATAAAGTAAAAACCTCTTCTCTCCACAACTTTAGTTCACTTTAGACACTTCTTCATTTAGTCATTTTAAAATACCGATACCAATTCCTGCAGTGGGGAAAACACCGGAAAAATCTATATTATACCATTTTTTATATTTTGTTAGTCCGGATTCCCCATCATATTTACTTAATCTGATATTTCCACCAACAAATATATCTACAATTAATACTTTCAAAACAGGTATTTTAGTCCCAAGTATTACTCCCGCTGAACAGATATTCAATTGCTGTTTGATCTCTTTTTCAACCCATGCATCTTCATCTATATCATATTCCATTGCTTCCCCGGTAATCCAGACTCTCCTGTACATTAGTTGCGGAGCAGCATACAGACCTAAAGGCGCCTTGTTTTTAGTTTTGAAATTAGCCATAAGATAATTTTTACCTTGTAGCACTATGCCTGCACCTGCTATAGATTCTCCCTGATAAATTTCATAGGAATTGGAAAATGAACTTAAATATTCAAATCTTTGATTTTTGAAAAAATATTGTGCCATACCCTGTTCTGTTGCATAGGTTGCCAAAGCAGAAATGCTAACAGAAAACTTGTCAGTAAGTAATCGTTCATACGATAAGTGAAATGTTCCTTCAAACAGGCTAACCGGGTTAAGCATTATGGAAGATTTGTAGTCCATATGAAATTCCGGCTCTTGTTCCTGAATAACAGGTACAGGCATTATAACCGGAATTTTTACTTCTTTTAATTCCTGTATCATTGATTCAACTTCAAGAAATTTTAAATTAATACCGGCAGGGTCAAAATTCAGGGTTTTTATCTTGTCATCAATTTCATCCAGTCTGATATCTAATTCAGCAGGTTTTGACTCCCAAATTTTAATTTTCGAGTCTAATAATTCCAGTTTGGAATCCAGTAACTGTAATTTCAGATCTAACATTTTTGCTTTCTGATCAATCGATTCCTGGGCAAAATTTTTAGTACTAAAGGCAGCAATTAGAAAAATGCTTACAATACTCGTTAATAAAACTGATTTTGTTTTCATAGCTATTAGCTTTAGTTAGTTACAAATTTTTAGTAAGTGGACAGTTATTGGCTTTACGCCAGAGTTTCAAACTTGTGTGTTTGATTTTATTATTACAAAAATATAGTTACAGGCTTATCTCCATAATGTTCAATAATGAAAGTGGTGAAACTATATTCCTATGTAATATATAAGATGGGTGAATAAATGAAAAGGTTGCTTTTTTGCAGTTGGTGTTTTTGAAAGCAAGAGGGATGTGATGAAGTGTTAAGAGTTACGAGTTTCGGGTTACGAGTTAAGATTTCGAGCCGGGATCAACTCATAAGGGATACTTTTGGGTATATTATTCACCTTTGGACAAGCTTGTTTATTTCGATTACCGGAAAGGGCGAAGCCGGGATGGACCGCTAAAATTCCTGGAAAGGTTCCGGGGAACAATTCAAACCGATGGATATTCTGCATACAATATATTTGAAAAACACGAAGGCATCACCTTACTTGCCTGCATGGCACATGCTCGCAGAAAGTTTGAGAAGGCACTGGACAATGATCTTGAGAGGGCAGAGTATGCTTTGAAGAAAATACAGGATTTGTATAAAACCGAAAGGAAAGCACGTGAATCAAAGCTTTCTTATGATCAAAGAAAAGAACTACGCCAGAAGGAAGCCTTGCCGGTTCACATGAAGGCGCTAAACGTGCAGCCATGATATACTCGTTCCTTGGTACCTGTAAAATCAATAATGTAGAACCATTCAGATGGCTCAAGGATGTGCTCACACGTATCCCGGGTCATTCCATCCAACGACTGGATGAATTATTACCTGCTAACCGGGTAGAAAAATCAAGCTGATTTTAGAAAAAATTTTATAAATTTTTTGTCTACAAGAGGTGCATTAGACCGAAGGGTTACCTTTAGAGGACATGGATTTTTGATTATATTTGTAATAAATGTGGAACAAACTTCCTTTTATCCGGGAATATCGGAGTATTAATGTGAAGTTTATTCCCATTATAAACAAGTTGTGTGTAATGCCTTAAAACCCTGCAAAAATGATAATATCTCGATGGTTTTGAGTAAATTTGTATAATGAAACATAATCCTCAGTATATTGACATAGAGATTGATAAACTGACAGATTCGATTGAGAATGTTATCACTGGAGACAGTTTTCAGACCGATGTTTCCTTGGTTGACAACAATGATTTGAAATCAGTAACAAAAAAGAATGGATGGCTTTTCAATTGGAAATCTGAGTTTAAACAACCAGACCCGAGATGTTTACAAATTGACAATTTCAGGAAATCTTGAGATAATTCAAGGACTGATTAGAGAACCATTAGAAGTAGATTTCTTTTTTGACCCAAAACCGTTGACAAAGAAAGAGCAAAAGATGATAAGTGATTTCATAAAAGCGGACAAAGCAAAAAGAAAACTTAAAAAGACTTCAAAAAAAGGCACATACACACAATAAATAGCCTTCAAACGGTGCGTAGCACCCAGTTTGAAGCAGATGTTGAACTAAATTAGTAGCCCATCTCTATTCTATGGGTTTTCAATAAGATTTCTCTGGGGATTTAACATTTTAAGGAA
Source organism: Bacteroidota bacterium (assembly GCA_022561875.1). Classification (GTDB taxonomy): domain Bacteria; phylum Bacteroidota; class Bacteroidia; order Bacteroidales; family VadinHA17; genus JADFUQ01. The sequence goes on along the minus strand of JADFQJ010000036.1, from coordinate 918 downwards.
AAGAAAACAACCTTCAACAGGTAGCAGATTTTAAAGAATTGCTGGTTATTTTGTTTTCATTTTTTGATTCTTATTCGCATAAATATCTGATTCCACTTTTTTTCTAACTTTCAGGCAATACAATTCCTGTCCTGCCTTCACAAGATTTTTAATTGCCTGTTCTTTATACTTTTACTGTTCTTTGTTTTGGTTGCAAGAAATTCCCCGGTGATCTTATCCGGGGCAGAACTTCAATTGTGTGCATACTCAAAGCCTTCCACTGTCTGAATGGCTTTGTCTACGATCTTTGATCTTTCTTTTCTCATGATACTGAATGTTAATTTGTTAATAAATTATTAAGGAGCCCGGAGCTCCCATTCAGTATCTTTTACGTATATTTACTAATAAAAGCTATCCCGCTGCTGCGGGATTTAGTTCAACATCGCATAAATTTAATTGGGGTGAAAGTGTCAATTTTAAAGGCTTTACAATTATTAAAGATTGGTGTAACTTGATAAGAATGTGCTTCGAAATCCCCAACTAAACTTATGCGTGACCGTTGGCAATAATTCAAATAAATACTAGAAAAACAAGAATCATGAAGAATTATATAAAAATCTCGATTTTGTTATTACTTCTTGGTTGTAAATCCGGATCTGAAAATAACAACAAAATTGGAGAAGTCAACCAATCAACAATCGGGCAGCATATTGAACGCCTGGCGTCAGATGAGTTTCAGGGAAGAATGCCCTTAACTGAAGGAGAAGTAATAACGATAAATTACTTAAAAGAAGAGTTCGAGAAACTTGGGCTTCAGCCAGGAAATGGAGATAGCTATTTTCAGGATGTACCTTTGGTAGAAATAACAGGAACACCCTCGCAGAAAATGACAATTTCAGGTCATAACAAAGATTTTGATTTAAAATACTTAACTGATTT
>JADFQJ010000079.1 GCA_022561875.1 Bacteroidota bacterium | reverse complement strand
GCGCTCGATCGATGCAGCGAGGACATGGAGTTCTTTAACCTACGCGTTGACGACACGGTGCTAGAGACCCTCAACAGTATAATCGACAATGAATTCGTTCGGCTCTCGTACACCGAAGCGGTCGAGCGGCTGCAAAAGAGCGGGCAGAAGTTCGAGTATCCCGTTTCGTGGGGCGTCGACCTGCAATCGGAACACGAACGCTACCTCACCGAGCAGGACCTGAAATGCCCGGTGATTCTGTACGACTATCCCCGCACGATCAAACCGTTTTATATGCGGCTCAGCGACGACGAGCGGACCGTGCGGGCGATGGACGTGCTGGTCCCCAAGGTCGGTGAGATCATCGGCGGCAGCCAGCGGGAGGATAAACTCGACATACTCGAAATGCGAATGAGAGACCAGGACCTCGACCCGGCGGACTACTGGTGGTACGTTGATCTGCGCCGCTTCGGCACGGTGCCGCATTCCGGTTTTGGGCTGGGGCTGGAGCGCGTCGTGCAGTTCGTGACCGGCATGACCAACATCCGCGACGTGATTCCGTTCCCCCGCACGCCGGGCAATGCTGAGTTTTAGAAACGGGATCAACGCCGCGATCATTTGTTTTGTAAAGCCGCGAGTGAGTGGTCGCGCCGGTTGGGGGCTGAAACAATGGCACGCCCACCCGCAAGAATGCCGCGTGGACGCGGCCGCGAAACAGTCCCGTTAGATTTTACCCCGCGTCAAAATTCCAAATTCCAAATTTGTCTTTGTTGGTGGGACGGATGCTGATATAAAAAAATTTAAAAAGGAAGCACAGGGATTGGATAATGTTTTGATTCTCGGGCATAAGCCGTTTAGCGAAATTCCAAGGTATTTAGCAGCTGCTGATGTTTTGGTATTACCAAACTCCGCGCGTACCGATATCTCAAAAAAATTTACTTCCCCTTTAAAGATGTTTGAATATATGGCTATGGGGAAGATAGTTGTTGCACCTAATTATGAACCTATTAGAAGTGTAATTGATAATGGTAGGAATGGTATAATTTTCTCTCCAAAAAGTAAAGATGATTTAGTAAATAAACTTAATAGCGTAGTTAACGATAATCAAAGAAGGCAAACTCTTGGAGAAAAGGCCAGGGAAAAAATTTTAAAACAATTACAGAAAAGACGACAAAAAGTTGTTGACGAAAAACAGGAAGAACATCTACACTCCGAAATGCAATATCATTTATTGAAAATTGGGAATGCCCTAAACTATGATGTAATAACGGCTTCTAATGACCGTTCAAAATCTTATAATAAAAATAAGTTCTCATTTATCTGTATTAGAAAATTTCCAAAAATTGATGTTGCACCAGAAGTTTTCAAGACAATAAAACTAATAGACGTTGTGTGGTTTAAAAAAGGGACAAATCATATTGTATGTGCATTTGAGATTGAGAAAAGTACAACAATTTATTCAGGTATTCTGCGTCTGACAGATTTGTCATTTTCATTACCTTCTCATCCGAAACTCTATATAATCATCCCTGACACCAAAGAAAATGAAGCTAAATTACAACTAAATAGACCATCCCTTCGTAACAGCAATTTGGAAATATTCTATATATTGATATCTGAATTGAGAGAACATTGCGATGCTCTATGTAAGTTCGGAAATAACCACCATATAATGAAAAAAATAGCAAAGAAAGCTTGAAGAATAATGCCCTATGCTACCAACTGATCTTATAATTAAATTAAAAATTATTGTTGTTTGACAATTACGTTTTGCTTTGACACTTAAACAGAAAAAGAAAGAAATTGGATATGGTGGAAACAGCCAACTAAAACATTCATCCCGACTTTGAAAGAAATTGTAATTTTAAACTGGTAAGACATGAAGAACACGAAGATTGCGGTCAACGTTCTATAATCGAGTAGGCGGCTGATCACGCTGAAGCGTGACCAGTGCACCTCTCACACCACCGTACGTACGGTTCTCGTATACGGCGGTTCGTCAAACAGTGCTACGGCTCTTTTCACCCGCAGCACCTTGTCCTTCTTTGCAAATCGTTGACTCCTCTAGGGATTCGATCACCCATAATAGATTATGTCATGAAAATGCAAATACTAAACAGTTCAACGTTCAGCCCTTCCTAACTCAGTGAGGCTTCTGCAATCTCTATTTGCAGCTCGTTTACTGTTAGTACTATGGCTTCTGCTGACTTCTCACCATAACCAGCCCGTGGTTGATGAGATCTCCCTTGGTAAGGTAAAAGTCTTTCTACCTAATCCTGCTGCATCTACATTCATGAGAATTGTAACATATTTGGGCTTAGCAATGATGTGCTTGCTTACCCTCCCACAAATGCCTCTTATGCAATTCCTGTTCGTCAGTTCAGGCTTTTGTAGTCCTGCTTACTTCAGACCTGTGGTCACCCACAGCGCCCTTGCAGCTTACTAGTACTTCCCTATCCTCCTTCTTGGAGGACATGTTACAGGCGTACAGGGGACTTGCACCCCGTTAGTCTTGTCAAAGAACTATTCTTTAACTACTTTTACCATTCAAGGCACACACAAAGGCTACACCCAATAAGGTTTTTAGTGGTAAATTGAGAGATTATGCAATTCGAATAAAATTTAAAGACGGAACTGAAAAACTTGTTGACTTTAAATCCTTTTTGAATAAATCTCAACATCCTTCAATAAATAAATATTTGAAAGAAGATTTATTTTCAGATTTTAAGATTGTTAAAGGAAACTTAGATTGGAATGACCATGATTTGATTTTTCCAGTTTGGGACTTGTATAATGGACGTATTGAATAAAAGCAACAAAACCACAACACTTAAGTATCGTTTTCGGCGGTAGCCGAATATGTACTTTTTGTTGAACTAAACCGGATTAGTATGATTGATACCTTATAATATTGTTGAATCGATTATTTTAAGTGAGCTTGTTTGTAAATTTCGCATTTCATTTTTGCGGGACATTTCACGAAAACAGCATTCTTTATCCGGCAAATTACTGCTGAACTTATAAAAAATCAGAAAAAGTTTTAGCATTTGAATGATTTCATCATCCCAATCTGATCTCCTGATAGCAGCATTGGTCTGGCGAGTATCATTTATATCGAACTCAAGTTGAACTAAAAAGTTACATAATATTTCTTGTATTTACTAATCTTCAATCAGCACGGGATCTCCAAAACCCATTTTTTTCAACGGTTCCAATTGGGTTTCGGCATCCCCAACTACCAGATAAAACATTTTATCAGGAAGGATGTATTTCTCTGCCAATGCTTTATGGTCTTCAAGTGTCATATTCTTAACAATTTCTTCTTCCTTTTTGATATAATCATCAGGAAGATCATAAGCACTCATAGTTTGCAGCATTCCAAGCAGTGAATAGAGTGTTTCAAACCTTCTGGCATTTGATTTGGCCAGTGCATTTTTTGTAAATTCCAGGTCTTCCTGTGTAATACCTTTCCGGTAGTTTTCCATAGATTCCTTAAAGATTTTCAAAGATTCAAATGTCGCATTGGAGCGTACACTGGAGGATGCTGAAAACGGTCCCACAAGTTTAGACCCTGAAAAACCGGATCTTGCTCCATAAGTAAATCCTTTTTCCTCCCGTAGGATCAAGTTTAACACTCCGCTGAACGACCCACCCAGCTTATAATTCATAACAGTAGCGGGATAGAAATTTTTATCTGTTCGTGCCAGGGCAAGATAACCTATCCGGATCACTGATTGTTTTGCTCCGGGTACATTAACAAAATATATTTTTGATTTTTCAGGGACAGGTGGAATTTTATATTCAGGTATTGTTACTTCTTTAGCTTCCCATTTATTATCAAGTTCTTCCAATGATCTCATCACCTCCGTCTGTGAAATATCTCCTACAATATGAAATCTGGCAATAGAAGGAGAAAAACTTTTTTCATAATATTCTTTTAAATCATCGATAGTTATACTCTCAACCGATTCTTCAGTACCTGATATATTATATGCATATATATGATTTTCACCATAGACTAATTTATTAAATGTATTTGATGCAATATAATTCGGATCGGCCTTGCGTCTTTTTAAATTATTGATAATCTTTATCTTTGCTAATTCAAATTCTTCTTCGTCCCATCTTGGTTCAAGAAGAATCTCTTCCACTAAAGCAAAAGTTTCCCTGAAGTTTCTAACCAGCGCATTAGCAGATATGGTAATAGAATTGGAACCTGCATATATATTAATACTTGAACCCAGAAGTTCGATTTCTTCTTCCAGTTCCTCAGGTGTTTTATTTTTTGTACCTTCCATCATTAAATCGCCTACCAGGTTTGCCACTCCGATTTTCTCCATATCATCCCGTAACTTGCCTCCATCGATAACAATATTAAATTGAACCAAAGGCAACTCATGCTGTTCAATCCCATAAACTTTCATTCCATTCACAAGATTATCCTTCCATACATCAGGCAATATGATTTCAGGCACAGCTCCCTGAGCCGGTTCAACACTACGGTCAAATTTGGAAGGAGTCTTTTGGATTTCTTCTTCTTCCACCTCCCCGAGAATAACTTCTGTAGCTTCAGAAATTTTTTCCTCTTTAACTTCAGCTTTTACTGATCCCTTTGCAACAGATTCCAACTGTCCTTTAGGCACAAAACTTGTCGATACAAAAGGTTTATCCTTGATATATGTGGTATAAACCCTGATGACGTCCTCTTTAGTTACCGCCTTAATATTTTCAATATCCTGTTCAATGAACGACGGGCTTCCTGCAAATTCATTATAAAATGCCAGCTGGAATGATTTACTCAAAATACTGCTTATCCCGTTATAGAAGTCTCTCTCAAGTTGCGCCTTTATTCGTTCCAAATCTCTGTCCGTTATCCCTACTTCCTCAAATTTGGCAAACGATTCAAAAATGGCATCTTCGATATCAGGCAGACTAACATCATGATGAGCAGTTACCGAAATCGTGAATTTCCCTGCCAGTTCCTGGGAATTGTTATAAGCATATGCATTGGAGGTCAATTTTTTGTTTTTAACCATTACTTTATACATTGGAGCTTTTTTCCCGTCTGATAGTAGCTGTCCTAAAAAATCAAGTGCATAAGCATCCTTGCTATACTCCTCAACACCGGGCCAAACCATCCTGAACTGAGCTGCTTTAGCAAAATTATCTTCATGATATAATTTCTTTGTTTCTTCAAGAGAAAAAGGAATAGGCTCCAAATCAGCAATTTCCTTTCCGGAGGGTATTTCTCCAAAATATTTTTCGATCAGTTTCTTTGCTTCCTCCTGTTCAAAATCCCCTGCCAGAACCAGAGTTGTATTATTCGGGACATAATATTTCTGGTGAAACTCTTTAACATCTTGCACAGTAGCATTGAAAAGATCTTCCATTTCGCCTATAACCTGCCAGCTGTATGGATGACCTTCAGGAAACAAATTTTTATCTATTACATAATTAGTATGCCCATACGGCCGGTTGTCAACACCTTGTCTTTTTTCATTCTGAACCACATTCTGCTGATTGGCAAAAGCAGACCTGGTTACTGTGTTAATTAAATACCCCATTCTGTCAGACTCAAGCCATAGAATCAATTCCAGTGCATTTTTCGGAACAATCTCAAAATATGTAGTTGCATTTTTAGTCGTGAAACCGTTTAAGGTACCGCCGGCGTTTTGGATCTTTTTGAAGAATTGATCCTCGCCTACATTTTCCGATTGCTGGAACATCATATGCTCGAACAGATGTGCAAACCCGGTCCGCCCTACAACTTCCCTGCTCGAACCAACATGGTAGACAATAGCAAGGGCAACGATTGGGTCAGAGTTGTCAAGATGCATGATTACATCCAGCCCGTTGTCAAGCTGATACTGCTCGTAATCAATTGAAAATCGTTCCGCATCCTTTTGCTCTGTTGTACAGGCAAAACTTAACAGTAACATCAGGGACAGTATGCCCCAAAATACTTTAAACTGACTTTGTTTTTTCATTTTATATGGATTTAGATTAGATTGTTATTGATCGAAGTAAGAAAATTTTGTGTATATATCCAAAATAATAAGGATGTTGATTAACAGTTTGGCAACAAGGCAATACGTTTATTCTTATCTCTATTTTAATTGTCAGGTGGAAACACCTGACATCATGCTACATACCCACCATGTTTTCAAAAGCTAACCATTCTTAAGGGATTGGAACGGAGAAAACATCAGATGGAATATAATCCTCTTTTAATACAAGATCAAAATAATCGTCATTAAGTGGTAGATATCCATGTTCGTAACAGAAATAGTATACCTTCCCGGTTTTTGTCGTGAAGGTATTTGTTTAAAAATTAAAATTATACTTTTTAACAATCAAATCATCTTTATGAATTTTCATCCTGGTTCAATTTATTGTTGTAACTATTCCGGCAATAATCAGAATAATTAAATGCTTAGAAAGATTTTTAGCTATCAAGGTAGAATGAGAAGAAGAGACTATGCTTTAGTAAGCATACCACTTTACACTATTAATGTGTTTATTGGTTCGTCCATAGCATTTACTGAAGACGTCCCAACCCTAATTGTTCTACTAATATTAATAATATCTATTACTATAATATCAGTTTTCCAAATAATAAAAAGATTACAGGATATTAATTTAGCAGGCGCTTATTGGTTAGTAATATTCATCCCAATATTGAATATTGGATTTGGATTTTGGTTACTGTTTACAGATGGATCCGTAGGTACCAACAAATATGGAGATGATCCTAAGGGAAGATGAAAAACTACCGATAGCGGGTCATAGCGCATGCCGTAGATAGTAATTACCAATACAAATAAAAAATAAATTTAATATGAAACTATCAATAAAATCCTGCCGGATAAAGTGGCACGTGCCATACCCGCGGGACGTAATGGCGCATTTAAAATGAAGATAACAGTACACAGGACTAATTTTTATTACTTCCTTTTTGGCTTGTGGACAAAATGCTACTCGGCGACAAACGGTTAATCAAGATACTCTAACCGGGTACTATTATGAGCCAACACAGAAAGATGATGGAATAATAAATCCGAATGGACAAACCCTGGAGATCCGTGTGCTGACTCCATCGGAATTTCACCGGACAGCCACAGAGGAAAACTCTTTCACAGGGTATTTAAGGCAATTACCATTGAAACCTCACGGTTCGGAGGTAGCATTTTATGATGGAAAGACTAAACCGAATTATGACGTTTATGATGCTGTAGTAAACCTGGATATTGGAAAAAAAGACCTTAACTTGCTTTTGCTACCGCTAAAACTTTATATGTTAAATATGATTAGTTTCATTAATTTTGTGTATTCTATGAA
>JADFQJ010000007.1 GCA_022561875.1 Bacteroidota bacterium | reverse complement strand
CAACTTTGTATGCGTTGAATAACCCGAGCAGATCTTTGAAGTCTGGCTGTACTTCCATAATATTGCCTTCTTAAATATTCGACAGTTGATATTCGTTCTTCTGATGTCCTGCTTAACCAATAAGCCAGGTCATTATTAATCGAACTTATTTTATGTTCGTTCAAACCTTGTGTTTTTACAACTTTTTTGATCATAAAAAATCCTGCATTTTCAATTTTCTACTCGTAGCAGCTAACATTATATTCTACCGCAACTTATCATATAGTACTCATATATCCAGGTAAAAACGGATTCTATAAATTACGTGTTATCCACCTTCGTTACCACTATGGTGGACAAAGCGGGTTACTGGTTATGAAATGCGTCGGAATTTACTCACTTCGTTTCCCGAAAATCGGGAAGATCGCCCCGGTAGATATCCGGGCTATGTTCTTTTTAATCTTTACCAAGCGCTTCTAAATCTGATAGATCTTTTTTTCTTCCTGTTGTCCGCTTATTTATAATGAATTCATTTAATCCAATATATTTGACCGGCACATCGCCATATTTTCCGTCAACACAACCTGAAGACGCATCTTTCCATGAAACACCTGATATAGATGTGATAATATCTACTCTTACCGGTGGGACTCCAAGCTGAATAACTTTATCAGGGCTCTCAAAATCTTCAACTGTTAATCCTACTGAGCTAAATCCAAAGTCAGCCAAAGCTTTCATTATCAGTTCAGCATTTTGAGCATCAGGTTTAACATAAATATTTATATCTCCTGTATAACGAGGTGCTCCGTGGTAAGCTAATGCATAGCCATCAACAATCATATATTCAACTTTGTATGCGTTGAATAACCCGAGCAGATCTTTGAAGTCTGGCTGTACTTCCATAATATTGCCTTCTTAAATATTCGACAGTTGATATTCGTTCTTCTGATGTCCTGCTTAACCAATAAGCCAGGTCATTATTAATCGAACTTATTTTATGTTCGTTCAAACCTTGTATTTTTACAACTTTTTTGATCATAAAAAATCCTGCATTTTCAATTTACTACTCGTAGCGGCTAACATTATATTCTACTGCAAATTACTGAATAATACTCATATATCCAAGTAAAAACGGATTCCATAAATTACGTGTTACAGGTTAAGAAATGTGCCGGATCTTTGCGAAGTGAAGGAAATCCGGATTAAACTGCTTCTGAAATAGGATATGAACTCAAATTCCCTATTAGCCTTTTGTGTTCGGATTGGTCACTTTGCAGATGGATAATATTTCTATGCTACAGCTTTGCGTGTACGCGTCAAGGAAATGATCTGCTATCAATCCGGATTTTGGCATATCGCAGCACCTTCCTTCGTCAGGCAAAAAGAGACTGCGTAAACTATTGTTTGGTTCTGTTAAGCCGCATTTCAGCTCAGCGATGAAATTGAATTCATCACACTGGTCAGGTAAAGCACGACTACCGCAAGCACTACGGCAACCATACCGAGTTTCATTTGAAGCGCCTGTAGTTTGCCTAGTTCGGGTGATGGTCCTTGGGCTGCAAGTTTTCCCATTTTGGGCAAAAGACCTTCGAATATATAGATACTGAATATTACCCAGAGAACCATTGCAACATGCTTAATGAATGAAAGAACGCTCCAGGTACTTTCAAATTTCATTAGGCCGGAATAGTTAGCATTTTGGGTCATCATGATAAAACCGGTAATTCCAAGAAGCACCATGCATGCGTAAACGACAGGTTTGAACCGTTTCATTACGGCTCCCATGAATTTTCCCATCATCGGCGGTTCTAAAGTATCCTTCGCGGACGGCATGAATACAAAGAGATTTAAAAAGATGCCACCGACCCACAGAACTGTTGCTATAATGTGAACGAAATAAACTATTCCCATAACATACGGATTGCTCATAATATTCTCCTTTGGTTAAATAGACATATGTTCTTTTAGAATATAAAAACACACCCTTCATTCATAGAATACATAAAGAACATAACATTATATTCTACTGCAAATTACCATATAAACCCCACATATCCAAGTAAAAACGGATTCAATATTATACTACTATTTTTAATAGGTGTAATATCCGGAGCCCGTTTGACACTCTTCCTGTTTTCCGAACTTAAATTTTCGGGTTTTGTAAAAGATTGTATTGCTGTATTATACGATTTTTATTTTCAATAAACTGCTTTCTTAGTATTGTGTAAACATTTTTCAGGACGCTTTGGCGAAAACCTCCCTGACACGTGCTATCATTTGATTTTCTGTCAGACTATCAGAGCTTTCAACTCTTAAAATCTTGTCCTGTAGCTCTTTGTGTTTAGTGTATTCTTTGTTCAATCCTGTTTTGGCTTCAGCCGGACCAAAAATATAGATCTTCCCGGCATTTTTTGTTTTCTTCAGAATGTCCTGATAATAACTGTGTAACTGATGCTTCTTTCTTTTTGTCTTCTTTTTCTGAGGGTTGAATAACTGTCCTCCTATCCGGGAAAATGATTTTTTTTCTCCTTTATACCTTACCCTCGATTCAACATTTGATTCAATTGTCTCAAGTTCCTCCCTGCCATCAACCAGGGAAATGATGTAAGCTTTTTCTGAATCAAGCCATATTCCAACATTTTTTTCCATACCCTAATAGTTTTTAGTTAAGAATGAAAGCTAAAACAATATATTATTGGTTTATAATCACTTACGATTAAGTGAATATTTTTAAATTTACAAAATTCTAATATAAAAATCAACTATTTTCATAAGAAATTAATACAGGTCAGATCAGACCGATTGTTACATCCACTATCCCCTGTAGAAATAGCTCCTTCGGAGCATTTCACATTGCAAGCATTATTCCATTACTTATAACCGATTCAATGTCCGGTTGGAAAAAGAAGATTGAAAGGACAACAAACCGGCTCGATTGCGAAGTATATTCTTTGTTGGTTTTTAACTATTTTTGTAACATTACATAAAGTAAATAATAAGTAAGGGTTAAGAAATATAACAACCAGAGGGAACAAGCTCAACCATGTGCGGAAAATCTGCGTTCCAACATTGTATGCATGTGAGAAGGACAGGCTATTTCCTGTTTTTCTTCGTTTTCTGGTTAGTGATCACTTTGAATTTAACCGGTCAGCAACGGGGAATTGTCCATGGAACCGTTTATGATAAAATAACAGGTGAGACCCTTACCGGAGCGACCATTCTTGACGGAGAAAACAGGGGAACTTCCACTGATGCAAACGGATACTATCAGCTTAATATCTCAACCGGTAAAACAATAGTAATATATAACTTTATTGGCTATCAGGAGTTCAGCCATAGAATCATAATTTCAGCCAATGATACTATCCTTCTTGATGTTTTCCTGGAACCATCGCGTGAACTTCTCGATGAGGTTGTAATCAGTGCATCGCGGTTTGAACAGAAACTCTCAGATATTACTGTTTCAATGGATGTGTTGAAACCCAATTTAATCCGGGAAACAAATCCTACCTCTTTAGATGTTATCCTCAACCAGATTCCGGGTGTTGATGTTATGGATGGGCAGGCAAGTATCCGTGGAGGAAGTGGATATAGTTATGGTGCAGGAAGCAGGGTACTTGTTCTGGTCGATGATCTGCCAATTCTTTCTGCAGATGCTATGGATGTTAAATGGAGCTTTCTGCCTATTGAAAATGTCTCCCGGATTGAGATACTGAAAGGGGCTTCTTCTGTTTTGTATGGCTCATCTGCCCTGAACGGTGTTATCCATTTCCGCACGAAATATCCGGGTCTCAAACCACAAACCCGCATAAATTTTTATACGGGTATATACATGGATCCCGCAAGGGAAGAAATGGTATGGTGGGGTCACAATCCTGTTTTTACAGGAATGAGTATTTCGCATGCCGAAAAAACTGAGAAACTCGATGTGGTTGCCAGTATAAATTATTTTAACAACCAGGGATATCGTGAGAATGAATTTGAAGAACGGACACGAATGACACTCAATTTAAAAAGGATTAGCTCAAAAAAACCGGGACTTATCATGGGACTCAACGCCAACCTCATGTATACTGATAAAAGCGACTTTCTTCTCTGGCAGAACAGTGATTCAGGTGCCTACCGCCAAAATCCGGATGTGGTATCAACTCTCTTCGGAACCCGCTTCAGCCTCGATCCCTACATATCCTTCTCAACCGGTTCCGGTGTTCATCACTCACTGAAAACAAGGTATCTTTTCTTTGAGAACAATTTCCTGGAAGCAAAAGATAAAAACAATGCCTCAGCATTATTCTATGCTGAATATAAATATCACAAAAAAGTAGGGGAAATTCTTGATCTTGTTTCCGGTATTACCGGTTCGTACAGCTCAATATATGGCGAATTATACGGAGATCATCATAGCAATAATGCAGCAATCTTTTCACAGCTTAATAGTAAAATCGGGGAAAAATTTACCTGGACAGCCGGATTACGGTGGGAAATATACCGTTTGGATAATGAATCGGCTTCATCACCGGTGGTGTTTCGAGCCGGAATGAATTACCAGGCTGGCAAAGCCACTTTTCTCAGGTTCTCCTTTGGTCAGGGTTACCGGTATCCCTCTGTAGCTGAAAAATATACAGGCACACAGCTCGGAGCCCTGAATATATTCCCGAATCCTGACCTGAACCCGGAAACCGGATGGAATACCGAAATTGGTGTAAAGCAGGGATTTGCAATTTCAGATATTAAAGGATATCTGGACCTGTCTATATTCCGTACCGGGTATAAAGATATGATTGAATTTACTTTCGGTGTCTATCCTCCGGATACCGTTGATGTTCCCACTCTTGAACATGTTGGTTTCAAGGCGCTTAATACGGGAATGGCAAAAATTACCGGTTTTGAGATCAGCCTTTCGGGAGAAGGTCATATCGGATCGGTCGGAATCCATGGCCAGACAGGATATACATACCTTAATCCAATCGACCTTACAATTTCTGCAGATAACCCGGATACGCTTAACATCCTAAAATACAGATTTAAACATTCCTTTAAAACAAACCTCGAATTTAAATGGAAAAAGATCAGGTTTGGAACAACAGTGATCTTTCGCAGTAAAACGGAACGTATTGATGAGGTTTTCACCGATCCTCTTGTTGGAAATATGATCCTGCCCGGGTTTCCGGAGTACTGGAAAGATCATCAGAAAGCTTACTGGATTGTAAATACCAGGATCGCTTTTATGATCAGCCCCCGGGGAGAACTTACAATCCATGCAAAAAACCTGTTGAATAAGGAGTACATAATCCGTCCGGGGGATATCGGACCGCCCCGGAATTTCTCACTTCAATTATCATGGGATTTTTAAAGGAAAATGTTACGGGTTACGGGCTTGCCACGTTTACCCCATGAAATTCTTTTCATTTCATCGGGGTGAAATGCGACGCTTGCCCCGTGAAATTTGAGGTACGAAAGTATTTCACTGGGGAAGGAGCATATTTCACTGTGGTTACGGGTAGTTTCTTCAACTCATCTCTCACCTCTCATTGCTCACCGCTCTTCGCTCCTTACATCTTAACAACCCGGCTGGTAAAGCTTTTACCCATAAAGCTTACCCTGTACAGATATATTCCTTTTCTCAGTTTTTCACCCCTGAAATCAAAATAGTTTTTCCCGGGTTGTATCCATTTTTCCTCGTGGTATACCATCTGACCGGTAATATAGAACACGTAAAGTTCACCTACCCCGAACCTGTCAGAGGTCAGCCCAATCCTGGATGACACGGTAAACGGATTTGGTTTAACAGGCAATAACGTTACCTGATCAGCACTCATTACAGGCAATCCGGTAGCGCTTTGCACTGTAATAAACAAAGATGTATCATCCACCGTCTGAGCGCTCTCAAGAGTATCTCCCCAAAATAAAATAGTAGGGGTTACATGTATTTTAAGAAAAAATATACCCAGCTCAGTCGGGGTACCCGAGATTAATACACAGTAAGCACTATCGGGAAACCAATCGGTTGCAGTGGTTTCATACGATAATCCCGGTGGCAGGTTAGTAACACTGTCCAGAACAATCTTAATTATAGGAATAACGCCCGTACCAAAATTATATTCATAAGGAGGGATAATGGAAATAACCTGCTCATAATATGTATTTAGCACAGCAACAGGTAACGTATCCGGACATATCTGCCCAGGTTCATTAATATCCTTACAATTGGCAGTATCAGGATCACATTGCCCGTACCCGGAAATGCTTATACCGGTGACAAGTAAGAGTGCCAGTATTCCCAAAATCAAGTTCTTCATACCTGATATTAACTGTTCTAGAGCATAAAACTACAAAAAATAACAATAAAAACCTAATTAACCTTTCTTATTATATGAGAGTAACCGGTTGATCTGTAATATCTTTGAATAACCGCCAGGCGGCTATAAAAATATCATATTTTAATAAATATTTTCCTTTTATACATCCAGTAACAGATGTACCATAACAGGAATAATACAATCATACCAGTAAAAATATGAGGGGACACTTCACCGGTCCATCCAAACAATACCATAGCGAACGGATTAATTATCTGTTCGATAAAATTTGCACCGCCAACATGTGCAAAGAGATAAATAAAGAGAGGATTCATTCCCACAATGGCGAAAAACAAAGCCAATTTCTTTTTGTTTTTCATATCCACTATCCAATATGAAAAAGCAAGGGTAAGCAATGTCCAGCCACCGGTTACAATTACAAATGAGCTGGTAGAGATACGCTTGATGATCGGTGTAACGGGATTTAAGCCATATCCAACCACAAGACCAATTACGCCCGCGATTATTAATATTTTTAATTTTTGCTTCGCCGTCCGATCGCTCATAAGCAACTTGCCGGCTAATACACCCCAAATGGTATGTGCAGTAGTGGGTATTGCGTTAAAAGAAACCCAGTGACCATGAATATCTTCACCTCCATAAAGCATATCAAACCAGGTGCCGAAATTATGATTGGGCACGAATGGCTGGTTAAACCCATCTACCGGGAAGCCTCTGTATATGAGTTCGGTAATAACCAAAAGGGCAAAAGAAAATATAATCTGAGTTTTCACGGATTTCCTCATTATGAGAAATGCAATTAAGTAAGTAACTGAAAGTTGTGCCAGTACATTTTGAAAACGGAAAACAATTTTCCCCGGTTCGATACAATACAACGCCCATCCAAACAGCAAAAGCAGGAAAGCACGCTTGATCACATGCCGGAGTATTTGCGAATAGCTATCGCCGTGTTTGATGCGTTTGGCAAAAGATAATGGTATAGCCACACCTACAATAAACATAAAAAAGGGTTGAACAAGATCCCATGGGCGAAGTCCGTTCCATGGATGGTGATGAAATTGCCTGCCGATAAAATGGATGATTGTGCCCTCTATGGCAGGATCCGTCATATATGTAAAAAGATGGGTGAATTCGGCAATTAATAAAAACATTGTAAAGCCGCGAAAAAAATCGAGTGATAACAAACGTTCTCCGGTTGTTTTTAAATCGATTGCAGGATTTGCCATTTTGAAACCTTTTTATAAGAAATTTTTATTTGGAAAAATTTTCCAATATTAATAAAATTTCAATATCCTGCCTATTCAATCAGAGTTTTGTTATTTTGCATTGTTACACTTTATTTGCCGGCTGGAACGGAGAATAAATGGAAGGATGAAGGATGAAGTGAGTGTTATTGATGAAATGTGCTGAGGGTTAAGGTACTGTGTACTAGTTACTGGGTGCTTTGGTATCTATGCCTGAATAGCATTGACTTTTTCCTTCCGACTCTGCCAGGAACGCCTTCAGCGCACTCTGGTAGGTCTGCTGTTATTTTATCTCTTTGATTTTAACATCTGCCTTTTGACTTTTGCCATCTGACATTTGCTATAATTTTCTCTTCTTCTTCATTCTTCAACTCATCTCTCATCTCTCATTTCTCACCTCTCTTCTTCACTCTTCATCATTCATCCTTTCCTACTGTGCCCAGGACAAGAATCGAACTTGCACGACCAAAATCGGTCACCAGGCCCTCAACCTGGCGCGTCTACCAGTTCCGCCACCTGGGCTTTAGAAATATGAAGGATGAGGTTTGAAGGATGAATGCTTTGGAAAGATTATAAACACTTTTCACTTCATCATTCATCATTCATCATTCATCCTTTCCAACTGTGCCCAGAACAGGAATCGAACCTGCACTTTCCGAAGAAAACTAGTCCCTGAAACTAGCGCGTCTACCAATTCCGCCATCTGGGCAATAATAATTTACAATAAATTAAAGAACCTTCAAGTAAACAATTCCTCACTTAACACTTATTAAGTCCATCCCAGATGTCGGAATTGTCTCCCCTGCAACCTGGCTCCTCCCTAAAATTGTCAACAGGACAATTTCTTAACGGTCGGCCCTGCCATCTGGGCTTTTGGAAGTATGAAGGCCAGCCACGTTAAATGCGACGCTTGCCCCGTGAAATTTGAGGTACGAAAGTATTTCACTGGGGAAGGAGCATATTTCACTGTGGTTGAAGGATTATGTATGAAGTTTTAAAGAAATTTCAAGCATCTCTTTTTTCATCATTCATCACTCATAATTCATACTTTCTTTTATGGGATACAAAAATATTAAATTTCTTTAATTAATTATATGATCTTTTTTATATTTTTACCAGCTAAATCGAAATCTTATACAGATGGCATTGTATTTCAGACATAATTATAAATTTATGATGAAACGTATTATTTTCTGACAGAAGCAACAGAAAAAAGGCAAAAATTTGTATCCGGGCCTGCAATTTCTGCAGGCTTTTTTTTCTTACTAATCTATTAACCTGAAAAATGAAAGTCTTAAAATTCGGCGGAACTTCATTGGGCTCTTCATCAAGAATGAAAGCCCTTATACCTTTGATAACATCTGAGAAGCAGATTATTGTAGTACTTTCTGCTATGTCAGGAACAACAGATACTCTTGTTGAAATAATCAATTTGCTTAATCAGAACAGGAAAATGGAAGCAAAGAAAAAGATCTGTGAACTGGAGGATCATTACAAACATACTGCCGAAGAACTATTTGATAGCCAGGTATATATTGATACCGGTATAAAGTTGATTGAAGATCACTTTCAAGATATACTGGGATTCACACAGGAAGTTCTCACCAAGCTCCAGGAAAAAGCCATTCTTGCACAGGGAGAACTTATCACTTCAGTCCTATTCCACCAAATGCTGAAAGAACAGGGAATCAATTCAGGTCTTTTATCCGCTCTCAGTTTCATGCGCATTGATAAAGAAGGGGAACCTGATAATTTCTATATAAAGGAAAACCTGAACCGGGAATTAATAAAACACAAAAAAAACCAGGTCATTATTACACAAGGTTATATTTGCCGGAACGCATATGGTGCGGTAGATAATCTGAAACGTGGAGGAAGTGATTATTCAGCTTCGCTTATTGGAGCAGCTATCCACTCGGAGGAAATACAGATATGGACTGATATCAATGGTTTTCAGAACAATGATCCCAGGTACGTTACTGAAACCCGCATATTGAGAGAGCTTTCATTTAACGAAGCTGCTGAGCTTGCATATTTCGGTGCGAAGATACTCCATCCTAACAGCATTCAGCCATGCAAAGAATCAAATATCCCGGTACGCCTAAAAAATTTCATGAACCCTGATGATCCCGGTACTATTATTACCAATCAAATTACACTTAACGGAATTAAAGCAGTCGCGGCAAAGGACAGGATTACTGCAATTAAAATAATATCGGCCCGTATGCTGCTTGCATATGGATTCTTAAGAAAAATATTCGAGGTGTTCGAGATCTATCGGACCCCTATCGACATGATCGCAACTTCGGAAGTTACTGTTTCACTAACTATTGACAATACTGAACATCTGGAAGAGATAAAAAAGGAACTGGAAAAATTTGGTATTGTAGAAATTGTTTATGATAATTCAATCATTTGTATAGTGGGTGATTTTATTGCTGAAAAAAATGGCGTAGCGGTAAAGATATTGGAAGCAATTCGCGAAATTCCCCTGAGAATGATCTCATATGGTGGAAGTTCACATAATATTTCGGTACTGGTAAAAAGCGATTACAAAATAAAAGCGCTTAATTTATTGAATAAGGAACTATTTGAAATTACAAAATAAAATGGACAGCATAGCAAAATTCAAAATACCTGAACCTATACAAAAAGAAAGGACTCCTTTTTATTATTATGATCTTGATCTGTTGAATCATACTCTGGCAACAGCAAAAAAAGAAGCTGATAAATATAATTTTATTATCCATTACGCGGTAAAAGCCAATGCAAACGACCGGATATTAAAGATTATCAGGCACCATGGAATTGATGCCGATTGTGTTAGTGGTAATGAGATAAAAAAAGTAATTGAAATAGGGTTTGATCCTGAAGGAATTGTTTACGCGGGTGTTGGAAAAACTGACTGGGAGATTGAATTAGCAATGGAAACAAACATATTTTGCTTTAATTGTGAATCTATTGCCGAAATAAAAGTAATTAATTCACTTGCCGGGAAAGCAGGCAAAACAGTAAATATTGCTCTACGGATCAATCCGAATTTCCGGGCAGGAGCACATGAATATATAACAACAGGAGTGGAAGAAAATAAATTCGGTATCCACCCGGGGGAATTAGAAATAATAATGGATACGTTAGCACTTTGTCCTAATCTCAAATTTGTAGGGCTGCACTTTCATATTGGCTCTCAGATTACCGATCTGAATACATTTAAACGATTATGCATACGTGTGAACCAAATACAGGAATGGTTCCATAACCATCAGATAATAGTTAACCATATAAATGTTGGCGGAGGGTTTGGAGTAGATTATAACGATCCGGATAATCATCCGGTTAGTGATTTCCCAAATTATTTCAAATTATTCAACAGGTTTCTCGATATTGGTCCCGGACAAAAGGTGCATTTTGAATTAGGGCGTTCCCTGGTTGCACAATGTGGAAGCCTGATAACCAAAGTATTATATATAAAGAAAGGAATAAACACCAAGTTTGCTATTGTAGATGCGGGTATGACTGATCTCATCCGGCCTGCACTTTACCAGGCATATCACAAAATAGAAAATTTTACATCAACCGGAAAGCAGGAATATTATACCATTGTCGGACCAATCTGCGAATCGTCAGATACTTTTGGTAAATATATCTTACTACCTGAAACCAACAGAAACGATTTGCTTTGTATCCGTTCTGCAGGAGCTTATGGAGAAACAATGGCATCACGGTACAACCTTCGGGATCTGCCACGGGCATTGTACTCAGATAATCTATAAAAACGAAAAAGAAAATAATCAGATGTGCCAATTTACCCTGGAAATTTACAAACAAAAGCGCTGTAACCTGTGAATTATTAAACAGACATTTAATACCGGTTAGCGAAACAACATGTACTCAGCAAAATAATCATTAAAATCCTGATTAGATGATAATTCTATATAACGGACCTTATCAAGCACCATTGCTATTTTGTCTTCTGCCTCTTTATGAAAAAGATAATCCACTGCTCCACCTAATGAACTGTTGGCTGCCAACTCGATACATCCCTTAAGCTTTTCAGGTAACAACCCAATTCTCACCGCACTATCAGCATTTATATTATTGCCAAACCCCCCTGCCAGGTAAACCTTTCCAATATCATTGTATGTCACATCAAATTCTTTGATCAATATCTCTAATCCAGCCCGGATAGCTGATTTTGCAAGCTGCAGCTCACGAATATCCTTTTGTGTCAATCGCATTTCACTACCATTTGCATCCGTACCTATCAATAAGCCTTCTTCAAAATATTCAGGTTTCATTAACCCGGTACCGTTGATTATTCCGGTATCAAGACAAGCAGCCACCAGGTCAACCAGTCCGGAACCACATAATCCTACAGCTGGTTGTTGTCCAATGGTACTATACCATACTTTGCCTTTTCTGATACCTGCAAAAGATATGGCTCCTGTAATACTTCCCACTCCACAACTGATACGTGCCCCCTCAAAAGCCGGTCCTGCTGCAGTTGCAGCACAAAGGATCTTCTCCCTGTCACCTATAACAATCTCTCCGTTAGTCCCCATATCGATAAACAAAGTAACCTCATCCAGACATTCAAAACTTCTATTATATATACCTGATACTATATCAGGACCGATATATGCAGATACACCCGGAAATATCCGCATTTCAGCAGATAAAAAACAATCTTTGAGAAAATTCTCTGCCGGTGAAATAACAGGATCGAGGGAAACAGGGGTAAAGGGGCTTACAGCGAGTGATTTGACCGGCAATCCAAGAAACAGATGGATCATAGTGGTATTTCCTGCCACAGTTAATTTTTGTATTTGTTCTGCTCTAATTTTATTTATATGAGACAGCTCTTTAATTGCCCTGGATAATGACTCCCTTATCAGTTTGGTTAAAATATCCGTATTTTTGGTCGAAGTAAATTGAATCCGGGTTATGACATCATCTCCATACTCCCTTTGAGGATTAAGGAATGAAGATGTTCCGATCGTTTTTCCTGTTATCAGGTTAACCAGTACAATTACTACGGTCGTAGTACCAATATCAACAGCAAGTCCACAGGCAGTACCTCTATCCTTTTCTTTTATATACAATGCAGAATCTGATCTCACAAGCAATTCGCTCCTCCTGCTATCCTTTCGGTATTTATAACCCTGTTCAATCTGAAAACCGGCGGTAGCTTTTTCCGGCAGATGGATAATCATTCCATCAACGGGATTTACTCTGCATGCAAGCCTGGTTCCTTTTTGTAATTCCTTTTGTGAAATCACCTCTTTTTCATTCGATCCCGGTCCGGGCGCCTCTCCCGAAAGTAAAACTTTACATTTTCCACAATAACCTGCCCCGTTGCAATGTGCTTCCACTCCCCATCCTTGTTCACGTAACCCTTCCAATAAGGTCATCTCTTTCAGAAGGATGACTTTTTTCTTTTTCTCACCTGCTACAATTGTAATTTCTGCACATGAAATACTCCTGTATTTACAATCTTTCATATCACATCTCCTGCAGTCACGGTCGATTTTCCTCCTGGGCATTGATCTGTCCATAACATAAAAATATGCAGTTGATTTAACCGGGTTAAGCATCATTCCTTCTGTAATAGATATTTCAGCTTTAGCTTCTAATCCAACCAGGTTCAGGATATGTTTTTGATATTCCATTGGAACGCCCTGACTCCCTGGGATATAGCGGTAACTAAGACCAACTTCTCTTATCCTTACAAAGGGTATAATTATTTCCCGGTACATCAAGGTTGTAAGGTTAACAAGCATCTGGTCGGCAATAGTATCGAGCAGTAATCCTTCAATATATTCACCGGAAGAGAATAAGGATGAAGACTTCTTGGATATCCGGTTACCCAAAGTTGCAAGACAGAATATTCCATTCCGGAAATTTTCCTTTTTCCTAAGATTAATACCCTCTGGGATTTTTCCTGTTTTAATAATCCCCCTGGGTTGGGCTAAAGCATATGCCTTATTCAGTACCGCTTCATAAACAGAATCGACAATCTTAAACGCATTACTCCCCGGTTTACAATCAAGTAACTTCAGGATGATCTGTTTTTCCACCGGTATTTTCTGAGGAGAGAAATTCATTACGGGTTTCGGGTTTCGGGTACAAGTTACTGGTTACTGGTTATATTCAAAAAAACATGAACAAAATATTTTCAATAATTAAAAATATTATCTTTAAACCCGGTTTAACTGATTTCTCCATCCTGATGCAACAGAACAAAAAGTCGTTCGGGACAGCCCCTGTATTTTTTACCAGCATTGCTACAATTCTGGGTGCCATTTTATTCCTGCGGTTTGGATTTTCTGTAGGGACAATAGGGCCATTCGGAACTATCCTGGTCATTATTCTTGCACATTTAGTAACCATCCCTACGGCTCTGGCCATTTCAGAGATAGCAACAAACCGTCGGGTTGAAGGGGGTGGTGAATATTTCATTATCAGCCGTTCATTCGGGCTGAATATTGGGGCTACCATAGGTTTTTCACTATACCTTTCTCAATCCATTAGTGTCGCATTTTATGTAATTGCTTTCACTGAAGCATTTACACCCCTGTTCTTTTGGATAAAAGAAACTTTTGATTTTGAATTGCCACGTCAGGCGATCAGTCTGCCTGCTATGGCACTTCTTTCTGCGGTTATCCTTAAACGTGGTGCCAAAGTGGGCATGAAAGTGCTCTATGTTGTTGTAGGAGTATTATTTCTTTCAATCGCTTTGTTTTTTCTTGGTTCAACCGAATTCAGTGAATCGGCCTCTCGCGGCTTTCCTCCCGGCGCGTTTAAGAACATGGATCAGTTCTTCATTGTATTTGCTATCCTCTTCCCTGCCTTCACAGGTTTATCTGCCGGTGTCGGACTATCAGGAGACTTGAAGAACCCCGCAAAATCAATACCTCTCGGAACTATTTCTGCCACCGTTTTAGGGATGGTCATATATCTATTTATTACCTGGAAACTAAGTATATCTGCAAGTCCTGAAGATCTCGCAAATGATCAGCTGGTTATGAGTAAGATTGCAGTTGCAGGAAGAATATTCATCCCTCTGGGACTGGCAGCATCAACTTTCTCATCAGCTCTTGGAGCCATTTTGGCTGCACCACGCAAGATACAAGCCCTTGGAGCGGACAAGTCTTTCCCGTCAGAGAAGTTCAATAATTTTGTAGCCAAAGGAAAGGGAGAAACAAATGAACCCTTTAACGGAACCTTGATTACCTGCGTTTTAGCATTTGTATTTGTAGCCCTTGGTGATGTGAACAGTGTTGCAAAGATCATTACCATGTTTTTCATGGTTACATACGGGGCGCTCTGTCTTATTTCTTTTCTTTATCATTTTGGAGCTGATCCCTCTTACCGTCCGGTATTCCGTTCAAGATGGTATATTTCTCTGATCGGCTTTCTTATGAGTTTGTTGATGATGTTTATGATAAGTACAATTTACACCATTTTGGCTATTGGACTGATGATCGTCGTTTATCTTTATATAAGGAACTTTCACAAAGACCGTGAAGGCCTGGAGTCTATCTTTCTGAGTGTGTTTTTCCAAATAAGCCATAGTCTCCAGGTTTATTTACAGAAGTCGAGAAAACTGGAAAGTACACGCAAGTGGAGACCTTCAGTAGTATGTGTTTCGCACGACTCATTTGAAAGGGAAACTGCTTTCAGTCTGTTAAACTGGGTGTCTTACAAGCATGGTTTCGGAACTTACATACATCTGATAAAGGATTATTATTCACATGCATCGCAACAAAATGCAAAAGAGATACTGGAAAAATTGATAAAGAAAGCAAATATCCGGAATAATAAGTTCTACATTGATACCATTATATCACCCTCATTCACTTCGGCTATTGCCCAGATAATCCAGCTTCCAGGTATATCCGGAATGGAAAACAATACTATTTTATTTGAATTTGACAAGAATAACCCTGAGAATCTTAATCAAATCATTGACAATTATTCTCTGTGCCGCTCAGGGAATTACGATATATGCATACTGGGGAGTGTACTTAAACCCATTAATTTCAGTGATGGGATCCATATCTGGATCAGAAGGTCAGATTATGAAAATGCAAATCTGATGATCCTGCTTAGCTACGTAATTCTGAGTCATCCCGACTGGAAAAAAAGCAGTATTAAGATTTTTGAAATTTGTGATGAGAACGAATTAGAAAAAACCCGAAAAGAACTGGTTGAGTTAATTAATAAAGGGCGGTTGCCTATTTCAACTAAAAACATCAAAATCCTGAAAAGGGAAGAGGAGATCAGTAATAAAGAGATGATCAATAAATATTCAGAAAATGCCGGTCTTACCGTGGTAGGTTTTCGTGGTGAACAATTAAAACATGACAAGAAAAAGTTATTTATGGGATATGATAAAGTGGGTAATATACTGTTTGTGAATGCTCATGAGGATACAGAAATTGAATAACCAAGAAATTTGAAATTCGGATTGCTATTATTGTAAATGTTTATGTCGTCCCAATTTCCAGTTTCAAATGGAAGTCTTGACTATGTCTCAGGAATGCATTTTACACATTTTTATTCTGCCCAGGCTGTATGCAGCGCTTCAAGAGCAGCATTGCTAACAGGTTGTTATCCAAATCGTATCGGAATACACGGAGCACTTATGCCCTGGTCAGAAAACGGTATTAATGAACAGGAGGTAACTATTGCGGAATTATTGAAAGAAAAGGGTTATGCAACAGCAATATTCGGAAAATGGCACCTGGGACACCATGAAAAATTCCTTCCCCTGCAGCATGGGTTTGATGAGTATATTGGTATTCCCTATTCCAACGACATGTGGCCTGTGGATTATGACGGTACACCGGTCACCGACACCTCTTCGAGATCATGGAAAGCAAAGTATCCAAAGCTTCCTCTTAGGAAAGATAAATGGAAACTCATTTTCCCCCATCCCACCAGGTCGTATGAAGGAGCGCTGCCGGGAAATGACGGCTGGCCGGGACCTTATGCACAAGACGCCGCAGAATTTGCTCTCTATAATCTGCGACGTGATGCTGGAGAAAGATATGATGTAAAAGAAATTTATCCTGAGATTGTAAAAGAACTGCAAGCCCTGGCTGAAAAAGCCCGGACAGACCTTGGAGATGACCTGCAGGAACGAACAGGAAATAATGTCCGGGAGTGTGGAAAAATTGAGGAAGAAAACAAGTAATTGAACCCAGGCAGACTATTCTGCCAAAACGATTTAAATAATTGAACTGCAATGAGCAAAGAAACCGGGAAAATCAAGCACATCATGGTAAGAGACAAGGCTTTTACCGGGTACGGCAACCCCCCGACTATTGATGTATTTGAATCAGAACTGGATGCCGAGTCTATGGCTGCACTTGTAAAGGCACTGCGAAAGCATAAGAAACTGACCCAGAAACAGCTTAGCAGGCTGATTGGCGTGGAAAAATCAGAGATATCCAAACTGGAACGGGGAGACAGGAATCTTACTCTTGGCAGATTAGTTCAATTATTTGATGCTATGGTGGTTACGACAAAACTAAGAGTCGAGATAAGGGATAATGAAAACAAGGAAACTACATGAATAACAATCATAGAGCTTTCATTCTTTTTTTTGTACAATTCTTGCTCATTACCGGAATATTTAATGCCTTTTCACAGGTTCCGGAAAACAGAAATAGTGACAGGGAATGTTACATGATCCTGGCAGGTAAAGATGCTACAACAGATGGATCTGTACTGGTTGCTCATAACAATGATCTTACAGGAACTGAGATATCATTTTGTGAAAAAATTCCAAAACAGAAACATACTTACGAAGATAGCATTCGGTTCTCAAACGGTCTTACCATACCAAATGCATCTTTTACCTGTGAATGGATGGTTCTGCGTATCAGGAACGGATATAAAGAGGGAGATGCAGTAGCAGTGAATGAATACCAGGTTGCTATTGCCGGTGGTGTATCTTTGATAAGTGACAGAAACGTGAAAGCCAGGGTGACTGATCCACTGGTTAAGAACGGGTTACCCGGCGGTGTGCGATATATTGCACTGCAACAAACAAAAACAGCGCGCCAGTGTGTTGAATTGATTGGAGATTTATACAATAAATACGGTATTGCTTATCCGTCCGGGGTCGGTATTGCCGATCCGAAAGAGATATGGTACCTGGAAACAGGCGGCGGAAGTACATGGGCAGCTGTCCGCGTGCCTGACAGTTGTTACTGGGTACAGGCAAACGGCTACAGGATCGGGAATATTAACATCGATGACACTGCCAATGTTATCACTTCTCCCGGGTTGCCGGAATTCTGTAAAAAGAAGGGATTGTGGGACCCCGGAATGGGACCGTTCAATTTCAGAAAGGCATTTGGCGGCAGAGTTTATTCTTCAAAAAATCCTTTTTATAACAGCCGCCGGGAATGGCGTGGAATTTCAATCCTGAGTCCATCCCTTAACCCCGATCCGGAAGGCAGAGATTTCCAAATGTTTTTCAAACCAGATGAAAAAATAAATGTTGAAAAACTTTTTTCCATTTTGAGAGATCATTACCAGGGAACAAAATTTGACGGCTATCCTGAAACAGGAAAAAGTCCGGGCGAAAGGATGATCGCATCCTCAAAATGTGTCCACACTGATGTAATTCAACTGCGGGGTGAATTGACTGTTGAAATAGGTGCAATAATATGGACCGGTTTAAGCCGCCCATTCGCTACCCCATATGTGCCTTTTTATTTCGGTATTAACAAAATACCTGAAGTTTACTCAGGAAAACGCGAAGATAAAAGAACTGCATTCAGCGTTTTCAGGGGACTGTCTGACCTTGTAATTGGAAATTATAATGAACGTATAGACATAGTTCTGCCCAGGTGGAAGAAATTTGAAAAAATTAATCTTACTCTTCAACCTTCCGTGGAAGACTGGGCGATAAAACTTTACAACAAAGATCCTGAAGATGCCGGAAAATTCCTTACTGACTACACAACAGGATTATGCATGAATGCTTTGAGGCAAGCTGCAGATATGATCATGACCATTCTGCCGCCCCCAAAACAAGAAGTAAAGACCAATATTGATGACAAATTCCGGGGGAAGTAATTATTAGCCTTAACCTTTAATTAATTCCTATCTTTGGATCAAATTGATAACACCATGATAATAGGAATAGATATTGGCGGAACAACAACGGATATTGTGGGATTAAAGGGATCGAAAATAATTAATCCACTGACAGTCAAAGCAGATGACCCTGTTACTTCAGCAGCAGGAGCCCTTGGGAAGTTCCTGGAAGCTATAGGCGCCTCGTTGAGTGAAGTAACTACTATTGCTGCTACCGGAGTGGGGGCCAATAAAGTACAGAGCAAGTTATTTGGCATTCCTGTCGTAAAAGTCGATGAATTTACGGCAATTGGAACAGCAGGTTCGTTTTTATCAGGTTTTAGCAAAGCGGTGGTAATAAGCATGGGGACAGGAACTGCAATTGTCATTGTTAACGGCAAGGAAATTAAACACTGGGGTGGCAGTGGTGTAGGTGGTGGAACACTGCTGGGTTTAGCAAGAAAAATGCTCAATATTACCAATATCAAAACATTGGTTGATATGGCATCCAAAGGAAATCTCAACCGCGTGGACCTGACAGTAGGAGATATTGCCGGCAGATCAATAAACAATCTGCCAGCTTCCACTACTGCTTCAAACTTTGGGAAAATGGCTGATGAAGCTACCAACAAAGACATTGCGCTGGCAATTTTAAATCTTGTTGGACAAACCATAGGAATATTGGGTATTGCTGCTGCGCATGCAAACAATTTAAAAACAATAATTCTGACTGGCAGGTTAGCAGGTATCAAACCTTTTAAAGACATTCTCAATCGTGTGGCAGACCTTCACAAAACAAAATTTATCATACCTGAAAATGCAGATTTTGCTACGGTGATAGGAGCAGCAATTACACTGGCAAATGGTGAAGTAGTTTGATGCAGATTGTAACCTGATCAATTCATTAAATCCTGAATAATACAGGGCAAACTACTTTTTCGGTAATTTTGCTTCTGCCTTACTGCTGTTAATATCCAGGATTTCGTAATCCGGAGTATATTTTAGCATACGGAAATGATTGTTCATATATCCTCCGTGTGAATTCACCCTGTTGAATTCAAAATCAGTTTCAAGCAGCTGAGGCTGATGATTCTTGTAACATGTGAGAAAATGATCACCATACCTTGATAATCCGCTTATAAAATAATAAGCTATATCATATCCTTTCCATGCATAACTGAACTGATAAGGTTCAGTATTAAAACTTTTTCTGTATTTCCTGAGAAAATCCTTAACCCTGTCATTATTATAGTCAATGTAAAAAGGCGTAAATATCTGTACACCAAGGTCATAATAATATTTTAATTCTACATTCCTGAATTTTACCCAGGTTGGATAGCCAAGAACTGTAATTGTATAATCCTGAGAAAGAGGATGTAAACGAGCTAATATTTCACTTGTAAAAGTTTCCTGACCGGATGGAACAATAATCAGGTTCTCAACCTGCTTTGAAAGTGAGTGCTCAATACTGTTTATAGCATCGTTTGCAGTAAAACTTTCATTATAAATAATTTCTTTGAAAATTACCTCATCGAAGATAGTACGATAAGCAAAATACCTGAACAAATTTCTCTTTAGTGTAAAAATTCTTTCCTCTTCGCGCAAATCTCCTGAATGTATCAATACAATATTGCTACCGTGATACTGAGAAACATAGTTTGCAAGTTGTTCAAATTCAGCATCAATGGATGGTACAATTTGAAAAAGGTAAGGGTTGGATTCAGTAAGATTGCCTTTGGATGATAAAGGTGAAACCAGTGGGATCTGATACTTTATTGCATAAGGTCCAACTATAGACAAATTATGATGATAAACCGGTCCGATTATAAGGTCCATATCCCATAAATCATCCATTTCAACAATTTCTCTGACAACTGCGGTATCGGCTTCTGTATCAAAACAAAAAAGTTCAACAGATATTCCTTCCTTTTTCAGAGAATTAAGAGCTATTCTCACTCCCATCATGAAATCCAGAAAAAATATACTTTGCGGAAAGACCCATGTTTCATCCCTTTCAATAACCTCCATGATCTTTTCGCCCTGATAATCCACTTCAGATGAGTCTATATAGGATCTTTCACTGTTTTTATCCAGATAAAACGGCAAAAGAAGTGCAATCTTCAGAGTACGATTAGAGATATTTACCAGGGATTCACAAAAAATATCTGCAGTATCTTCCTTATATTCTGTATCTTCCACAATAAGTTGTACTGAATCCGGTAACTCACCGGCAACCGGGATTCTGAGATACTGCCCGTTTTTTAATCCCCAACGCAATCCTTCATTAGCTTTCTTTAATTCCCTCACTGAAACATTGTATTTCCTCGACAAGGAATAAAGTGTCTCTTTCCTTTTTATCCTGTGGAAAATATAATCCTGTTCAGCAAACTCGAATTTTTCTTCCCTGATCTGGTATTTTCTTTTAGGTATTTTTATTATGGTTCCAATAGCAATGTCATCTATACTGATACCGGTGTTATGATCCATTATCTCGTCAACAGTAACTTCATATTCTTTTGCAAGGGAATATAAAGTCTGCCCGGATTCAATTTCATGGAAAATATAATCTTCAGTTTCTCCCGGCGCTTTGGGTTCCGGCTTCCAGGGATAAACCGGGATTTTCAACGGCTGACCCGGTCTTAAGCCAAATGCTACAGTTGGATTCTCTTTTGAGATCTCCTTTTGAGAAACCTGGTATACTTTGCTAATAGAATAAAGTGTCTGTCCCTTTTTTACAATATGTATATAATATGCCTTCCCTTCAAGAAGGATTTTATCCGTCGACCGTTCGACCTTTACCACATTTTCCTGTGCAAACCCGCTTGTAACAAATACAAGAAAAAAAAGATAAACTGACAAATATGATAAAGCGCTTCTAAACATTCTGTTTGTCAAATATTTATAAATAATAATGGGTTTTACAAATATAATAGAAAAAAAACAAAGTGGAAATAGTAAAAATAATACTGTCTTGATATTTCGAGAATTAATTCGTATTTTTCTGTTTTAAAGGATATTCGAATCAGTAACTCAACAAACCGGATATGATATCATTCTTCAGGCGCCTCTTTTATCCAGGAAAGAAAAAAACGGAAGACTCTGGTGAGTTCCGTATTCAATTCGAGGAATTTAAAGGTTATAAAACCAGGGTAACGCATCCTGATGCAGATGTTCACAAACTTATGGTACTGGCTACGAAAATAAAACGTGAAAAGGGTTACTCCGGGGCTATCACTTTTTTGCAGGATATTGCAGCAACATATCTGCGCGAAGGCAATACGGCCCTGGTTAGCTGCCTGAACAAACTGATTCCCTATATGCGTAAAGAACCTTCTGTGTCATACAAAGGAACCCTTGATTATCTTGCAGATATTATAGATAAAGTACCTTCTAATGAGCCCTATTTTCTGAATCTGCATATTACAATGGCTGATCATCTCAACAGTTCTGAAACCGATGAAGCCATTCACTATCTTTCCGGTGTCCTGGATATGGATACCCTTACACATCATCAATACAATATACTGATCAAACTAGCCGATCTCCATATTGTGAACCGGAATTATGAATATGCCAGAAAGCTTCTTGATAATGCCAGGAATTATATTCAACCCTGTACCGACAGATTTGATCATATCAAAAGAGAAAGAAAATGGTACCGGACTTCAGCTAACCTGGCATATCATGAACCTGAAATGACCGGGAATACGGATTATTTGTATAACCGGTTTATTGAATTTATCCTCGATATGGCAAGGGTAGTAAATCCAATGCATATCGAAGATTTTTTTAAAAGAAAAAAACTTTACTACAAAAGAGAACGAGGGTTTGCAGATTCAAAGAAGTTCAATTCTTCAATAATTCAACTAAATATTGAATATAAAAAAGAAAAAATACTAAAACAATTATATGGCTTTGCTTTTGAAGAGCTTCCATTAATACTTGGAGTCACAAAAACAGAACTGGACTTCATGCCCGGACAGAAAGAAAATCTTATTGAAATCAGGGAAAAGAAAGTCTTTTACCGCAGACCTTTTAAGGAACTCTTAATTATCCAGGAATGGGTTCGTAAATTTGTCCTGTCCCTTACTCCGGCAGCAACAAAGAAATACTAACATTTTTGATTATACATTACCTTTTTTCGAAGAATTTTCTGTTTTTTGCCGGTATCTTACTATTCCTGTCACGTTCAATACCTTTATTAGGAACATAATCAACCCAGGCAACAAAACTATTTATATCGTTTGCTACTAACCGGGGAATCCTAATCCAATCCACATCTTCGTCGGCTAATGTAAAGTTATTGTGTTCCGATTCCCATACATCGGCATAATAGACAACAGGTTGTAATCTTGAGAAAATCACTTTACCATTCTGGTTAGTGTTTCCTTCAGCAACCATATTTGTTTCATCAAGCCAGTCTTCATACGTTGGATATAGCCTTACATTAGCACCTTGCACTAAATATTCATCATAATACTCCTGAACGATTACCTCAAGCGTTGTTGGAAAAAGCACGGTAATATCCTGATAAGCTCTATCAACATAATCATTTTTTGACCAGGCGCTCAAAGTTACATTAAAAGTGCCTGATGCATCATAATAATGAATTGGGTTAGGCTCATCAGTAAAAGAACCGTCACCAAAATCCCATTCAAAATAAACAGCATCAAATGAATTATTTGTAAAATAGACCGGTTCTCCTACCTCGATCACAACATTTGAAGTAAAAAATCCTGCTTCAGGTCTTTCAACACATGCCGAAAATAATAGTGGTATAACTGAAATTATAATTGCTAAACGTTGCATAACTCTTGATTTAATGGGTTCTGTTTATTAAAATTCAAATTTGATGCCAATCTGTATGTATTATAACTTTTTTATCTGAGCCCTTTGGTAATACATCATAATACTCTGACAGTCTTTTACTTATAAAATCAGGGATCACAAGCAATTTAGTGAAATTACTGGTTACTGGTTAAAGCATAATAAGTACACGAAATATTGCGAATGAAGTGAAGTAATCTTTAATGGCTTTTCGTAAAGCTCATGACAGTCCATTTTATATTGGCATTCTGATTGTTTTTGGGAGTTTGCGTCCCACCTTCACTGTGTTACGGAGGGCAAGAGTCGCTTCACTCCCCATGATACTCTGGTCAGGGTGCGCTCGCAAAATCCTTTTGCACCCTTTAAAATCCGGTTAAAACTGAGTCATTTATAATTTTAGTCATTTTAGTCATTTTAGTCATTTACAATTTTAGTCATTTTGGTCATTTTATATTACCTTTGCAAACTGTTTCAGCAAAAGCAAAAAAGCAGAGTATATGATAAAAATTACATTTCCTGATAAGTCTGTAAAAAAATTTCCTGAAGGTATTACGGGCATCGAGATTGCAAAAAGCATAAGTCCCGGGCTTGCAAAGGAAGTATTTTCAATAACTGTTAATGAGGATATCCGGGATTTGACCAGTCCTATCAACGATGATGCAGCAATAATGCTCAACAAGTGGGATAATCCTGAAGGCAGGCATGCTTTTTGGCATTCATCAGCACATTTGATGGCTGAAGCGCTTGAAACTCTGTATCCCGGGATAAAATTCGGTATTGGTCCGGCGATCAAACAAGGATTTTATTACGATGTTGATCCACCCGGGGATACTGTTATTGCTGAAAAAGATCTGCCAAAGATCGAACAGAAAATGATTGAACTGGCCAGGCAAAAAAATAAATTCACAAAAAAGGAAACCAGCAAGAAGGAAGCGCTGGAAAGATATACAAAAAAGGGAGATGAATATAAGCAGGAATTGATCGGAGAACTGGATGATAATAAAATCACTTTATATACACATGGAAACTTCACTGATCTTTGCAGGGGACCACATCTGCCTTCTACGGAATCCATTAAAGCGATAAAATTGCTGAGTATTGCAGGAGCCTACTGGAGAGGTGATGAGAACAGAAAACAGCTAACCAGGATATACGGAGTTTCATTTCCAAAAAAGAAATTGCTTGATGATCACCTCGAGATGCTTGAAGAAGCAAAAAAGAGGGATCACCGTAAGATTGGCAGGGAACTTGAACTGTTTACTTTCAGCCCCAGGGTTGGCCAGGGACTTCCGTTATGGTTGCCAAATGGAGCTAAGTTAAGAGAAAGATTAGAGAATTTCCTGAAGAAAGTACAGGTGGAATACGGATACGAACCGGTTATCACTCCTCATATTGGCCTAAAAGAACTTTACGTCATTTCAGGGCATTATGACAAGTATGGAAAAGATTCGTTTCAACCCATTCATACTCCGGATAAAAAAGAGGAATTCCTGCTTAAGCCAATGAACTGCCCGCATCATTGTGAAATTTACTTGGCTAAACCACACTCATATAAGGACCTTCCGATCAGATACGCTGAGTTTGGAACTGTGTACCGCTATGAGCAGAGTGGCGAATTGCATGGATTAACAAGAGTGCGTGGATTTACACAGGACGATGCACATATATTTTGCCGTCCCGACCAATTGAAGGAGGAGTTTATCAAAGTAATTGATATTGTCTTTCGTATTTTCAACGCATTGGACTTTCATAACTTTACTACACAAATTTCATTACGGGATCCTGAGGACAAAAAGAAATATATCGGGAGCGATGAAAATTGGGAAAAAGCTGAAAAGGCAATTCTCGAAGCATGTGAGGACAAAAGACTTAATGCAAAAATAGTTAAGGGTGAAGCAGCATTTTACGGCCCCAAACTTGATTTCATGGTTAACGATGTTATCGGAAGAGAATGGCAGCTTGGCACAATTCAGGTTGACTATAATCTACCTGAAAGATTTGACCTGGAATATATAGGCGCTGATGATAAAAAGCACAGACCTGTTATGATCCACAGAGCTCCTTTTGGTTCAATGGAACGCTTTATAGCGCTACTTATTGAACATACAAAAGGGAAATTTCCTCTCTGGTTAACTCCAGACCAGGTTGTCATTCTGCCAATCAGTGAAAAATTCAATGATTACGCGAAAAAAGTTTTTAATTTCCTAAATAATTACGATATTCGCACCCTGGTTGACGACCGTAATGAAAAGATTGGCAAGAAAATAAGGGATAACGAATTAAAGCGTATCCCTTATCTGCTTATTGTAGGTGAGAAAGAAATGAATAAAGAAACAGTATCAGTGAGAAAACAAGGTGAAGGGGACCAGGGGAATATGAAATTAAAGGAATTCGCTGAATTTATCACTGAGAAAGTAAAAATTAATTAATTATAAATTAATAAAAGGAGGGTTCAGCTATAGCCAGACCTTATTTTCAAAGAGGATCAAAAAGAAAAAATCAGCCTCAACACCGGATAAATGAACACATCAGAGCGGGAACAGTAAGAGTTGTTGGCGATAATATTGATGAAGGGGAAAGTATTTATTCTATTGAAGAAGCCCTGAAAATGGCTGATGAATTGAACCTTGATCTTGTTGAGATTTCATCTCATGAAGATCCGCCAGTGTGCAAAATACTTGATTATCAGAAGTTTCTTTATCAGTTGAAAAAAAAACAAAAGGCCATCAAAGCCAAAACGATCAAAGTGGTTGTTAAGGAATTGCGGTTTGGCCCCAATACGGATGATCATGATTACAACTTTAAACTGAAGCATGCTGAAAAGTTCCTCAAAGATGGCTCTAAAGTCAAAGCATTTGTTTTTTTCAAAGGTCGCTCGATACTATTTAAAGAAAAAGGTGAGATCCTTCTTCTTCGGTTAGCACAAGATCTAGAGGAAGTGGGAACTATTGAACAATTGCCAAAGCTTGAAGGAAAAAGAATGACAATATTCATTTCGCCAAAAACTCAGAGAAAAAAGAACTAATATTAATCAATAACATAAAAAGCATATAAAAATGCCTAAGATGAAGACAAATCCGGGTGCAAAAAAGAGATTTTCAATAACCGGATCGGGAAAAATAAAGAGGAAACATGCCTTTAAAAGTCATAATCTAACCAAGAAACACAAAAAAAGAAAAAGGAATCTTGGTTATTTTGGTGAAGTTCACCACGCAGACGAGAAAAATATCAAGCTGTTATTAGGAATGAAATAGGAATGACTCCCACCGTAAGAGCGTTAAATTATCATTATTTATAAACAGAATGAATTAGCCGTAAAGAGTCTTCAACAGACCGCTAACCATTTAAAAATTAAAAGCTATGCCAAGAGCAACAAACCAGGTAGCCTCAAAAAAAAGAAGAAAAAAAGTATTAAAACAGACCAAAGGGCAGTTTGGACGCAGAAAAAATGTTTACTCTGTTGCCAGGAATGCCATGGAAAAAGGTCTTCAGTATGCCTATTATGACAGGAAAAAGAAGAAAAGGAATTTCAGATCACTTTGGATACAGCGAATTAATGCTGCTGTACGCCAATATGATATGTCCTATTCCGAATTCTTAGGAAAGATCAATAAAAAAGGAATATTGCTTAACCGCAAAGTACTTGCCGATCTTGCAATGAATCATCCAAAAGCTTTTGAAGCAGTTGTAAATAAAGTGAAAGATGTGAAATAAATCATTTGCATCCTACTTAGTATGTTATGGGAAGTCAGCAAGACTTCCCATTTTTTTTATCTTTATATAATTAAAAACATAGCTTCGCAAATTGATTTAAAAAATGCGAAGTATAATGAAATTTGACACTATCAAGCCATAAACATTAATATTCTAATACACTAATAAAGCCACAGATCATGCATATAGGAATAATCGGATATGGGAAAATGGGACGGGAAATTGAAAAATCCGCTCAAAAAAGGGGCCACTCAACAGGTTTTATTATCGATAAGAATAACACGGAAGAACTTAATGACGATAATCTGCAGAAGATTGATGTGGCCATCGAATTCACCCGGCCTTCGGCTGCATTCGGAAATATCATGAAATGCTTAAAAGCAAAAACACCTGTAGTATCAGGTACTACCGGGTGGCTGGCAAAGTACAATGAAGCAGCTGATTTCTGTAAAAAGACGAACGGATCTTTTCTGTACGCTTCAAATTTCAGCGTAGGTGTCAACATTTTGTTTTATCTCAATGCTACGCTTGCAAATATCATGGATAATTTCGGGCAATATGACGTTGAAATAAATGAGATACATCATACCACAAAACTTGACTCCCCCAGTGGCACAGCAATTATACTGGCTGACAGTATTATAAAAAACATGGAGAGAAAAAAGGAGTGGGAAAATGAACAAACTGCAAACAAACATACAATCAGTATACTTTCTGAAAGAAAAGACACTGTGCCTGGCACTCATATTATTAGATATAATTCCCTTGTCGATTGTATTGAACTGAAACATGAGGCAAATAGCCGGGAAGGATTTGCTCACGGGGCAATTATAGCAGCAGAGTTTATAAGAAATAAGAAAGGGGTTTATGAAATGAAAGATGTTCTGGGTATTTAACCCTTCTGAAGGATGAAGGATGATTGTTGAAGGATGAAAATAACCTTCAACTGGAAACCTTAGACCTCTTTGAAGGATTAAACTTGATGCTTGAAGGTAATGACTACTACTTAATAACAGCCTTCTTCACTGCAACACTGCATCACAATTTTTTAACTCCTAAACTCATAAACTTATAAACTCCCAAACTATTTGTCTCTGTTCTGTATTCTAAAAGTTATGAATTCTTCAGGTTAAATATTACATTTGCCAGATAAAAATTATGATATATGAATATTCTGAAAAATAATTATTTCAAATTTGGCATAGCTGCGATATTTTACATTCTTTGGGTGATTTGGGTTGGTAACTTTTGGTTGCTTATCGGACTTGGAATAATATTCGACATTTACGTTACAAAAAAAGTAAACTGGGCGTTCTGGAAAAAAAGGAACGAGGAAAACAGCGCCTTTATTGAATGGCTTGATGCCCTGATATTTGCGATAATTGCTGTAACTCTTATTAACATATTCTTTTTCCAAAATTTCAGGATACCTACAGGATCGATGGAAAAATCACTGCTTATTGGCGACCATCTGTTCGTAAGTAAATTGAGTTATGGCCCACGCCTGCCCAACACCCCCCTCTCCTTCCCTTTTACCCAGCATACCCTTCCTTTAGTAAAGTCTAAATCGTACCTTGAATGGATTAAATGGCCATACAAGCGTCTTGCCGGTTTCAGTAAAATTAAAAATAATGATATTGTTGTATTCAATTTCCCTGCCGGCGATACTGTTGTAATTGAAAACCAGGCACAAAGTTATTATTCTATCATCAGGTCTGAAGCTTCAGGATTAAAAGAACTTGAAAAAAGCCAGCATGATTCAACCAGGCAGGACGATTATTACTGGAACCGGGCCAGGCAGAAGATTCTGGAAAATAAAACTATTGTTTACCGTCCGGTTGACCGGAGAGATAACTATATTAAAAGATGTGTTGGAATTCCGGGCGATATTTTAGAGATCAAAGAAGGGAAACTGATTATTAATGGAAATGAACAGGGTCCATTTGAATATCAGCAATTAAATTACATGGTCAATACCACTTCAAGAATAAACCCCAAAGCCTTCGACCGTCTTGATATTGCTCTGTCCGACCGCCATTCATTCTCTGCTAATTTATATATTTTACCACTGACAAAGAATAATGCCGACAAACTGAAGGAGTTCAGTAATGTTAAATCTTTACAAAAAATCCTGAAAGAACCGGGGGAATATGCTAAATATATTTTCCCGCATGATCCCATGTATCCCTGGAATGAGGACAATTTCGGACCCCTTACCATACCGGCTAAAGGTACCACAGTGCAGTTAACACTTAAAACACTCCCTCTGTACGAAAGGATTATTGATGCGTATGAAGGAAATGATCTGGAAGTAAACAAAGATCAAATTCTTATTAATGGAAATCCTGCCAGTGAATATACTTTTAAAATGGATTACTACTGGCTGATGGGTGACAACCGGCATAATTCCGCCGACTCCAGGTTCTGGGGATTTGTACCCGAAGACCATATAGTTGGAAGGCCGGTAATTATTTGGTTATCACTTGATAAGGATAAGAAGTTTCTTGGCAAGATTAGATGGTACAGATTGTTTAAAATTATCAGGTGATTTACTAAAAAGGAAACTCCTCCTCCCCCACAGGTTTCTCAAGCTCCTTTTCCTCAGGTTCTTTTGCTATTTCATGTATTAAATTCCCATCGATATAAATTGCTTTATACGGTGTTGTTGGGCATGCAAATTCGCATGCGCCACAACCAACACAAATGTCATCTGTTACTTCAGGGATTAACAAATCACCTTCATAAGGAGTTAACAAATCACCTTCGTAAGGCACCATTTTTACGGCTTTGGTGGGACAATGTTCTGAGCATGCTCCACAGTCAGTTTTTTCAGTATGGACAATACAATTATCTTTTACGAACTTTGCTATTCCCGTCTGAATCCGTTTTTTTTCCTCCTCCGGCACAGGAAGTATAGCACCTGTAGGACATACCTCGCTACACCTGATACATTCGTAATTACAATATCCGGCATGGTAATCCATATGCGGCTGCATCATGCCTGTAAGTCCGTATTCCTTGAACGAAGGTAGTAATACGTTTGAGGGACAAGCGCTGACACATAAGGCACAGGCAGTGCAATTATGAGTAAAGTTTCTGATACTAAGCGAACCCGGTGGTGATACAGGAAATTCCTTCTCTTCCGGTACAGTTGAATCCTTATATTCTTCATCTGTATTCTGTCCAAAACTACTTAATGTCCCTCCTGCTAAAACTGATAATAAAAGGGCTATAAGTTTTCTTTTATTTTTATCGTAATCGGTTTGCAGACTGTTGACTTTTATCATTGTATCACCGGTATTATGATCTCCTGTTTTCTTATGAGTGTATTTAATAGCATCCGAAGGACATACAGGTAAACAATTGAAACATTCCACACATCTGGAATAATCTACCATTTGTGTTTTAAAATCCAGGCAGTCTGATTTACATACACGCGTACAATGACCACATAATGTACAATTCTCCTCATCAAACCGTATTTTGAACAGGGAAAATCTTGAGAGCAGTCCAAGCAGAGTTCCCACAGGACATATAGTATTACAAAATAATCTTCCGTCAATAAAAGACATCCATGTTACCAGGATAAGGAACAACACGGGATATATCCACAATTCAAACCTCATAGTTCTGACTTCTACGGGGAAAATTGTGTAAACATTAAGATTTTCCAGAAGACCTGCTACATCGTTGTTTACCAGGATCACAACCGGCTCTGCGAAATAGGTTATTATGCGGCCAAAATTACTATACGGATCAAGTAACAGAATGAAATATATGCTACCTGAAACGAAAAAAATAATAGTTACAGTCAGTAAAAAATATCTGAGCAGGTTATGTGGCTCTTTGTACCTGAACCGTTTCTTTTTTTTCAGTTTCCGCGAAATAAATGAAACAATATCCATAAAAACTCCAAGCGGGCAGATCGATGAGCAATATACTCTGCCAAATAAAAGAGTGAGTATCAGAACAACTATAAATCCAACTACTGAAATGGATAATACATTTATAAACTTAATCAAAGAAGGGATGAATTGCAGGTACAGTACTCCCCTGGCAAATTTTTCGGGTAAAATATTCCGGTAATCAATAAAAACCAGGGTTATCAAAACAAAAAATAAAAGCGAAATGACAATCCTTAGTTTCTTAAGAGAAGTGTATTTCATGAAAATCAGATCATTATTCTTTTTATAGATAGTTTTTCGAGATCCATTTCACCAACACCCATTTCATTAGCCTTGCGAATATGGGGTACATCTGAAGGATTGCTTCCGAAAAACTTAGCTGCAGCAGCATCAGCAGCAACCATATCGGTGGTAAGTATCTGTGTTTTCATATTAACAACATCTGAAACAGAAACACCCTGCGGGCCATTTCTCATCATAACATTATAAGCATCTATAACATTCAGATCTGGTTTACGCTCATATGTGGCAAAATCAGCAATACACTGTTGAAGATCATTTCGATGCCAAAAACGCCGGTCCCACACAATACCCATAAGGTTTTTCATCGAAGCTGTAAGCCGGGATGAACTATGATGTTTTAAAACCGGAACGTTAATGAATACATCTGATTCAAGAATCAATTCATGCACCCTTGCTGAAGTAAGCTTTACACCTTTTGGAATATTTACCGCATGATAATATCCTGCGGTATTTCCCGGAACAATCTTTCCGCCCGCATCTTTAACAGCTTTTTCAATTCCTGAATTCTTATATGTTTTCGTCCAGACATCACAGGTATGATCAAATACCAACACCTTTTTAGCACCTGCCTTAATGCAATGTTCAACTATTCTTTTCACAAGCAGAGGATTGGTATTTGCACCTTGCTCAGGGCTTCTGTCCCATCCAATATTTGGCTTCACTACAACTGTCTGGTTTGGTTTTACAAACTTCTCAATCCCTCCCAAAGCTTCAATACCCAGATCGAACATCTGACCAGGACTTCCTCCTTTCACTGCAACAAGGTCAGCCGGCGAATATGGCAAAGGCGCTCTTCCAAATAAGTTGTCAATTGACCCGAAAGTTAAAGCCGCACCAGCAGCCACTCCGGCACCCATCGACTTTCTGAAAAACTCTCTTCTTTTCATGATCTCGAAGTTTTAATTTGTAAAAAATTTGATAAAAATATGCATTATTTTTGTTATTTAGATTTTTAATATAACAAAGTACATTAAAAAAAATATTAATTAAGAGATGGATTTGTTGGTTGTACCCATATCTCTTTATAATTAACTTAAAACTATGAAGATACTGTATTACGATTGCTTTGCAGGAATAAGCGGAGATATGAACCTGGGTGCCATGATTGACCTTGGCCTTGATCCTGAATATCTCAAAAATGAACTGGACAGATTAGATGTTGACAAATATGAATTACAGATAACCAGGGATCACAGACATGGAATTTTCGGGACAAAAGTAGATGTTATTATGGGAAAGACCGATGTTCACCGCCATATGTCTGACATTGAGAATATAATCAGGTCAAGCACCCTTAATGATGAAATTAAGGAATTAAGCCTGCTTATCTTCAGAAAAATTGCCATTGCAGAAGCAAAAGTCCATAATACGCCAGTTGAAAAGGTCCATTTCCATGAAGTAGGCGCTGTTGATTCAATTGTTGATATTGTGGGGGCAGCCATAGCGATGAATTATTTCAAACCCGATAAAATAATTGCCTCCGGCATTGAAGTTGGTGGTGGTTTTGTTAAATGTTCACATGGCACATTACCTGTTCCCGCACCTGCAACTGCAGAAATACTAAAGGGGATACCTGTTAGGATGGGAACCGTAGATTTTGAAGCAACCACCCCTACGGGAGCAGCAATCATTGCAGCCACTGTAAATGAATTTACGGATAAACCCTTTATCAATATCCGTAAGACAGGTTACGGGGTGGGCCATAAAAAGGGAAAGATCCCAAATCTGCTGAGGGTTTACCTGGGTGAATTGATGGAGGAATCCGCTCTGCCTGAAAAGGGTTATACAAATCATATGATCGAGTGCAATATCGATGATATGAATCCTGAGTATTATGAACATGTTATCGAAAAATTATATGAAGCCGGAGCTGTAGACGTGTTTCTTACCTCTATTCTTATGAAAAAAAGCAGACCCGGAATAAAGATCAATGTATTATGCAGAACAAGAGATCTTAAAGTAATTAAAAAAACGCTTCTTACTGAAACTACATCAATTGGAATAAGAGATTATGAAGTAAATAAAACAAGCCTTGAAAGGAAGTTTTCAGATATCGATACTAAGTGGGGGAAAGTAAGAATAAAATCATCATGGCTGAACGGAGCGAAGATTCATAGCAAACCTGAATACGACGACTGCAAAGAAATTGCCCGAAAACACAATATCTCGCTGCACGAAGTAATGAATGAAATAAATAAACTACTGTAGGAAGACAGAAGGCAAAAGGCAGAAGGCAGAAGGCAAAAGGGAGGTAAGTAGTTGAGTAAGTTAAGTGGTTGAGTAAGGTGAGTAGGAAGAAGTAAGTGAGAATTAGTTTCAAGTGTGAAAATGCTTGAAGAGACAAGGCATGCCTTGTCTTTGAGGCTTGAAAAATGTTTGAAGTTAAAAACCTGCACCCAGCAACCCCGGTGAAACAGCTCCTATCGTCGCGTTTCACTGGGCAAGCCAGTAACCAGTGTTGCTATGAAAATTAATAATGAGGTAATGAAGTAAATGGCACATACAGAAAAATACAAAAAACTGATTCATGTCCTGGAGAGTATGGGCAGTGTTGCAGTGATACTATTTTTGATTAGTTAATAAAGTACATAAAGGAATGTTGGAATAATGGAATGATGATATAGCCAGATTATTCCATTCTTCGACTGTTCCATTATTCTTCTGTACAAATGCCCGTTTACTTTTAAAACATGATCGATGCAAGAAAAATAATCATAACTAATTAACAATAACCATTATGAACTCAGAGGAATTAAAAAAAATATTAACGCAGGTACAGGAACAAAAACTGGAAGTTGATGATGCTCTACGGAAACTGGAAGATTTTCCCTATTCTGATCTTGGATTTGCAAAGATCGATCACCACCGGGAAATACGAACAGGATATCCTGAGATCATCTTTTGTCAAGGAAAAACCATTGACCAGATAGTAAAGATATCAGAACATATGTATGAAAAGGGTGGGAATGTAATAGCCACACGTGCAAACCAGAAAATATTTGATACCTTAAAAAAAACAATTCCATCAGCCAAATATTATAATATTGCCCGGATAATAAGTGTGCAACAACGAAAGGTTAAAACAGGTGAAACATATATAGCAATCATAACTGCCGGAACCGCTGATATTCCTGTTGCTGAAGAAGCTGCTGTTACAGCCGAGCTGCTCGGAAACAAGGTAGAAAGGATATTTGATGCAGGAGTTGCCGGTTTGCATCGCCTTGTTGACAATATATCTGTCTTGCGTCAGGCCAGGGTCGTAGTTGTGATTGCGGGAATGGAAGGCGCCCTGGCAAGTATTGTTGGTGGTCTGATTAACAAACCCATCATCGCCGTGCCAACAAGCGTGGGTTATGGCGCTAATTTTCAGGGCGTTTCAGCACTTCTTGCTATGCTTACAAGTTGTGCCAACGGGGTATCGGTAGTGAATATTGATAATGGATTTGGTGCCGGTTTCAATGCAAGTATGATAAATAAATTATAACTAGTGTCAAGGCAAAAGAGGAGAAGAGAGGTAAGTAGGTGAGTAAGGTGAGTAGTTGAGTAAAGAAGAATGAAAAGTTCAAGGTTCAAAGACTAGTGACCACTGTGAAATGTGGCAAACCAGTAACCAGTAACAAGTATCAAGTAACCAGTAATCAATGCCAGAAAAAGAATCTATAATTCTTTCCACAGCCTATCTTGGTCCAATCTGTTACTACTCCAGGTTTTTTCTGCCATACCCTGTTCTGATCGAAAAAAACGAAAACTATCTAAAACAATCTTACCGCAACAGATGCGTAATATACGGCGCTAATGGTCCTTTAACTCTTGCAGTACCGGTACAACGGGGAAGTTTTCATAAAACAGCTATTAATGAACTCGAGATCGATTATGTTACTGACTGGCAGGCAAATCACTTGCGTTCAATTATTTCATCATATAAATCCGCCCCATTTTTTGAGTTTTATATTGACGATTTAATTCCCTGTTATCAGCAAAAAATCCGTTATCTGATCGACTATAACACTTCTCTTATGAAAATTTTGTTACGCCACCTTGAAATTAAACAGGGTTTTTCTTTTACTAAATCTTTCATAAAACAATATCCTTCAAAACTGCTTGATTTCAGGGAGAAAATACACCCTAAAAAAACTTTCAGAGATCCTTTCTTTAAGAATCTTGAATACACACAGGTATTCAGCCCAAAACATGGTTTTATTCCAAATCTGAGTATTCTCGATCTGCTATTTAATTTAGGTCCGGGGAGTGCGGAATTGTTGAAGAAATCAATAATCACTACTGGTAAAGATACCGTTATATGATTAGAATTTAAATCCAAAAGTAGCCAGGAACTTGTTAGTATTTGACTCGTTTACCGAGGGCGCTACATTTGCAGAAGGATACATAAAATACTGTTCTTCATGCATCATATGTGAATAACCAAGGTCCATATAAAATTTCTTTTGACTGAATCCGATACCTGCAGAAATCAGCGAGTAACTTGCATCCTTATTAGCCTCAGATTCAGCATACGGACTACCATAGAAAGCGTAACCTCCTCTCAGGGAAATAGCTCCCAGCCTGTATTCTCCACCTGCTCTGAAATTACCTGTTTTCCTGTAAGCATCTTCAATGGCATTGTTCTCATCGTTAAAATTATAGCCATCCTCTCCTTTTCTGAGGCGTGCCACGGAATAATCAACAAATTCATAATCAATACTTAAAAGCGCCCGTTTCCCAAACTGGTAAGCCACACTTCCAACGGCTTTAAAAGGAGTTGTCAATTCATACTGATAGAATAGATCAGGGGAATCAGAACTGTAATCTTTAACTCCATCAGCATCAACGTTATCAAACGAGGCATCGATATAAGAATAGTATTCATCCTCAAGTTTGAAAAAAGTTGGCAGGTGAAAAGCAACACCTAACCTCAACATCTGAACAGGTTTAAAAATAGCTCCCATTTTAAATGTATAACCCCTCCCCCGTGTATGGAGATCCTGATAATATGTAAAACTGTTAAAATCATAAATATGATCATCAGGATCATACTCTATATGCTCATTCTTCTCGTAGTAATTCAGTTTTTGTATACCAAACGATGCCCCGATATACAGACTGTTTCCGTAGTTTGCACCAATACTGAACAAATATTCTCCCAAAGTCCCGGTACTTCTTAAAGTCCTCTGCTGAACCTGTCCATATGTTGAATTTGTCTCATCACCGTAATTTGAGAGAATAGTTTCATAATTTGAGAAACCCATGTTAGTCACTGTATCTATAAGCCATGTGTCATATGCAAGAAATTCTATGAAGCTATTCAATTCCTCCGGCA
The DNA here is from genome assembly GCA_022561875.1 of Bacteroidota bacterium. Classification (GTDB taxonomy): domain Bacteria; phylum Bacteroidota; class Bacteroidia; order Bacteroidales; family VadinHA17; genus JADFUQ01. The sequence continues at coordinate 39,231 of JADFQJ010000007.1, read as the reverse complement.
GTTTTCCATCAGAAGAATTGGCAAAATAGTCAAGCATTGAATTTGAGTTGTTAACACCTTCGATTATCATATTTCTGTTAAAATTGTTTATTCTATTATATCCGATAGCAATATTAATATTTGTCCAGCCCTCACTGTTTCCTAAATCAAATGATGATACAAATCCTGCCTGATCAAGATTGAAATTATAATTAAACTCATTATTTACATTACCGGTAAAATTTGTCTGAACCATATCATATCGTATCGATGGTGTAATACTAAATTCACTACTGCGAAAAACACCTAAACCTGCGGGGTTAACAGACAAAGCTGAAAAGTCGCCTCCCAGTGCACCAAATGCACCACCCATACCGGTGAATCTCGCAGAGCCACCATTAAAGTTTTGAGAATACCTGAGAGCATCAAGTTCGCCCTGGGCAAACCCTGATACACCTGATGCTACAGTTATAATTATTGCTAAATATATTCTTTTCATGATGTTTAAGTATAAAATTCAGTGTTCTTTTCCCTTTCCGGAATTCGATCCGGTTATTATTTTCGTATTCAAATCAACGAAAATTTTAATAAAACCAGTTTTTATCTTCTGCGTCCTGATCCGCCGGAGCTTCTTCCTGATGAACCTGAACTCCTTGAACCAGACGAGCTTGAACCCCGGCTATATGAAGATGAACTGCTGCGACCCGACCCTGAGTACGATGTTCCACCCGATCTGGAACTTCGATTTACCGGTCTTGAGTAAGTTGACTTACCGGTAGACCGTGGTCTTGAATAAACCGACTTTGACGATCCTGATGAACTGCCGGAACTCCTGCCCTGATAAGTTCTTGTACTACGATTGTAGGTCGGTTTGGAAGTGACCTTTGGTCTGGAATATCTGGGTATGTAAGTTGACGATCTCCTGTTCGTGTTAACAGTCGAATTCTTTTGAGGAACCCTGGTAGTAGTAACCCTGTTTGAAGCAGTTCCTGTTCTTCTGTTTATGGTGCTGGTATTGTTAACAGTTCGGGTATTCCTGCTTGTGGTCACCTGACCGGGTGTCCTTCCTGAAGAATTCGTATTAGTTCTTCTATTTGCATCTCTATAATTTGCATAATTGCTTTTTGACCGGTTAGAGGTACTTATAACATTCCTGTTTGTCATATTTGACCTGCGATGTCCTACATAAATATCATCCGATCTTCCTGTACTCCTGTAATATACTCCGGAATTGTAATAATAGGGACTTCCCCAATAGGAGTAAGAAGAATATGGTGACCAGAATCCTGACCCGTATGATCCATAATAAAATGAACCCGGGTAGTACCAATCATTATAATACGGACTATAACCATAATACGAACTCCCATAATATCCGCGATTAAACATGTTATATCCTGAATTAAACCCGAAATAGAAAGGATCACCCCGGAATGGATCATAGAATGAACTATAATAGGGACTATAGTAGCTAAATGAAGGTGAATACCTGTAAAATCTCCTGATTCGTGAAGAATAAGGTATCCCGGAATAGTAATCGTACCCTTCATTTTCATAATAGTTATTAACTATCATTAAACTGTCACCTGCTTCATAATAGGCGTCAGCCTGAAGTGTATCTGTCTGGTAAACATTTAATCCTTTTTCAGTTGTACCAGCATCAGAAAAGTCCATCGCCCTGTAAGCATTATCCAATGAAGCTGCAGACTTTTTAATAACTGCTTGGCCTGGTTCATCTCCCGGAGTATAATATATATCATCATACCCCGTCGACAGCATCATGCTTCCTGAACAAGCCCCAAGTAAACCCGATGCTAAAATGATTATGTATAACCTGGTTTTCATATTGTAACCTCCTGATAAGTTTCTTTAATTTATAAATAAACAAATTTTATACCAAACAGAACATTATTTCAATAAACTTACCTAACCTGCATTATTACCTTTATTTTTCTGCTTTTATCTTTCCTTGTAACAATTACCTGTGTGAAATAACTCTGAAAAATTTCATAAACACTAACAAATGTAATAAATTCAAACAAACTAAAAAAAAGAAAAAACCCGGTTTGTCCGGGTTTTAAAATTAATTATCGTTTCCTGCCTGAAGATTTTTTCGAAGAAGATCTGCCACCTGATCTCGACTTTGATGCCTTTGACCTGCTGCTTCGGGAAGATTTGGTTACTTTTTTAGACGAACTGCTTCTCCCTGATTTGGTCGCTTTCACACTGCTCCTGTTTTTGGGTGTCGATGAACGATAACTCTGTGAACGTCTGTTATCTACAGGTGATGAAACTCTTGACCTGGTACTGTTCTTTTGAGGAGCCTTATACACTGAACGGCCAGTTTCATTCCTGCGTGGCACATAGTTACTTCTCCTCGTTTCTGGTTTGTATTGAGATTTGGTATTACTGCGATCATAATTAGATGCCGGGGTATATCTCCTGGTATTGGTAACTGTTCTGGTGTTTGCGTTTTTTTTCGAGGTTTGTGAAGGTACAACCCTGTTTCCCCTGTAACTGTCACTTGCCCGGTAATTATATGCATAGCTATCAGAGTGTGAGTAATGACCATAATTACTATTCCAGGTATTATAATGATAACCGTATCTGTTTGCGTAAAATGGTCTGGCATAACGGATCCTGTTTCCATACCAGGTATTGAAATAATACCTGTTTACGATCCTGGGTCTGTACACTATATTATATACAGGATACAAAGGATACGAATCATAATAATATGATCTATAGTATGACCTGAAAGGAGATCCAAATGAGATAGTTAACCCTACGGGATTCCACATTGATCCAAGATAGATACTCATACCCCAGAATATGGGTTCATAAGTATACCAGTAACAATCAGTATAATATGAATTATAATAAGAATAAGAAACATAAGGTCTGTGAAACCTTCTTATTCTGGAAGCATAGTAATAATCGTAGATATAATCTCCATCTCCGTAATAATAGTTATTCTCAATAATTATGTCCTGACCGGCAGGATTAATTCTGTCAAACCGGAAATGGTCTCTCTGGTCTAAACCGGAGGAAGCTGTAAATGCCTGTGCATTTAAAAATCCCAGGCTTGCAGCTATAATGTATATTTTTACTTTTGTTTTCATGACTTACCTCCTGTTTCTGTTTTATTAATCTGATAGATTTTATTTACTTTGCAAGACTTTTTAAATCCTTTGAAAATAATAAGGCAAATTCCATACCAAAAAAGATCATGGCAAAAGTATTAACAAAGAGAGAAGATAATTACGCACAGTGGTACAACGACTTAGTGATAAAAGCTGATCTTGCCGAGAACTCACCTGTTCGTGGATGCATGATAATAAAACCATACGGATACGCGATCTGGGAAAAAATACAAGCCGAACTCGACAGAATGTTAAAGGCTACCGGCCATAGTAATGCCTATTTTCCTTTGTTTATACCAAAATCCTTTTTCAGCAGGGAAGCCGAGCATGTCAAAGAATTTGCCAAAGAATGTGCAATTGTTACCCATTACAGGTTAAAGAAAGATCCTGACGGAAAGGGGTTGATTGTTGATGAAAATGCCAAACTTGAGGAAGAATTAATTATCCGTCCAACATCCGAAACTATTATCTGGCACACTTTCAAAAACTGGATACAGTCTTATCGTGATCTTCCGCTGCTTATTAATCAATGGGCTAATGTGGTCAGATGGGAAATGAGAACACGGCTTTTTCTGAGAACTTCCGAATTTCTATGGCAGGAAGGTCATACGGCCCATGCAACAAGAGAAGAAGCAATTGAAGAAACAGAGAAGATTGTTAACCTTTACACTGATTTTATTGAAAACTATATGGGAATACCGGTTATCAAAGGATTAAAATCGGAGAATGAGAAATTTGCCGGAGCAGTTGATACATATGCTATTGAAACCCTGATGCAGGACGGTAAGGCATTACAAGCCGGAACATCCCATTTTCTTGGTCAAAACTTCGCCAGGGCCTTTGATGTTAAATTTACTGATAAGAATGGTAAACAGCATCTGGTCTGGGCTACTTCCTGGGGGGTTTCTTCAAGGCTGGTTGGCGCTCTGGTTATGGCACACTCTGATGATAACGGACTTATCCTGCCTCCTAATCTTGCCCCAATCCAGGTTGTAATTGTTCCTATATATAAAGGCAACGATGAACTGGAAAAGATCTCTGGTGTAGCTGAACAAATTAAAGAAAACCTGACTAAAAATGGCATCTCGGTAAAATACGATGACAGAGACACTCAAAAACCCGGGTGGAAATTTGCTGAGTATGAGCTAAAGGGAGTCCCTGTAAGAATTGCTGTGGGTCCGAGGGATATTGCCAATGGTACAGTTGAAATTGCACGCAGGGATATATTAACAAAAGAAGTGATCAGGCAGGAAAATATCACTGACCATATAGTAAACCTGCTGAAAGACATCCAGGCAGGCATCTTTATTAAAGCAAGGAAATTCAGAGATGAAAACACCCATAAAGTGGATACTTATGAAGATTTTAAAAGAATTCTCAGGGAGAAAGGAGGATTCATTCTCGCCCACTGGGATGGCACTTCCGAAACTGAGAAAAAAATAAGCAAAGAAACCAAAGCTACAATAAGGTGTATCCCGCTTGACGGAAAACAAGAAAAAGGAAAATGCATCTATACAGGTAAACCATCAAACAAAAGGGTTGTTTTTGCCATAGCATATTAACAAAAAGAGCTGAGAATAATGCATTAATAACAAAGTTACTGGATGCTGGTTGCAGGTTAAAAGTTATGAATTAAGCTTTTTATATTTTTCTTCATCCTTCAACAATCATCGTCCATCGTTCCAAATGGTTACTGGTTACCGGTTGCTTGGTACAGATCAGGACTTGTTTTTATTGCCAGAAAGAAAACCTTTCTTTAGCCAAAGATAAAACGGGACACCGGCAAGAAGAAGCAATAATCCCAAACCAATTATCTCCAGTCCTAAACTAACTACTGCCCAAATTGAAAACAGAAATGCCAGGATGGAAATAATCGATTTTCCAATTAACTGTTTTTGATTATATTTTTTTTGATTGCGATAGTATATTACCAGTTCAGATGCTGTTGACAGCAGATAAGGTAAAAGGGTTGCAAAAGTAGCCATCATAATGATAAAGGTGAACATTTCAACCAATCCCCGTGTATAATTCATAAAAATAAGCACTGTTGCCAGTATACTTGAAATAACCAGTCCATATATTGGTATATTCTTTTTTGAGGTTTTTCTGAATATCTTTGGAAAAATATTATTTTTTGCGGCAGCCATCGGTATCTGTCCCTGAAGAAGTGTCCATCCGTTCAGCGCTCCAAAACACGCAATAACAGCTCCACCTGAAATTGCATAACCAGCCCATGAATTCCAGATACTCTTTGCTGCATCAGCAAATGGGGCAGCAGAATTTGCAAGTAACTGAGGGGAAATAATACCCATAACCGCAACAATGCTACTGATATAAATAAAAGCAACCAACGATGTTCCGATTATTGTAGCTCGTGGGATGGTCCTCTCCGGATCTTTTATTTTGTCTGAAGGAATAGTAACCGATTCAAGACCAAGAAAAGCCCATAATGTAAGGGCTGCAGTACGTCCAATTGCAGAAAATGCAGGCTCCCCGCTTAAATTAAATGGTTTAAAGTTATCCGGATCAAAATAGAAAAAACCAAATATTGCAATTGCAATGAGTGGTATAATCTTAAGGAGTGTAGTAATAAGCTGCACAAACCCTACCTTGCGTATACCGAGGGTATTAATCCAGGTAAAAAGCCAAATAGCTGATACTGCGAGTAATCCTGACAAGAAATAATTTCCTGCTATTGCCGGGCAGAAATAACTGAGATAACCAATTGCTGCTACAGAAATTGCAGCATTTCCCGACCATATTGAAATCCAGTAACCCCATGCCACCAGAAAACCGGCAAAATCACCAAAACTACTTCTCGCATATATATATGGTCCGCCAACCCCTTTTACAAGTCTGCTTAAGCGTGAAAACACAACAGCAAGTAAAATAGCTCCCACAGTCGAAAAGAGCCATCCAATAATCGAAATTCCTCCATAAAGTGCTAAAGCCGATGGTAATAAAAAAATTCCGGATCCGATCATGTTCCCTGAAACAAGTGCAGTACTCATCCATAATCCCATAGTCTGCCCTGAACTTGTTCCCGGTTTTTTATTCATGCCTAAATATTATATATCGGAATTTGACTTCGTTGAGTTCGCAAGCCCGGTTAAAAAATATTCGTTCGAAGAACTCTATCGGAGAAACTTAAATGTTAAAAAATGTAGTGCTTAAGATACAGACTTCATCTTCCATAAAGTCAACGTAAAGAAATAATAATGAATTTGTTATATCATTTCTTTTTCATCTTAGCTCATTTTAGTCAATTTAGTTCATTTTAGCTCAATTTATTAATAAATTCCTCCCCCTGGCTGATTAACTCGTTGTAATCAGGAGGAGTTTTCAAATTCTCTATCAATTCCAGTGTATGCTCTTCCAATAAATCAATAGCCCTCGGGTTACCGCTTTTAAGCCACTTTTCGAGGGTTGTAGCAGGCCACACCGGATTATTCTCTATCTCTTTTCTGTAATTTTTAATAGTACTTTCAGATATTAGAAAATCTCCTCCGGGGCCAACAGAATTTATCTCCTCCAGTGCTGCTGATTTCTCATCCAGCAAAAAGCCGCTTGCAAAATTCTTTGCCATCTTAATTATTGTGTCTGCATAAACTACTGTTGTTGGTGAAAAGGTACGTGAATCAAAATTACCTCCAACAAATGGAGCCAAACCAACATTTCCTATGCAACTGGTTAGATGATTCATCCAAAGTGCGTTGCCTGCAAGCAGGTCAGGTCCCCAGCCATTACCACTGCCTGATGTGCCACAGTGTGGAATACTATAATATTCCATCATTTCAGCACATGCAAGATTCATGAGAAATGATTGCGGAGTATAGGTACTGCTCATAGTGGTCATTTCAAATCCTGCGGGAAGGCTTCCAAGCATAACAAGGGTTCCTTCTTTTATCAGCTGACTCAAAACAAGTCCAGCCAGCAATTCAGCATTTAATAATGCTATTGTACCAGCCGAAGAAAAAGGAGTTGTTGCCCCGTACATACTATAATTTGAATAAATCACCGGCAAACCTCTTTGTACAGTTGCGATCATTTTTTCAACCGTACTATCGTTAATAATTAAGGGAGTAACAGGGTTTACGTAAGCCAATACAAATGGTTTACCGGAAATATTTCCGTGAAGGTGTTCCAGGAGATCAAATACCTTTAAAATTGTATTATCTTTCAATACAAGAATAATAAGAGGTTTTTCCGTATTAGCATACATATCCAGAACCCCAAATAAATCAGATGATTCCGGGGAAACATCTGAAGGAATACCGATAGTTGAAATAATGTCAAAATTTGGTAAAGCATCACCCAAACGGGTTGAAACCTCCATATGTTTTCGCAGAAATTTAATGACTTTACCGGGTCCTGGCTCCTGGTAATGAGTGTTTGTTACTCCAATCCCAAAACGGGTTTTATCAAGATGATGCGCACCTATATCGAAAGCAACTTTCCCTGATCTGTTATATATTGTGAAATCAGAAGGAGCTGTCTTTATCGCCCAATCAACCAGTTCCCGCGACAGAAAAATTCTGTCATTCTTTTCAGTTGCAGTTCCTGTTTTCCTGAAAATCTTTCTTGCTTCATGAGAATCCACCCTGATACCCGTTGAAAAAAGAATTTTTATTGAATGCTCATGAATCTCCCCTTTCTGTTCACGTGTGAGCAAATTCAAGTGGGGTATAACTTTGCCTGATCCTGATATAGTCATTCACGTATTGTTTTTCTGATTATTGAGAATTTGATGTAAGATAGGGAATCTCATGGAGAAGATGAATTATTACGGGTTTAGAGTTTCGGGCTTGCCACGTGAAATGCGACGAAGGAGCATATTTCACTGTGGTTACGGGTTAAGAGTTGTGGTTTAGGAATTGTGTTGCGATGTTGCAGTGTTGCAGTAATGCGGTGTTCCGGCAAGGCTATTCAAAGTTCATAAAAATAATCATGTAACTAATGCCGTGATTAAATTTTAGACTACGCATAAAACTGCAAGACAAAAACATTTATTGTCTGACAAAAGCAAAAGTTGGTTAAAGTTAAAAGTAAAATCGCATAAAAAAGAATAATTATTAATTTACAGTAAGCGGCCAGACTGCTGAAAAAGTGTGGAAAACATGAAAATAGTTATTTGCCGTATCGCAAAACTTTCAGATTTTTATGCTTTTTATCAGTTATTTCCCTATACAGATGGATCAATGCAAAAACAGGATGCCTGAAAATCATCCTAGGTCCTGAGAACCTCATAACTTTCCTGATCCGTTCTCTCATTTCAAGATTATAACAATGTATCGTGCATGCTGCGCAAACAGGTTTTCTGGTCCCGAATGGGCATTTATCAGCCCTAAGAACAGCATAATTACAAAGACTGGAACAATCATCACATATATCTTTTGTATGGTGATGATAGTTGCAGTAAATCTTTATCATGAGAAACAGGGTCCGTTTCTCAATTTTAGTTTTTGTTATCATCATTCCCAATCCAATAATCTTTTTTCACCTTTCAAGTTTCTAATTTCAGTAACATCCTGACTAACCTCCAAAACTCCAAGGTATTGCCCTTTATTATCATGCAAGGCAAAATACTGTACCAGAATGAACTTGCCACCTGCTTCAATCCGGAAGCTAGCTTTCTTCTTCTCTCCTGCCCTGAAAGCCTTTATAATTTTTTTTACAATATGGACACTCTCAGGCGGATGGCAATTTTCCACATCCCTCCCAATTATTGCTTTCGATCTGGTAAATATTCTATGTTCCGGAGTTGAAAAAAACATAACTTTGTTATTTTTATCTACAAATGTTAAGTCAACCGGGAGAGAATTAAGCATTGTTATTATTTGTTCCAGATCAACCTGTCCGGTGCCCAGGTCCAGTTTCATGCCCTGAAGATCAACAACATCCAAAACTCCATTCATATCTCCGGTAAACTTGTTCTTTCCTTCAGAACCGGATATTTTTTTCTCTCTTACCGGAGTTTCAATAAACGAGAAACCTATATCATAGCTTTGATCAACCATTTCGTCCCAATGTTTTTCATTAACAGTTTCCAGTGCAACAGGGAAAAGAACATTCTCTTCTCTGAACCGTCTTTACCTTCAACAATCCCTGATGAAAAAGCAAGCAAGTTATTTATCCTGATCCTGCTATTATCCATAAGTTCTGACATAAGTAATTCTAAGGTTTTAGTGTTAAGTTTTGATTTGTGAGAATGAATAGTTATCTTTTTTATTTCTGCCTGCCCTGTTGAATAACTTAGGTCACCCGGGAGGGATTCCCTGCCGCTGGCTGATTATTTTGTTATCTTTTTCATAACCAGATCATAATAATATTCTAAACTTGAACCAAACAAAGCAAGTCCGATCCCAATATACACAGGAGCAAGAAATAATCTAGGCATATAAGGAGTTTTTCTAAGAAAGATTCCCATGCTTACCATTACAATTATAATCAAATAACTTTTCCAGGACTGGAAAGCAAAAACACATGCTTTTTCAGGCAAGTCTTTTATTCTGAAAATATTTTTTCTGGCAATTTTTCTAAACCCGGTGAAAGCGACAATGACTCCCAGAAAAATCCCACCCGCAATTGCGAGGATAATTTCAATATTACTAAATAAATTGAACCACTTTACTGCAAAATAATTTAGCATAATTCCTACTACACCCCACATAATTGCAGATACTATACTAAGTGTTTTATGATTAACACCTGGTTTTGGAATATTCATAAATCAATTTGTTTCTGAATTCCGGAACCCAATAAAAAATCATAATCAATAATACCCGGTACAAAGTAAACACTTCTTATAAACATAGCTTCATAAAGTAATTAAAAAAGCAATATTTGATTAATATTTTAAACTAATTTTGGTTATTTGCAAACTAATACATTACATTATCTTTGCAGAATAAAATATTTATATTAAAATTTAGGGTCGCAAAACTTATTAACTGAAAATTGTTTACTTTGGTTAAAAACTGAACTTAAGCACCCTGTATAAATTGACAAAAATCCTGTCTCATATTATTGTTATTTATAAATTTGTTTTCATAACAATAGTGTTTATAGCGCTAACTTCTTTGGTTACAGGACAGGAACCCGATAACAACAGGGATAGTGTTTTAATCCGCAAGGGAGAATATTTCCTTGTCGGTGACAGTATTATATACATTCCCGGAGACTCCATAAGGTTTTTAGAACAGCAGATACTCTCTCCGATCGATTCCTCAAAACTTAAACGTTCAAGAAGTTTTTATGATTCATTAAGAATAAAGGCCGGTAAGTATGAATGGACACGTGAATTATATAACTGGCTGTTCACCAGTGCACCTGCAGGCATTTATGATGAGAAAACCAGTAAAAGTGAGCAGGAGTTTGTTAAACATGAAGGAAAAATCATTCGCAATGTCAGAATACTCGAACTTGACGTTTTTGGTCCGGTGATTCGTGATACATCCATTATTGATACAGCATGGATTAGCAGAACCCTGAACAAAATACATATCAAAACCAGGGAAAGGTATATACGAAATAACCTGATAATTGAAAGAGGAGACGAAGTTAATCCATATGTTCTGGCTGATAATGAAAGAATTATCAGGAACCTTCCGTATATTGAAGATGCCAGGATAATACTTATTCCGGTATCGGATGAAATTGTTGATGTTCTGGTGATCACAAAAGACAAATTTTCACTTGGGCTGGATCTGCAATTTTACGACATCAATTCCGGAAAACTGGAGATATTCGACAAGAATATCATTGGTATCGGTCATGAAATGAAAGCTAAATTGTTTTTTAACTACGATACAGTTCCAAGCAGGGGATATGAGGGAGTGTACAAGATCGATAATATCAGGGGTAGCTTTATTAAAGGTATTCTAAATTACAAAAATGCCTTCAATACTGAATCAATTGGGATAAACCTGTCAAGAAAATTCTTCACACCATATACTAAGTATGCAGGAGGTATTAATATTACGAACACATCTACCTATGAGGATCTTGATACTTTACCCGGCCCTACCCCCTTCATATACAACTACCAGGATTACTGGCTGGGCAGATCATTCATGCTTAATTACGCTTCAAGGTCACGCTTGATCGTCTCAGGAAGATTTCTATTCAATAATATTTATGAAAGGCCGGAAATTGATGAAGATTCTTATTATGATCTTCACAATTTCCAATTGTACCTGGGTAGTATTGCATTTTCCAGACAAAAATATTACAAGTCAAGCCTGATCTATAATTACGGAACTACTGAGGATATTCCATACGGTATGCTGCTTGAGTTTACCGGAGGATATGAAGACAATGAATTCTATAATCGTTATTACACCGGAGTAACATTCTCACACGGAAATTATTACGAGAAACTGGGCTATTTACATACAACCATTGGATTTGCAGGGTTTTTGTCAGGACATCAATACAGGCAGGGATTATTTCATCTCAAGTCAAGTTATTTTACAAACCTCTTTCCTTTTCGAAACTATCATATCAGACAATTTATTGTTCTCGATTATACAATAGGTATCAGGCGGTTTGAAGATGAGCAGATCAATATCTCTAATAAAAATGGAATACGCGGCCTAAGCAGCGACAGTCTCAGTGGGACTCACCGTCTGACAATGAGTCTTGAAACCGTTGCATTCTCTCCCTTCTATGCTTATGGATTCCGGTTTGCTTTCTATGGCTTCACAGACTTTGGATTTATCGGGTCCAACAAGTATAATATTTTCAGAAACGATCTCTATTCAGCTATTGGAGTAGGACTAAGAATCAGAAATGAGAGACTTGTTTTTAAAACCTTTCAGATCCGCCTGGCTTTCTATCCAAGGCTGCCGGTTGATTTCTCGAAACAATTTATTCACATCTCAGGAGAAAGATTATTTGACCCGAGAGATTTCGATGTAAATGCTCCCGGAATTCTGGAATTCAGGTAATGATCTGTAATTATCAGAAAAAAAATCGTATTTTACTTTAAAATCTCTGCATTCCATGGAGAACACTGATAACCTATTGTTGTTATTTACTGACTTTATCAGCCGGAATCAGCTTTTTTCCGGAACTGATAAGGTATTACTTGCTGTTAGCGGGGGAATCGATAGCATGGTAATGGCCAACCTTTTCCTGAAAACAGATAACAATATTGGTATTGTGCATTGCAATTTTCAGTTAAGAAGTGCGGAATCAGATAATGATGAAAAATTTGTCCGTGAATTCGCTAAAAATTCTAATACGCCTTTCTACGCAGAAAGTTTCAATACCGGAAAATATGCTGAAGAAAAGAGGGTCTCCATTCAAATGGCAGCAAGGGACCTCCGATACGAATGGTTTGAAAAGATCAGGGTCGCTGAAGGTTTTAATTATATAGCACTGGCACATAATAAGAATGATGTTCTTGAAACTGTACTGCTCAACATTGCCAGGGGAACAGGTTTAAAAGGTCTTACCGGAATAAAAAATAAATCCGGTAATATTATCAGACCACTGCTGTTCGCAACCAGGGAAGAAATAACCAAATATGCAGATGATCACCATTTTTCTTACCGTGAAGACTCCAGTAATGCCCAGGTTAGGTATAAACGAAACATGATCAGGCACCAGATTATTCCTGAGTTTGAAGAATTGAACCCTGATTTTATAAATTCCTTTTCACAAACTATCGACCAGCTAAAAGAATCTTATGAAATATTCGAAATCGCAGTTAAAAAGGAAAAAAAGCAAACAGTTACTGAGATTGGTGATAAAACCCTGATTGATATATATAAGCTCAGGAGCCTTTCACACAGCGCCACATATCTATATGAATTTCTTAGACCGTATCATTTCCCTCCACAGGTAATTCCTGATATTGTTGGATCTCTCGACGGAATTTCAGGCAAACAATTTTATTCACCAACCCACCGGCTTATTAAAGACAGGGACCACCTGATTATTACACCACAGAAGAAAGAGACAACAGGAAAATGCTATATCGACAAGAAGACCGAAAAAATCATTCAACCCATACGGTTGTCATTCAGGAAATTCTCAGTACAGTCCGACTTAAATATTCCAGTTTCCCCGCATACTGCCTGGATTGACGCATCAATGATTGAATATCCTTTGATCCTCAGGAAATGGAAAGCCGGTGATTATTTTCATCCTTTGGGAATGCAGGACACAAAAAAACTCAGTGATTTCTTTATCGATGAAAAGCTGTCACTGGTTGAAAAGGAAAACTTATGGATACTTACTTCGGGTGATATAATTATTTGGGTTGTGGGCAGGCGTATTGATAACAGGTTCAGGATAACAAAGTCAACGACAGAAATTCTCGAAATAAAAATTGGATAAAAAGGTATTACGTTAAATGTTCGCCACGTTTACCCCATGAAATTCTTTTTATTTCATTGTGGTGAAATGCGAGGAAGGAGCATATTTCACTGTGGTAATACGATGCTGGTTACTGGTTGAATCACAATTGGCTTAACCTCAGCCCCTTACTTCTTTCTTCCTACTTCTTACTTCTTACTTCTTACTTCTTACTTCTTACTTCTTACTTCTTACTTCTTACTTCTTACTTCCGGCTTCCGGCTTCCGGCTTATAATCTTATACTTTATTCAGAAACAAGGAACTCCCTTATATTTCTTTCGATCCTTTCCTTTACATCTCTTGTTGCTTCCCTGACGAATGATTCCCCTGTTATTTTTTCATACAGCTCAATATACCGTTCTGAGACCTCTGAGACAAATTCTTCAGGCATTTCCGGCATCTGCTGACCTTCTTTCCCTTGAAAACCCTTGTCTATCAGCCACTGACGCACAAACTCTTTGGATAACTGGCGTTGCTCTTCTCCATTATCAAATCTTTCCCTGTAGGTGTCCAGATAGAAATACCTGGATGAATCGGGTGTATGGATCTCATCAATAAGGTATATTTCCCCATCCTTCTTCCCAAATTCATACTTGGTATCTACCAGGATCAAGCCCTTTTCTTCAGCCATTTCAGTGCCTTTTCTGAATAGCTTCAGAGTATAATCCTCCAGTTTAGCATAATCCTCACCTGAGACCAGTCCCTGCGAAATGATCTCATCCCTTGAGATATCCTCATCATGTCCTTCAGTTGCCTTTGTTGTTGGTGTGAGGATAGGTTCATCAAATTTCTGATGTTCCTTCATGCCGTCCGGCAGTGGTATCCCGCATATTTCACGCTTCCCCGACCGGTATTCTCTCCATGCATGTCCTGTCAGGTAGCCTCTTATTACCATCTCCACTTTAAACGGTTCAGCAAAATAGCCAACAGTAACCATCGGATCGGGTGATGCCAGCTTCCAGTTAGGAACAATATCAGCAGTAGCATCCAGGAACCTGTTCGCGATCTGATTCAATACCTGGCCTTTGTAGGGTATTCCCTTAGGAAGAACCACATCAAATGCTGAAATACGGTCGGTTGCAACCATTACAAGATACTTATCATTAATATTGTACAGATCACGAACTTTCCCATGGTATATATTTATTAATCCCGGAAACATGAAATTAGTATTTTTAACAGCCTCTGTCATAATATGTTATAAGTTTTGTGATTTATGAGTTTATAAGTTTGCTTTTACTGATTACTTGTTACTGGTTACTGGTTACTGGTTACTTGTTACTGGTTACTGGTTACTGGTTACTGGTTCCCTTTTTGCCTTTCTTTCTCATCATAAGCTCTCACAATAGACTTTACCAACTTGTGACGTACAATATCATGTTCATCAAACTCCAGAATTGAAATACCATCTATTCCTTTGAGAAGATTTACTGCCTGCCACAGACCTGAATCAGATTTTCCGGGAAGATCAATCTGCGTAATATCACCTGTAACTATAAATTTTGACGATTGTCCCATCCTTGTCAGAAACATTTTCAACTGGTTTACCGTAGAGTTCTGAGCCTCATCTAAAATAACAACAGCATTTTCAAGTGTCCTTCCACGCATATACGCAAGGGGGGCTATTTGAATAATCTCATTATCGATATAGGCAGCCAGTTTTTTTGCAGTTATCATATCCTTCAGGGCATCATACAGGGGCTGAAGATATGGTTCCAGTTTTTCCATAACATCTCCCGGAAGAAATCCAAGATGCTCGCCAGCTTCAACAGCAGGCCGGGTGAGAATTATCTTTTCAACCTCCTTGTTTCGTAACGCCCTGACAGCCATAGCTATTGCCAGATAAGTCTTTCCCGTACCGGCAGGTCCGATTACTATTACCAGATCGTTCAGGAAAAACTCCTTCACCAGTTTTATCTGGTTAACCGTCCTTGCCTTTATTGGCTGACCTCTGTTACCAAATATCAATACTTCATCAAGATCTCCGTTTTTTATATGTACCTGCATAGCAGAATCAAAAAACAATGTATCTATATCAGCCTCCTCCAATCTGTTATATTTAAGGTAAAATTCAATAAGTCTCTCAAATTTTTCCTCAAATTCAGCAATAAGTGATTCCTCACCAATAACTTTAATTTCGCTACCTCTTGCAATTATTTTCAGTTTGGGAAAGGAACCTATGATTTTATTCAACAAACTATTATTGGATCCGTAAATGTTTACAGGATCGATATCCTCTAAATATAAAATCTTTTCGCTCATCAATTCTATTGAATATTCATTACTTTTGACAAATGCAAAATAGGTTATTTTTTCGATGATTAATAAATTTTAACGGAAGTTTTTTCTTTATGCCAATAATTACCCTGACTACTGATTGGAAACAAAACGACTTCTATGCAGGCGCATTAAAAGGAACTATCCTTACTAAATGTCCCGATGCCTGCATTGTGGACATTTCACATCAAATACCCACATTTAATACCAGTCAGGCAGCTTTTGTTCTTAAAAACAGCTATACCCATTTTCCCGAAGGAACCATTCATATTATCGGAGTAGATGCCATACCTGATAAAGAGAATAATTGGGTTGCAGTCAAATTGAATGGACATTTTTTTATTGGGTGCGACAATGGTATCTTTTCACTTATCGCCAAAGAAAAGCCGGAAAAGATCATCCGGCTTAACAAGAAAAAGGTCAGCCATCCTACTTTCCCCAGTCTCAGTCTGTTTGCTGAAGCTGCATGTCACCTGGCAAAAGGGAGATCCATCACTGAACTAGGGAAAGAGATAAGCGAACTCACTACTAAAATCCCTCTCCGTGCTACTATTGATGATAAGGTAATCACCGGTAGTGTGATATATATCGACTCATACAGGAACGCTATAACTAATATTACAAGTGAACTGTTCGACAGAGTTGGTAAAAACCTTCAGTTTGAAATTTTTATTCAAAGCAGAAAATATAAGATAACACGTATCAACAGAACATACCAGGAAACGTCTGTCGGAGAACTTCTTGCATTGTTTAACTCATTAGGACTACTTGAAATAGCTATGAACAAGGGAAATCTTGCCGATCTTCTCGACCTTTCAATCGGATCTACAATCAGAGTGGATTTTCTGGATAAGAAGAAAAAACAGATATGAAAAAGGATACAAGACTCACAGCATTTAAGGAATTGCTGGATATTATGGATAAGTTGCGCGAGAAATGTCCGTGGGACCGTGAACAAACATTTGAAAGCTTACGGAAATTGACTATTGAAGAAACATATGAGCTTGCAGATGCTATCCTGAAAAAAAATTCGGAGGAGGTGAAAGACGAACTGGGCGACCTGATGCTCCATATTGTATTTTATGCCAAACTTGGCTCTGAAAACGGAACATTCAATATAACTGATGTCCTGAATTCAATCAATAAAAAACTGGTAAACCGGCATCCTCATGTATTTGGAGATATTGAAGTAAGTGATGCAGAAGAGGTAAAAGAAAACTGGGAAAAGATCAAGCTCCGTGAAGGAAAAAAATCAGTGCTTGAAGGAATTCCCAAATCACTCCCTGCACTGGTTAAAGCCAATCGTTTGCAGGAAAAGGTTCGCGGAGTGGGTTTCGATTGGAAAGACCGCTCAGAAATCTGGGAAAAAATAAATGAGGAAATGGGTGAGGTAAAAGAAGAATTGCTCAAACTATCGGAAGAAAATATCAAAGAGAATGATGGTAAAGAAAAACTGGAGGGAGAATTCGGCGATCTGTTCTTTAGCCTTATCAATGCTGCCAGGCTGTATGGAATCGACCCGGAAAATTCTCTTGAACGTACCAATCAAAAATTCATCCGGCGTTTCCGGCAAATGGAAATAATTGTTGCACAACAGGGAAAAAAACTGGAAGATCTGAGCCTGCCTGAAATGGACAGGGTTTGGAAACAAGTAAAGAAGGAAGAAGTCATTAAGTAGTTTACCCCGTGAAATGCGACGCTTGCACTGTGAAATTTGAGGTACGAAAATATTTCACCGGGGGAAGGAGCATATTTCACTGGGGGCATTAGGTAGTCATACGGTAGTCATACAAATGGTCATACAACAGTCAAACAATGGTCATACAATCGGTTAAGACCTGCCAGAGTGAGCCGAAGGCGTTCCTGGCAGAGCCGGAATGAGAAAGTGGTTATCAGGTGGTCTTCTTTTTTCCTTTCTCCGGTTTTTTATCTTTGCTTTTGTTTTGTTTTTCATCCTGCTCCTCCGGATCTTTTTCATCTTTTTCATCTTTATCTTCAGAAAAGTCCATAAGACCCAGTTTTTGAAGGATATTATACCAATAAACTACTTTCTTAATATCAGAAACATACACTCTGTTCCTGTCATATGAAGGAATTATCTTTTCAAAGTAGTTTTTCAGTTCATTGCCTGAAGATTTATGGCTTATTGATGCACTGGCATTCTCTTTTTCATGTATAGTTTTAAACACATCTTTCAGAGCCATATCTTCTTTTTCAGTAAAAACGACAATATCATTCAGTGAACTGATCTTTTCAGATGCGAATGCAGTAGTGCGTTTCTTATCTTCCAGGTGTTCTACTATCATGACGTTGTTTCTTCCCTTGGAAATAAATTTATATAATCCCGGTTTACCCGAAATAGTAAAAAAATCCTTCAAATCCATAATTGAGTTAAGTTTTTAAAATAAAAAGCAAAAGTAAAAAAAGTTTTATCCATCTTTAATATCTTTAGGCTCTCTTTCCAGACAACTCACTTTACTCAAATCACTCACCAACTCACCTTAATCACCTGTAATCAGGCAATTTTTCTCTCTTTCTTTATTTGCCTGTATGCATCGTTCACTTTCTGGAATTTCTCGTTAGCAATCTTCTGAAAATCCTCTCCCAGATGACTCACCTTATCAGGATGGTACTTATTCGCCATATTACGGTAAGCCTTTTTCACATCTTCGTCATTTGCATCCGGGTTAATTTCAAGGATTTTATATACTGAATCGGTTTTCTCTATGAACATATACTTAATTGAATCGGTATCCTTTTTTGAAAGCCCCAGGTACGAAGCAATCTGTTCTATTACCCTAATTTCGTCAGGATCCACTTTACTATCAGCTGCTGAAATACCAAATAAAAGATGAAGGAGTTGCAGGCGTGAGGAGTAATCCAGATTTTGTTTTATCTGCAAAGAAACATCTCTGAGTGGTATATTCTGTTTAAGCAAATCGCCAAGCATTCTGATAGCTTCCCTTGCAGCATCCGATCCAAAAGCCTTTACAAAGTATTGTTTAACGTAATCAAGTTCGGCGCGCACTACCTTCCCGTCAGCCCTCATCACGGCAGCAACCAGTACAAGAAGACTCATAGCATAAGCTCCTGTTGTAGTTTTTTGCTGCAGACCTGACATTGCTTGCTGTGACCGGTTATCCATCATCGACCCGATTGCAAAGCCAAGCAATCCGCCAATAGGTCCAAAAAACGCCCATCCAAGTCCGCCCGCTATCCATTTACTAAATTTTCCCATAATTCAATGTTGTAATAGTTTATAGACAGATTCTAACTCTTAATTGTTTAAACCCTCTGTTAATGTTTTTTCTTTCCATTATTCCATTTTTCCATCTGACACCTATTCATTTTCCGGATGAACCATTAAACATTTTCTGAAAGAAGTTCATGTACCTCAAGTATCCGGGGAAGCAGCATTACCTTTCCATCATTCACCAGATTAATATCCGCCTTCTTTTTTCTTTCCGTTTCAGATAATTGGTTACTGATCCTTTCTATCACCTGTTCTTTACTTACACTATCCCGTTTACAAACCCGTTCGATCCTTACTTTTTCAGGAGCTGAAATATTTATCACTGTATCAAGAAAACATTCTGCACCGGTTTCGAAAATTATTGCCGCCTCCATAATAACATAAGCCGATCCGGTTTGTTCTTTCTGCCATTCTGCAAATCGTTCAAACACATACGGATGAACGGCTTTATTTACAATATCCATATTCTTCCTGTTATTGAAGATATAACCGGCCAGCAATTGTTTATTGAGTTTACCCGACCGGTAAAGTTCTTCTCCAAACGATGCGGTAAGAGCCGATCTAATTGCAGGGTCAGTTTCCAACAGGAGTTTTGCTTCATCATCTGCATAAAACACAGGGACACTGAGGCAACGGAAAATATTACAAACCAATGATTTTCCGCTACCAATACCACCTGTTATTCCAACCTTTTTCATTTCTTCTCCACAATAAACTCAACACTTATCGGATAGATATAGATATTACTGACATATTCAGGTGTACTGGTTAATCGAACCTTAAGCTTATTAGAAGGATTTCCCTTAATAGCTGAATAGTCCACTATTGCTCTAAAAAGATTTACAGCCAGTTTATCATAATCCCTTAACGGAACCCTGCATGTAACAGTAATTGAACCCGGGAATGTCTTTAATTCAAGAGTATCCGGGATATTAACCGGTCTGACAGGTATTGATAACCTGGCTTCGGTGAAACGCTCAACGGGTACATTGACAATAACTTTCCTTGCAGAAAGATCAACATTTTCAATTGGAATCAATCCAAAGTTCTTTTCAATGTCCCGGTCAACTGAAGTGAACATTTGAAACTGGGTTTCCACCCATCTGATAGTATCAATAACAACACCCGGACCGGACACTGTTACACTATCTGGTTGTGCGGTAATTTTACCGCCGATCATATACTGCTGTTCAAATTCTACATCAATATTAACCTTAACAGGTACTTTTTTCCTGATCCGCTTATCAAATTCAAATACCAGTGTATCCGGTGAGATGTCCAGCACTTTAAGATCCGAACCGAACTGCTGGTTAACCCTGGCAAGTGCGCTTGATGTGAGAATGAAAAATTCCGAAGCACTGCCATCGGAAAAGATAGTATAAGAATAGTGACTGATATCAAATACAATAGGTGTAAGTCTTCCTGCCAGTTTATACTTTAAAAGTGAAAAACCCGGCGCTCTGACAAGAAGATCAAATTCACCTGGCAATTCTCTCACAAGCACTTTGTTTCCCGGAATATTATTGTATTTTACAGGATATGCAATAAGTGTAGTGATATCTTTACTCAATTCATTCAAAAACCAAAACATTGCAGACAAGACAAGAAAAAAGAAAAACACCAAAACCCTCCTGTCAGGTTTAAACTTAACCCGGTAAAATTTATCCTTGATATTCTTTATTATCCTGTCCTTCAATTCCTGGTTAGAGTTTTAAGAATCTTTACATAGACATAACTTGTTGCAAATCAATAAACAATTTTGAACTTAGCGTAGCGATCTCATGAACGAAGTGAGTAAATTCCGATACATTCAATTACCTCTTATTTGCCAGATCACGGGCATCCTTAAGTACAGCACTTTTATCGATCTTGAGCCGTATCTGCTCACCGACATCAATCACAATCACACTTTCTTTTATATCAACCACTTTACCATAAATACCACCAGTGGTTATTATTTTATCACCTTTCTGAAGTGATTCCCTGTACGATTTCAGATCCTTCTGCTTTTTTACCTGTGGTCTGATCATGAAAAAATAAAAAACTACAATAATCAATATTAAAGGCAAAAATGTCATTATAGGATTTTGATCCTCAGTTTTAGGTGCCATCAATAAAACATAGAGTAAATTGTTCATAATTTAATTTTTTTTTGAATTATTATTTTTAGAAAAATATTGATGCAAATAAATAACAATTTTGATACACAACCAATTTAGCTGTCAATTAATGGAATCTTCACCAATCAAGCCCTTACCTCGTTTGACAATTATTTTACTACGCCTCAGATCATGTACGATTTTATCGAGTATCCCATTTATGAATTTACTGCTTCTGTCTGTACAGTAAAATTTTGCAATCTCAAGATATTCATTCAGACTTACTTTAACAGGAATTTCAGGGAACTCTATCAACTCAGATATTGCAAGTTGCATTACAAGAATATCCATATAAGCGATTCTTTCAATGTCCCAGTTAACTGTATATTTTTCAATCAGCCCGCGATAATCTTTTTCTTTAAGAATACTCTTACGAAGCAGATGCTTCACGAATTTCATATCCTCATCACTCTTGAACAATCTAAATACCGGTCCATTGAAATTATGATATGGTTTGTATTTCTTTATGGTCTTAATCAACATGCTGGCAATAAATTCAACATCATCATTCCAGAAAATACTTTGTTCCTCGATTGCCTGTAGAAAATCATCATAATCGACCATATGGAAGGTAATGAAATCAATAATTATTTTCTTATCGGCCTCATAATCATTATCTTCCACTTTCATATAGATTTTATATTCTTTAGATTCTTGTAACTTCCTTAACAAATTCTTAACCAGTTCCGGATAGTTTCCCCATGAAAGTTTTTTGCTACGAATATATTTATGTAAACGGTAATTCTCCTGGAATTGCAGGATCAACTTATTTTCAATGAAACGGGTATTTGGATGCAAATCGTCATGGGTAGGCACCTGCTTAAGTTTTGCCAGTTCAATCTTTTCATTGGCAACATCCTTGACGTCAATGATTAACAGCTGCAATAAGTGATACAGGTCATACGTCTTTTCAATACTGAAAAATAAATCTTTTTCCGAATGATTAATTGATTTTCCTTCTGATTTATAATGAGCATATAATACCTGCAATACCTTAATTCTCAACAACCTTCTGCTAATCATACTTAAAGAACCTCTAATTAAATTTTTTACAAATGTAATCGATTTTTTCTGGAAAAAATAATTTTTCTTTTTAAAATCAACCGTTTAGAAAGAAATATATCCCTTAACTGTTGTTTATATAATAGGATTTCCTAAAATATTTTTTACATTTGGACATTGATTAATTAACTATAACTCAAAAACTTCTTAATGATGGAAGACGGACAAGAAAAAAAGGATGAACAAGTTGAGAACAATGATGATCAGAAAAACAACAACAGGGAAGAAATTTTCTCGGAAGTTGTGCGAGCTGGAAGAAGAACTTATTTTTTTGATGTAAAGGCAACCAGAAAAAATGAGTTTTACCTAACAATTACAGAAAGTAAGAAAAGATTTAACAGAGATGGTCAATTTTTTTATGAGAAACACAAAGTTTTTCTGTATAAGGAAGATTTTGATAAATTCTCAGATGCACTGGTTTCCACTCTCGGTTTTATCAAGGAAAAACAACCAAACGGCGTACCGGCAGAAGATGAAAACATTAAAAACGATGCTGAAAACATCAAAAACGACGCTAAAGATGAAGTGCTCTCAAACGATTATACCAATGTAAAGTTTGAGGATCTGGAAGAGAAAAAAGAATAATAATTGCAAGAAAACCGGTCTTACGCCGGGTTTTCCTCATATCAAAACAAACAAAGTCGATATCCCGGGGGTGATAAGTTATTATATATAACTTGGTTATAATATGTATTTGACTCTTTCAATATTGATATTCGTGCATTCGTGGCTTCCTTTATATTCGTAGTGGACTCAATATTTTACTTTCATCGTTCCAAATGGCTATAAATTAAATAGTTATAAGTTCTTCAGCCTTCTTTTTTCTTCATCCTTCATACTTCTTTAGCTCTCTGCTCTTCGTTCTTTGCTCTTTCCTCTAAAAAGGTATTGTTTAGAAACATTATTAATAGTAGATTTGCAAAATAAAAAATAAACTGACCGGCAGGCCACAACTTCGGTTCCTGAAATGAATTTATCACAATTAAAAAACAACGAAGAAGGTGTAATTACAAAAGTAAAAGGGCGTGGTGCGTTCAGGAAAAGGATAATGGAGATGGGCTTCGTTAAAGGGAAAAAAATAAAAGTGATTAAGAATGCCCCCCTGAAAGATCCCATCGAATATTCCATTATGTCATACGAGGTTACCCTGAGGCGTAGCGAGGCACAACTTATTGAGATCGTTACAATTGAAGAAGCAAAAAAAAATAGAGTCGTTAGCTCCAACAGAACAGTAACTGAAGAATTCCTGGTCAGGACTGCCAGAGCAAAGGGAAAACAAATAAACGTGGCCCTCATCGGAAATCCCAACTGCGGAAAAACCACTCTGTTCAACCATGCCTCCCACTCACGCGAGCATGTAGGAAATTACGGCGGAGTTACAATTGATTCAAAAATTGCTACTTTCAAACGTGACGACTATACTTTTGAACTTATCGATCTTCCCGGAACCTATTCTTTATCAGCTTATTCACCTGAAGAGGTTTTTGTCAGGAAACATATTTCCGGAAAGATGCCGGACGTAGTGATCAATGTTGTTGATGCATCTAACCTTGAAAGAAATCTTTTTCTTACCACTCAACTGATAGACATGGATATACGTGTTGTTATGGCACTAAACATGTATGATGAACACCTTAAACGGGGCGACCGCTTCGATTACAATTCTCTCGGGAAAATGATAGGGATCCCTATTGTACCTACAATAAGTTCCAGCGGATCCGGGATCAAACAACTCTTCGATAAAGTAATTGATGTTTTTGAAGACCGGGATCCTGATTTGAGACATGTACATATTAAATACGAGAAACCGATCGAAGATTCGCTTAAGATATTACAGAATATTATCTGGGAAAATAAGACCCTGACAGATAAAGTATCCTCACGATTCTATGCAATTAAACTGCTTGAAAAAGATAAGGCCGTTCATCTCTCCCTTTCCAGATGGCCCAACTACAAAAAGATCAATGATACTGTAGAAAGAGAAATCTCCAGTCTTGAAAACCAATACAAAGAAGATATAGAGACACTTATTACGGATGCAAGGTATGGGTTTATTGCCGGTGCACTGAAAGAAACTTACAAAAACGGGGCAGTTGAAAGAAACATCACAAAGCGCATTGATGATTTTATAACTCATAAGCTGTTCGGATTCCCTATCTTTTTCATCGTTATGTTCATTATGTTCTTTTCCACATTTGAGCTGGGAAAGTATCCAATGCAATGGCTGGAAATAATAATTGGCTGGTTCTCCGGCTGGTTGAACGTAGTTATGCCCGACGGATCATTAAAAGCCCTTCTGGCAGATGGTATTATTAGCGGCGTGGGAAGTGTTATCGTGTTCTTACCTAATATCCTGATCCTTTTCTTCTTCATATCACTTATGGAAGATACAGGCTATATGGCAAGGGCTGCTTTTATTATGGACAAAGTAATGCATAAAATCGGACTGCATGGTAAATCATTTATTCCGCTTATCATGGGATTTGGATGCAATGTACCTGCTATAATGGCTACACGCTCAATCGAAAACCGTAATAACAGGCTGCTCACTATTCTTATCAACCCATTTATGTCATGCAGTGCACGACTCCCCGTTTATATTCTTATCATTGGCGCTTTTTTTCCCGATAATCCCGGAATCATTCTGTTTGTGATGTATTTTACCGGAGTTATCCTGGCTGCAATTATTGCAGTTATCCTGAAAAAAATATTTTTCAAAACCGAGGAGGTGCCTTTTGTAATGGAACTCCCACCCTATAGAATGCCAACCATAAAGTCTACTCTCAAACATATGTGGAATAAAGGATTTCAATATTTAAAAAAAATAGGGGGAGTGATACTTGTAGCTTCAATAATAATATGGGCACTTGGATATTACCCAAGGAATGTATCCTATTCAATTGACTATAATAATTTGATTGAAGAAACTATAAAGCAAGCTGAAAAGGAAAAAGCATTGACTTCCAACACTGAAACAGGAGCCTTAGAAAGACTTGAACTGCAAAAAAACAGTATGATCAAAACATTACAACTCCAGCAACAAGCAGAACATCAGGAAAAATCATACATTGGACAAATCGGATATTTCATTGAACCTGTTATCAAACCATTAGGATTTGACTGGAGAATGGGGGTCTGTCTTCTCACCGGGATCGCTGCAAAAGAAATTGTTGTTAGCACAATGGCAGTCCTTTATCAGGCAGGAATTGATTCAGATGATGGTTCCGAAACCCTGGTACAAAGAATTAAAGAAATTCGATATAGTGAAGGCGAAAGAAAAGGTGACCCTGTTTTCAATCCTCTTGTAGCTTTTACATTCTTAATATTTATCCTGGTCTATTTTCCATGTGTTGCAGTTATTGCAGCAATAAAGAAGGAATCAGGCAGCTGGAAATGGGCAGCTTTTACTATTACCTATACAACAAGTCTTGCGTGGATACTCTCTTTTATAGTTTATAGGGTCGGAAGTCTGTTTATTTAAGAGGAATAATGGAATATTGGAATGATGGAAGAATGGGAAGAGTGAAGAAATTGTGTTGCAGTGATGCAGTATAAAGAGTAAAAGAGTTACGTGTTACGTATTACGAGTTAAGCAACTTTTTAATTTTTAATTTTTAATTTTTAATTTTAAGCATGATACAAGAAATAATAACATACCTGGCAATCGGATTATCTATTGTATATATCCTTTTTCATACAATTAAATTGTTCCTGCCAAATAAGGGAAATCAAGCCAATCCCGGTTGTTGCAATACATGCACAGCCTGTTCTGCCAAAAGAGATATTTTGTCTACATACAAACGCATATCCAATAATTAGTAGAAGTAAAGAAAGAAATGAATAAATTTGATTTGGAAGAACGATTGATTGATTTTTCAGTACTGATAATTGAAATGGAAATGCTATAAAATCCTTTACTGGGCATAGTTAAACTGATAATCAGGTATTAAATGGAATGATAATGACTATTCATCCTTATTCCAATATTCCAGTATTCCAGTATTACTATATATTATCCTGTTTAGCCAAAATTACAAGCAAGTATGGTTGATTATATTCTTGTAGCCGCTGGAATTGTTTTTATTATAGCGGGACTTCTTGGATGCATCCTGCCGATAATCCCCGGTCCGCCCCTTAGTTTTGTCGGGCTGTTATTTCTTCACTTTACCGGGTTCAGGGATTTCACATCTGATTTCCTGCTATTAATGGGAGCTGTTGCTGTTGTAGTAACAATAATCGATTATATAGTACCTGTTTGGGGCACCAAGAAATTCGGAGGTTCAAAAGCCGGAGTGTGGGGTGCCACTTTAGGACTTGTAGTTGGTATTTTCTTTTTCCCTCCCATAGGTATTATTATTGGGCCTCTGGCAGGTGCCGTTATTGCCGAGATGGCTCGTGGAGAAAAATTTAATAAATCCTTCAGGGCCGGACTTGGCTCGTTGGTTGGTTTCTTACTTGGCACCGGGATCAAACTTGCAGCATCCGGAGTGATGACATATTATTTCTTCAAAGAACTTTTCTAATATTTACTTCATATTCTAATTTATGTATCAAATATTTTTTTTCTTTCCATAATTCCATTTACATGTTCATTTTCCGGATAAACCTTGAAATATTAATTAGTCCTATTGCATGTCACATAACAGATTATTGGCCTAATGTTGCCACCATTATTGCTTTGATTGTATGCAACCGGTTTTCAGCCTCATCAAAAACGATAGAGGCGTTTGATTCAAAGACATCTTCAGTTACTTCCATTGCATCCAGACCGAATTTCTGAAATATTTCTTCTCCTGTTTTTGTCTCCCTGTTATGAAAAGCAGGCAAACAATGTAGAAATTTCACCCCGGGATTACCGGTTAATTCTAAAACATTCTTATTTACCTGGTAAGGTTTCAGTAAATATATTCTTTCTTTCCACACTGAGTCTGGCTCACCCATTGAAACCCAAACGTCTGTATAAAGAAAATCTACTCCTTTTACAGCAGATTCAACATCATCTGTAATGGTTATGCAGGCACCTGTATCTTTTGCAATTTTTTTACAGGTGTTCACAAGATCATTATTGGGCTGACAATTCTCAGGGGCAGCAACCCGGAAGTCCATACCCATTTTTGCAGCGCCGGAGAGAAGAGAATTGCCCACATTATTCCCTGCATCACCCAAATAGCAAAAACTAATCTTGTTCAATGGTTTATCTGTGTGCTCCATCATTGTCATAAAGTCAGCAAGTATCTGTGTAGGATGAAATTCATCAGTTAGTCCGTTCCAAACAGGCACACCTGAGTATTTACCCAGAGTCTCAACCACCACCTGTCCAAATCCCCTGTATTCAATACCATCATACATCCGCCCCAGGACACGGGCAGTATCTTTCATCGACTCTTTGTGACCGATTTGTGAACCTGAAGGTCCAAGATAGGTTACATGAGCGCCCTGATCAAGTGCAGCAACTTCAAATGCGCATCTTGTACGAGTTGATGATTTCTCAAATATTAAAGCGATATTTTTCCCTTTCAGATATGGTTGCTCGTTTCCTGCATATTTTGCCCGCTTCAACTTAACAGACAGCTCAAGCAGGTGCGAAATTTCAGTTGGAGTAAAATCCAGTAACTTAAGGAAATTTCTGTTCTTCAAATTGTTAGCCATTCTTTTTTGTTTATAAGTTTAATAAGTTTATGAGTTTAGAATTAAGAGATTGCAGCTGGTTACTGGGCACTGGTTACTGAGGACAAAGTATAACCCATAACCCGTAACTCAAACCCGTAAACTCGTAACGCTTAACACCTAACGCTTCAAAATTCATAATTCGTTAATCGATATTCATTAATCTTTTTTTCTCCTTTTCCCCTCTTCACCTTTTCTCTTCCTACTCACCCACTCAACTTACTCAACCACTCAACTCTTCTTCATTTATCATATTCCATAGTAATTTTCGTACCATATGATTTGTCTTCCAGCTTGGTCGCTTCCGTGATAACACTTTTCAAGCCACCTTTTTCAATAAACTGAAGGCAGGCGATGATCTTAGGAGCCATACTACCCTTTGCGAACATACCTTCCTTAAGGTAGCGCATAGTATCAGCATGATCCAGAAATTCCTTAACTTCCTGATCCGGCTTCATAAAATTAATATATACAAATGGAACATCAGTCAGAATATAAAACTCATCAGCTTTGATCCGGGTGGCAAGTAATGAAGAAGCAAGGTCTTTATCTATCACCGCTTCTACCGGTCTTACATATTTATTCTCATCAATATAAACAGGCACCCCTCCCCCTCCGGAGGCGATTACAATATTACCTTCCCTGGCGAGCTTTTCAATTATGCCTTCGTTCATTATTCCAATTGGACGAGGCGACGGAACAACCCTTCTCCATCCTCCTTCAGCCTTTATTTCTTCCTTGAATATCCAACCCTTTTTCTCTGTAAGATCATCGGCCTCCTGCTTGGAATATATCTTCCCAACTCTTTTCTGCGGATCCTGAAATGCTGTATCATTCTTATCTACCATTACCTGGGTAACAAGTGTAACAACATCCTTCTCAATGCCATGTTTCTTCATAACATTCCTGAACACCCTCTCGATCATGTATCCAATTCCCCCCTGTGAATCAGCAACACAAATATCCAGCGGCATTTGAGCTATTCCATACATTTGTTCACCTGCATCATTTCTCATTAGTATATTACCAACCTGCGGGCCATTTCCATGGGATATTACAAGATCATATCCCTCTTTTAACAGATATACAAGATTTTCCAGCGTATCAGCCGTATTTTGTTCCTGTTCTTCAATAGTACCAGCCTGGTCTCCTCTTAAAAGTGCATTCCCACCTAACGCAACAACAGCTAATTTATTCATAATCAACTATTTAAACTCCATTACCATAGAAATACAAAATTACCATTTTTTTGTAATTCAACGCCATAATTGTTGCTGTTTATACAGAAGAGTTGTGATGCGGTGTTGCAGTGTTGCAGTTACGGATTACGGGATACTGGATACAGGCTCGATTCACGACTCACGATTCACATTTCACGTTTCACTATTTTTTAACTGAAGGAACTAATCCTTAAATAAATTTGTATATTGCCATTTGTAAAAATTGATTTTCAAATTGGTGCTATCATATAATTCACAATCTTCAATCAACAAGTTTTGCATATCAGTATTATTGTTATCAATTCTCCTTTTGAATTCATGCAAGAAACAAGATGGGAAAGGAGAAGGGGAAATTTTATACAAAATCTCGTACCTGGAAAACAAGATACTGAGCATACCCAACCAATCATTACCCAAAGAGCTGGTTTTTAAGTTTAAAGATGATTATTTTCTCAGCGAACTAAGCGGGATGTTCGGTTATTTTAAAATTACTAACATCGTAAGTCATAAAAACTCATTGAATTTAACCTATCTCCAGGTGCTTGATAAGAAATATTACTACCAGGGAGATTTGAACGAAGTGTCTCCCGGATTCAGTAAAATGCCCAGAATGATAATTAAATACAGGGATGAAACGAAAGATATTTGTGGCTTTGCATGTAAACGTGCAGATATAAGCTTTCCCGACTCAGATACAAAATCATTTACAGTTTATTATACACAGGAAATATCCATTAAAAATCCTAATTCTTCCAATCCCTATTCTGAGATCGATGGAGTATTACTGGAATTCTATTTATACCTCAATAAAATCGAGATGAAACTTACTGCTAAAAACGTTTATTTCAAACAAATATCCTCTAAAGAATTCAAAAAGAAGTCAAACTTTAAAAGAGTGCCAGGAGAATTTATTACCACTGTCCTTGACAAAATCATGGAATAGTTTTTTTATCTTTGACCATATTTGATGCTCATAAATTGACTTAAGTTGCCGGGGTGCTGAGCGCCTGGTATTTGTTTTATGAGTTGGAAAAATGATTAATGGTGAAACGAAATAAAGATTCAAGAAAAAAGGATATAACAAAATCAAATAAAACCAGGTTAAGGATTTTCAAAGACAACAGGGTAAAACTGCTATCCGGCTTGTTTCTAATTGGCTTTGCACTTTTCCTTCTCCTTGCTTTTATTTCATTCCTCTTTACCTGGAAAACCGACCAGAGCTTTGAATGGTCGTCAGCATTTTCAAGCTCTGAAATCCGGGTGTTGAACTGGTCGGGTAAAACAGGAGCATACTTCTCAAATCTCCTTATTAACAAATGGTTTGGTATAACTTCCTTTTTTATTCCCTTTTTACTTTTTATTATGGGATTAAGGATGCTGAATCTAAAAATCCTCCCTCTTTGGAAAACTGTTAAAACGGGACTTATTGCAATTATTCTTCTTTCGGTTATCCTCTCTTACCTGTTTGGTGACTCAGGGGGTTATCTTGGCAGCGGATTAGGAGGCGGGCACGGATTCCTGATAAGCAACTGGCTTAATGCATTTCTTGGTAAAGCCGGAAC
The DNA here is from genome assembly GCA_022561875.1 of Bacteroidota bacterium. GTDB lineage: Bacteria > Bacteroidota > Bacteroidia > Bacteroidales > VadinHA17 > JADFUQ01. The sequence goes on along the minus strand of JADFQJ010000007.1, from coordinate 8,546 downwards.
TGCCTTTTTATTATTAATTCTGCTTACAGCTTTTTTTGTTTTTTCATTCAGCGGCATTATACATATTTTCGGGAGTAAGAAAAAAATATCTGATGAGAATACTGAAGCTATGTACTCTCCGGATGAATTAGAGAGCGGCAATTCTGTTGAAAAGCCTCTCTCCGGATTCAATATTGGGAAAGATGATGATGAAATGACCAAATTTCAGACAAAAGAGCTGCATAAAGATCAGCATGAAAATGAAAAGAAGACAGAACGAACAACCGATGATATTGAATTGACAGTTGAACAACGTAAATCCTCAGAAAATGAGTGGTTGGGAGAAATAGACTCTCAGCCATATGACCCTGCGCTTGATCTTCCATCATATAGAATTCCCGGTACCGACTTGCTTGAAGATTACGAATCAAGGAATTCTCGTGTTACTAAAGATGAACTTATCAGCAACAAGAATAAAATTGTTGAAACCCTGGGAAACTATAATATCGAGATTGACAAGATTAAAGCTACAATCGGTCCGACAGTGACTCTATATGAGATTGTTCCTGCTCCTGGTATCCGCATATCCAAAATCAGAAATCTTGACGATGATATAGCCCTCAGTCTTTCAGCCCTGGGCATCAGGATAATAGCTCCAATCCCGGGAAGAGGAACCATTGGCATCGAAGTACCCAATCTGAATCCGGAGATCGTTTCGATGAAATCTATGCTCAATTCAAAAAAATTCAGGGAATCGGAATTTGAGCTGGGTGTAGCTCTTGGTAAAACTATTTCGAACGAACCATATATTTTTGATCTTACCAGAATGCCTCACCTGTTGATAGCAGGAGCGACAGGTCAGGGAAAATCAGTCGGATTGAATGTTATTATTGCTTCTTTACTTTACAAAAAGCATCCTTCTGAGATCAAATTTATAATGATCGACCCGAAAAAAGTTGAACTGACTTTATACTCGAAGATTGAAAAACATTTTCTTGCAAAACTTCCTAATGATGAAGAACCAATTATAACAAATACTCACAAAGTTATTAATACCCTTAATTCCCTGACTTTAGAAATGGATCAAAGGTACGACTTACTTAAGCTTGCACATGTACGTAATATCAGGGAATATAACGGAAAGTTCAAAAACAGAAAACTTAACCCGGAAAAAGGTCATCGCTACCTGCCCTATCTTATTCTGATAATTGACGAATTTGCCGACCTTATCATGACTGCTGGCAAAGAGATAGAAAACCCACTGGCACGTCTGGCTCAAATGGGACGGGCAATTGGAATACACCTGGTTATTGCAACTCAGCGTCCTACAACCAATATTATTACAGGTGTAATTAAAGCTAATTTCCCGGCAAGGATTGCATTCCGGGTTTCATCAATGATTGATTCGAGGACAATTCTTGACAGTACCGGAGCCAATCAACTCATAGGCCGTGGAGATATGCTGCTTTCCGCAGGAAGCGATTTGATAAGGATCCAATGTGCTTATCTGGATACATCTGAAATTGATAAGGTGACGGAATATATCAGCTCTCAGAAAGGATATCCCACTGCATTGATCCTCCCTGAATATATAGATGAACGTACAGGCGAACCAGGTGAAGCAGACCTGACAAAAAGAGATTCCTATTTTGAGGAGGCTGCAAAACTGGTTGTTCTGCACCAACAAGGATCCACCTCATTAATCCAGCGAAAACTTTCTATTGGTTATAACCGCGCCGGACGGATAATTGACCAGCTTGAAAACGCCAGAATCGTCGGACCTTATGAGGGCAGTAAGGCAAGACAAGTTCTTATCCCGGATGAATATACATTGGAACAGTTTTTGAAGAATATTGAACAGTAATATATAGCGATGGAGCGATGGGGCGATAAGAAGAGAAATAAAGTTTTTTTTACTGAAGAATCTGTTCGAAATGTCTTTTAGAATAAACCGTATGAAATTTTTATTCACAGCCCTTATTGCAATATTTCTGTTCGCATCATCAAATGCTCAGCAGGATCCACAGGCCGGCGCCATACTTGACAAGTTTGCTGAAAAGAACAGATCATTTCAAACTATAAAAGCATCATTTCAACTTACTGTTATTGATCTGCAACAGGATACAAAAGAGGTATTTGATGGTAATATTGCATTGAAAGAAGGTATGTTCAAACTTGAATTAATGGATAATATTACCTATTATGACAAAACGACAGTATGGAACTATATTCCTGATGCACAGGAAGTAAATATCAATTCTGCAGAAGACGTTGACATCGGCAGTTCATTCCTTACAAATCCTGCCGGCCTTTTTACAATGTATAAAGAAGATTTTAAGTATAAATTAGTTGATGAGCAGAACAATAAAAATGGAATTCAATATTATATTGATCTTTTTCCAAAGAACCTGAACTCAGAATACTCATCTATAAAGCTTCTTATAAGTAAGAATGATTTATTACTGCAATCAGTTACCTACATGGGTAAAGATGGTATACACTACATCATCGACATCACCCGGTTTGAACATGATATTGTATTAGAAGATTCTTACTTCCGGTTCGATCCTGCAAAACATCCGGATGTAGAAGTTATTGATATGAGGTGAGAGAAGAAGCAAGAAGTAAGAAGTAAGGAGTAAGGAGCAAACAGTGTAACAGAGAGAATGAGTGAGAGAACTAAGAGGCGAATGGAGGAGAAACAAGCATCAACCCGTAACACGTAACAGCAACACTGCAACACATAAACTAATAAATTCCTAAACTTATAAACTCTTCAACACCGCATCACATTTTCGGATACTCTATCCGTACGTGATAAATATTGATCAGTCTCTTCTTAAATGTCTCTTTTATCAGGTTAATATCATTGAATGTAACAGGGGCTTCCGTAAATTGCTCATCTTCTATCTGTTGGTTGATAATATTTTCAACCAGTTCTTCTATTTTACCTTCAGTATAAATCTTCAAACTGCGTGATGTTGCTTCAACCGCATCTGCCATCATCAGGATAGCAGTTTCTTTTGAGAAGGGTTTTTGTCCCGGATAAGTAAATTTATCTGTTTCAACTATATTATCAGGATATTTCCTGATAAATGACCTTAAAAAATATTGAACTTTAGTAGTACCATGGTGAGTTCGGATAAAATCTATAACCTGCTTTGGAAGATTATTTTTCCTTGCAAGTTCAACTCCTTTTTCTACATGGTTGATAACAATCTCTGCGCTTTGATCAAATTCAAGTCTGTCGTGCGGGTTAAAATTGTCAGTCTGATTTTCAATAAAATACTCATGCCTGTACATTTTTCCTATATCATGATACAAAGCGCCTGTTCTTATCAACAATGCATTACCACCAGTTACGCGGGCAGCTTCTTCAGCAAGACTGGCAACCTGCATAGAATGCTGGAAGGTGCCTGGCGCTTTTTCACCTAACTTACGTAATAAAGGTTGATTTGTATCAGAAAGTTCAAGAAGTGTAGCATCTGATAAGAATCCAAATAACTTCTCAAAAATATATATGGAAGGGAGGGTAAGAAGTATTAAAGCTGAGTTTCCGGCAAACCAGACATAGTTTATCCATTCAATATCCCGGAAATGGCTTTCGGTTATTATTCCCAAACCGGCATATACCAGACCATAACTAATAAAAACAAGCAGAGAAGTCAGGAAAAACTGACCTCTTCGGTAAGTATTGGTAAGACTAAATATAGCAACTATCCCGGCGATTATATTCAGAAAAACAAATTCAAAAGAATTTGGCACAAAAAACCCGACTAAAAGAACGATAACAAGGTGGATGAAAAGGGCAAGACGTGCATCGTAAAATGTACGAATAACAATTGGCACAAAAACAAACGGAATAAAATAAAAACTAACTGCACCTGTTTTGTGGACCATACCTGAAATAAAAATAAAAAGAACCACTAACAATAGTATGAATGATGTACTTATGTTGCTCTCAAGGATTTCGCTTCTGAAATGCAGCAAAAACAGATATAGCATAAGTATTGATACAATAACCAATATGGAGCTGCCTATTATCTTAAGGTAATAGTTAGACGCGGATCCTAACCGTGATTCGTATTCTTGTCTAAACGATTCAAGTATTCTGAATTTCGCACTGTTGACCACTTCTCCTTTCGAGATAATTAACTGGTTAACCTGAACCATGCCTAATGTATGTGAAATTTCATTTATAAGGCTTTCTTTCACCATTCCGGATGTTTCTTCATCATAGAACAAATTCGGACTCACGAAATTGGATAAATTCAGTTCATCAAAAAAAGCAATATCTGCTGCATTTCTTTCATTTTCATCCGTATCTGCCATTGAATTGAGTTTGCCAACAATATATTCATACGCTGACTTAAGTGTGAATACATCCGAATACTCAGCTTGTTCCGCCATATTGCCCTTAATAATGACAATAAATCCACCATCATCCCTGACCCTCTCAAGGATATCACTCACTTCAACAATTCCTGTTAAATACAGATGTTCCAATATACCGGAAAAAATAGACAGATATCTCTTCCTGGTTTCTATCATTCCAGGGAAAGAAATCTTGTTTACACCTGGTCCCTCATTCAAACTGTAATGTTCCGAGAGGTAATTTGTCCATCTCCGGTCAAATACTTCAAGGAAATCATTCTGCCGGACAACAAAAACAGAACTGTCGTAACGGAAATATGGATTGAAATCTTCAAGAATACTGTCTCTTTCGGCATTTAACCGGCTTTCAGATTTGTAAATCGGGAAATCATAAGCAGCATACAGATCTTCATGCATCCATGGTTTCCCTTTCTGGAATTCATATCGGAATTTACCCTCTCTGGGGAAAAAAAATGTTATAAAAATAATGGTTATTAAGAAAAGTCCGGCCTGGTATATTTTCTTCTTGTTATTCCTGAAAAAAATAAAGAACTTTCGCATATGATCTGATGATTAAATTAAGCATTTGAAGAGTATTATAACAAATATTTCAATCCGGTAAAAATAGAATATAGTTTCGCAAAGTAATTAAAAAGGTTAATACTATTCAAATGAAACTGGTAAATTTAAATGAGATTTTTTACCTTTGGTAAGATAATCTTTTGGAAATCCAACACACCAGATCATGAATCTTGGTATATCAGAACTTAGTATTCTCCCGGTAAGGAAAGATCCCTCCCACCTTACAGAAATGACAACCCAGATCTTATTCGGGGAAAAATTCAAAATCCTGGACAAAATTAAGGAGTGGGCATATGTTGAACTGCTATTTGACGGTTACTATGGCTGGGTGGAAATAAGTTCCATAAAAGAGATGAATAAAGAAGAACAAGAGGTTTTGACTGATACTGAGCCTGTTATTCTTCCGCTATTGAACAGTGTCCGAAGGAAAGAGTTTCATCAAATATCCGGAATAAACCTGATGCCCGGAAGTGAAATACATGGCATGATTGATGAAGGAAAAAACTTCAGCCTTTTTGGGGTAGATTACGAACTGGATCATCCAATACAAAGAAAATCAGGAAATAAACCGGATGATATTATTGAAACATCCAGTACATACCTGAACAGCACCTACTTATGGGGAGGGAAATCACCATATGGAACAGACTGCTCCGGCTTTGTTCAGATGGTATATAAGGTAAACGGAATATCTCTGCCACGTGATGCCGGACAACAACTGAAAAAAGGCATTCCTCTGAATTTTATAGATGAAGCACAACCCGGCGACCTTGCCTTCTTTGATGATGATCAAGGGCGGATCGATCATGTTGGGATTCTCCTTAAAGAGAAAAAAATCATTCATGCATCCGGTATTGTAAGGATTGATAAGATTGACCATCAGGGTATCTACCGTGAGGAGACTGACCAATATACTCATAAGCTGCGAGTAGTGAAAAGAATTCTGTAAGTAGTTGAGTAGTTGAGTGTCCTCGCACTATTCAACTATCATCCCTGCACCCACGGTTATATGTGTTGATTCATCAATAAGGATCAAACTACCGGTATTCCTGTTCGTGTTGTACGGATCGTAGAATAATGGTTTGGTTGTACGTATCGAAATGCGTCCAATCTCATTCAGACCGATATTCTTATCTTCAAAATTTTTATCCAATGTATTAATATCAATCTTATATTTAATATCTTTTATCACACACCGGACATCTGCAGAAGTATGCTTAACACTATATTTACCGTTTAGCACCAAAGGATCGTTATTCAGCCAACAAATCATCAAATCAATGTTCTGGCTTTTCCCGGGTGTTTTATTCTCTCCTACGATCATGTCTCCCCGGCTGATATCAATATCATCCTCCAGTGTTATTATAACCGACTGTGGTGCGAAAGCAATTTCCAACTGTTCCTTGTAAAAATCAATGGTCTTTATTTTCGAAGTCAATCCTGAAGGTAATACCCTGACTGTATCCCCCGGCTTAAAAACTCCGCTGGCAATACGACCGGCATAGCCACGATAATCATGGTATTTATCAGATTGGGGCCGGATCACATTCTGCACTGGGAATCTTTGGAATGAATAATTAAGGTCGCTGCTGATATGCAGGTTCTCAAGCAGATAAAGAAAAGTAGGACCATTATACCAGTTAGTATTCTCTGACCGGTCAACAACATTGTCGCCATATTTTGCACTGATAGGAACAAATCTTACATCTTTAACGCTAAGTTTTACCGAGAATTTCTTAAACTGGGTTTGTATATCGTAAAAAACATCTTCACTGAAATTCACCAGGTCCATTTTATTTACACAAACAATGAGATGAGGTATCTGAAGCAACGAAGCAATATAAGCATGCCTGATAGTCTGTTCAAGAACTCCGTTTCGGGCATCAATAAGAATTACGGCAGCATTTGCAGTTGATGCACCGGTTACCATATTACGGGTATATTGGATATGTCCGGGTGTATCAGCAATAATAAATTTTCTTTTAGGAGTAGCAAAGTACCTGTACGCAACATCAATGGTTATACCCTGTTCTCTTTCAGCCCGTAATCCGTCAGTAAGAAGCGCCAGGTTTACTTCTGCTTCCCCTTTTCTCTCACTGGCTTCTTTAATAGCGCTCATCTGGTCTTCAAAAATTGCCTTGCTGTCGTATAATAATCGCCCGATTAATGTGCTCTTGCCGTCATCAACACTACCTGCAGTTGTGAACCGCAATAGCTCCATGTTAAGATATCCCCTTGATACTTCAGACATATTTATTCGATTAACAAATTTGTACTTTCAAAAAATAATAATAGCATTTTTTTATATGCTCACTGCGCTCCCCATGACGCTCTGGTCAGGGCAGGCTCGCAAAATCCTTTTTCATCCTTATCAACTTTTACTTATCAACAACTGCATGACTATCGTTTGACTTCTTCAAAAATACCCCTCTTTCTTCCTGTCTTCCATTGCTGCATCCGACCGTTTATCATCAGCTCTGCTTCCGCGTTCCGTAGTACGTGTGGCTGCAACCTCCCGGATAATTTCTTCGAGGGTTGTTGCTTTGGATAGTGTAAGCCCGGTACATGTAATATCACCGATCGTACGGCACCTGACATCTTTTTCAACTACTTTTTCCGAATCCCTGAGATTCATAAACGGAGCCCAGGCAAGCCAAACACCATCACGGTTAAACACTTTCCGTTTATGAGTAAAGTATAAACTCGGCATTTCAATTTGTTCCATAAAAATGTACTGCCAGACATCCATTTCAGTCCAGTTACTGATCGGAAACACCCGGAAATGTTCACCCGGCTTTTTCATACCATTGAAAATATTCCACAATTCAGGACGCTGGTTTTTCGGATCCCACTGCCCGAATTCATCCCTGTGCGAGAAGAACCTTTCTTTGGCTCGTGCCTTTTCTTCATCACGGCGCCCGCCACCCATAGCAGCATCAATTTTTAACTCTTCAATACCATCCAACAGAGTTATAGTCTGCAGAACATTGCGACTGGCATCATAACCTGTTTCTTCCTTAACCCTCCCCTGGTCAATAGATTCCTGTACATACCTTACAACCAGTTTTGTACCGTTCTCTTCCATAAGCCGGTCGCGGAAATCAAGTGTTTCCTGAAAATTATGCCCGGTATCAATATGCATCATCGGGAATGGGATCTTTGCAGGCCAGAATGCCTTAAGTGACAAATGAAACATTACAATTGAGTCTTTCCCCCCTGAAAACAGCATAACCGGTTTTTCAAACTGCGCCACCACCTCACGGATTACATATATCGACTCAGATTCCAGTACCCTTAAATGGTTAATATTATATTCCCTCATGGAACAATTTTTATAAAAGTTTAGCGCAAAAATAAGATTTTATATTTAAATACGGTATGTTTAAAAAGAGTTCTTGTGAAAGTAAAGAAGAGCGGAGAGCAAAGAGCGAAGAGAAGAGACCAAGAAACTGAGAGACGAAGAAGTAAGAAGCGATGAGAAATGAGAGGTGAGAAATGAGTTGTAATGAGGTGATGAGGTGATGAGGTGATGAGGTGATTCATAAAAATAATCACGTGATTAAATTATAAACTATGGCACGCAGAAAACTGAAAGACAGAAACATTCTTAG
>JADFQJ010000078.1 GCA_022561875.1 Bacteroidota bacterium | reverse complement strand
ATTCGCTGGAACTGGTATTTATCCATTGGTTTGGCTGTTTTGAGGGAGGGTTCAACCATACAGTTTTTCAGTACTTCAAGCGATTTCGGGTTAAGGAATTTTTTATAATCATCATCTTTCTGCCCTGCAGGATCAGGATGATCAAAAAGGCGGTCATACATTCTTACTTCAGCATTTACTGCATGCGGTGCAGAAACCCAGTGCAGTGTCCCTTTAACTTTCCTCTGGCTGCCACTGCCACTTTTTGTGTCCGGATCGTAAGTGCAATACAATTCTGTGATCTCCCCGGTCTCCGGATTTTTTTTATAATCTTCACATTTAATAATATAAGCGCTTTTCAACCGGACTTCACGACCGGGGGCAAGCCGGAAAAATTTTCCTGGAGGATCTTCCATAAAATCATTTTTTTCAATTAATATCTCCCTGGAGAAGGGGATAGTGCGGCTTCCCATGGTTTCATCCTCGGGGTTATTAATTGTTTCCAGCTCTTCGGTTTTTCCTTCAGGCCAATTTGTAATTATCACTTTCAGCGGGTCGAGAACAGCCATTACTCTTGGAGCTTTTTTGTTCAGGTCGTCTTTCACGGCATATTCAAGCAGGGCAACATCTATCACATTGTCCCTTTTTGCTACTCCTACCCGGCTGGAAAAATTACGGATAGATTCCGGGGTATAACCACGTCGTCTCAGTCCTGAAATGGTAGGCATTCGCGGATCGTTCCAACTGCTTACATGACCTTCATTAACCAGTTCAAGCAGTTTGCGTTTACTCATGATGGTATAGCTCAGGTTCAGGCGTGCAAATTCAGTTTGCACAGGTCTGTAATCCCCTTCCGCTATCTGATCGAGAAACCAGTCGTATAATGGCCGGTGAACTTCAAATTCCAGGGTGCAGAGTGAATGAGTAATACCTTCGATAAAGTCAGATTGTCCGTGAGCCCAGTCGTACATCGGGTAAATACACCATTTGTCGCCTGTGCGGTGATGCGGTTTTTTAAGTATCCTGTACATAAGCGGATCACGGAGGTGCATGTTGGGAGATGCCATATCGATCTTTGCCCGCAACACTTTTGATCCTTCTTCAAACACGCCGTTTTTCATCCGCTCAAACAGATCGAGATTTTCCCCGACGCTTCTGTTCCTGTACGGACTTTCATGTCCCGGTACTGTTGGCGTCCCTTTCTGTTTTGCAATCTCCGCGGCTGTCTGCTCGTCAATGTAGGCATTACCCTTCTTTATTATCTTAACTGCCCACTCATATAACCGATCAAAATAATCAGAAGCATACCTGGGTTCGCCTGCCCAATCAAATCCCAGCCATCTTACATCTTCCAGAATGGAATCAATATACTCAACTTCCTCTTTGATAGGGTTTGTATCGTCGAATCGAAGATTGGTTTTACCTTTGTATTTCAGCCCGAGCCCGAAATTCAGACAAATTGATTTGGCATGACCGATATGCAGATATCCGTTGGGTTCAGGTGGGAACCGGGTATATACTTCTCCATGGTTTTTGTTGTTTTGGATATCCTCTTCAATCATACTTTCAATGAAATTGAGTGGTGTCCGGGGTTCTTCCGATTTTCCCATATTTCCCGTTTTTAATTTGGATTTTTCGATACGTTCACCGAAAGCAGGGTTGTATTTATATATACATTGTCTGCTCATATTACAACTATTGTTTTACAGTTACAAAAATAAGAGGAAATATCCGGTTTATTGTTTAATTATTGAATGAAAAATAAAATAAATCATTTGAAAAACAAATTATCTTTAGCTAATTTGCTTTAATAAAAAAATCACAGGAGGATATATGAGCATTATTCGGATTGAAAACATGGAGTTCTATGCTTACCATGGGCATTTTAAGGAGGAACAGATTGTTGGGAACAGGTTTTTAGTGAATCTGTGGATTGAAACGGATATGAGCAAACCGGCTGAAACAGACAATCTTGATAATGCTGTTAACTACCAGGCTGCTTACAAGTTGATAAGGAAAGAGATGGAGAAAAAATCGAATTTGCTTGAGCATATTGCAAAAAGGATACTCGATGTTCTTTTTGAGAGTTTGGAGGGGATTGAAAAGATAAGGGTAAAAGTTTCAAAAATGAATCCACCTGTGGGAGGGAAGATAGATAGTGTAAGTGTATTGTTAGGTCGTACCAGTGACGGGGAGTATTTTTAAGTTGATTATAGCAATTATTTAACCTGAGTTGCCGGTTTCCGGTTACTGGTTTCCGGATTAATTTTTGAATTAAATATAAAATCATTATTGGAATAACTGGATTAATTTGCATAAATTTGCGATCCTTAAAAAGGTCGCGTGACCGAGTGGTTAGGTGGCGGTCTGCAAAACCGTTCACGGCGGTTCGAATCCGCCCGCGACCTCAACCAATCCTCACCCACATCATCTAATCCGCAAGCTTGCTTGCAGTCGGATATATTATAAAAAGCCACAACTGCCGTCAGGCAGTGAGGATTTCGTGTAAATTATATTCCTCCAGTCCTTCAATTCCCGGTAAACTCATATTTTTCCCGGCTTATTTGTTTCTGTATAACATAGAACAAGCAGTTTCATTATGCAACACTAATCGTTTGCTAAAAGGCAGACATTCAGCAACTTGCAATATGTTCATGAATTGTTATTGTTTTTGTTCCGTTCTACGATGCCTCTATGATATATCACATTTATAGAATTTCAATCCCGGTATTATTTTTTACCCTCTTTTAGTTATATTTGATCATTCTGTTAAAAATGTGCAGATTCATTTATTTATAAGAAATTTAATATCAAAAACAAAATGATTATGGTATACGGAAAATTTTACGTTCGATTTCAAATGTTTGTTGTTTTTATTTCTGTGGTTTTAATTGGCTCATGTTCCGGTCAGGATGATAAATCCGGTGACTGGATGATTGGACCGTTCAGTAAGCTGGATGATAGTAATCCCTGTCTTGTTTCTGACGAAACCTCAGTTTTTAATTGTCCTGTAAACAGAGTAATGATCAACTGGGAAATTAAAGATGTTTTTAACCCGGCAGTGGTTGTAAGAGACGATAAGATATATCTCCTTTACAGGGCGGAAGATTCTGTTGGGCTGCACCTTGGCACCTCACGGATCGGACTGGCTGAAAGTAATGACGGATTGACATTCACAAAACGTCCGGAACCTGTTCTTTATCCTGACAATGACCGGATGAACCTGTTTGAATGGGATGGCGGTTGCGAAGATCCAAGAGTCGTTGAGGATAATGAAGAGAGGTATATTATGACCTATACTGCATGGGATGGTAATACTGCCCGTTTATCTGTTGCCACTTCTGCCGACCTGGTGAACTGGAAAAAACATGGCCTTGCATTCGGGGAAGCGTATAACGGCAAATACCGTGATACATGGTCGAAGTCGGGCTCAATAGTGTGCAAACTCAAAGGTAACCGTCTTGTAGCAGCTCAAATTAATGGAAAATACTGGATGTACTGGGGCGATTCTGATATCTACCTGGCAACTTCTGAGAACCTTATCGACTGGAAACCGGTTGAGAATGAGAATAGAAACCTTAAGCCGGTTTTTTCTCCCCGTAAGGGATATTTTGACAGTGAACTGGTTGAGCCGGGACCGCCCGCCCTTGTGACTGAACAGGGGATAGTGATGATATATAACAGTAAGAACAGCGCAACCGAAGGAGATGAGAATCTTCCTGACGGAACATATGCAGCCGGACAGGTTCTGATGGATGCCGGAGATCCAGGGAAAATACTTAAACGTACTGAAGAATATTTTTTCTTTCCGGAAAAGCCTTATGAATTAACAGGGCAGGTAAATAATGTGTGTTTCCTGGAGGGACTGGCCTGGTTCAGGAATAAATGGTTCCTTTATTATGGTACTGCCGATTCGAAAATCGCCGTTGCTGTTTATGATCCCAAAAGTTATTCTCCCGGTGAATAACAAGGAGGAATTCTCTGAGCTGAATTTATGAAAAGAGAAATAATTCTTCAGAAATCCCTTTTTTCTCAAAATATAAGTGTATATTCAACACTTTATTATTACTAAAAGAAAATAATTATGGTGTTATATTATTCGGAATATAATAAATTCCTGGTTGCTGTTGATTGTATTATTTTTGGTTTTGACGGGCAGGAACTGAAATTATTACTGATCAAACGAAACTTTCCGCCTGCCAAAGGAGAATGGTCATTAATGGGAGGATTCCTGAAGAAAGACGAAAGCCTGGATAATGCTGCAGCAAGGGTTCTCTTTAAACTTACCGGTTTGCAGAAGGTCTATCTGGAACAACTGTATTCATACGGTGAAATTGATCGTGATCCGGGTGAAAGAGTTATCTCAGCAGCTTATTATGCTTTAATCAAAATTGATGAATATGATGAGAAATTATTAAAGAAATATAATGCAAAATGGTTTCTGATCAATGATTTCCCGAATTTGATCTTTGATCATAATATCATGGTTAATAAAGCCCTGAAACGATTGAAAAGAAAAGCACAAAGCCAACCGATCGGATTTGAATTATTGCCGGAAAAATTCACAATACCTCAATTGCAGAAATTGTATGAAACAATTTTTCAAAAAGAATTTGATAAAAGGAATTTCAGAAAAAAAATTCTGGGATTTCAGGTTCTGCAAAAATTCGATGAAAAGGAGAAAAAAAGTTCCAAAAAAGGCGCCTATTTATATCGATTTGACCAGGATAAGTATAACAGGTTAATAGAAAACGGGTATAGTTTTGAGGTAAATGTGTAAAAGATAAAAGCGAAGAACCCGTAACCCGTAGCAAGTAGGAAGTAAAACAAGAAGAAGCTTGAAGTTCGAAGCTGGAAGCAGGAAGGAGAAAAGAGCGGTGAGAGATGAGAGATGAGTTGAAGAGTGAAGAAAAATAACCTGTAATCATTTGATGTAAAACTATATATAGAAAAAAAGAACAAATTTCCAATTTCGTGAAAAAACATCAATTAATTAAAAACTAAACATCTCATATCATGGCAGGATTTCATTTACTTGACTGGATCGTACTTGGTCTTTTCGGACTTGCCTTAATTGGTATCCTTATCTGGGTAAGCAGGATGAAAGAAGATACATCGACAGATTATTTTCTTGCCGGTCGTGATGTCACCTGGCTGGCTATCGGAGCTTCAATATTTGCATCAAACATCGGATCGGAACATCTGGTGGGACTGGCCGGTGCCGGTGCTTCGAGCGGGATGGCAATGGCTCACTGGGAAATGCATGGATGGATGATCCTTATCCTTGGTTGGGTTTTTGTTCCGTTTTATTCAAGAAGCATGGTCTTAACCATGCCTGAATTTCTGGAAAGAAGATATAATGCAGCCACCCGCTCATTTCTTTCCATAATTTCACTGGTTAGCTATGTGCTCACAAAAGTAGCTGTGACAGTATATGCAGGGGGGGTTGTGTTTAAGCAGGTATTCGGGATAGAAAGCTGGATGGGAATTGACTTTTTCTGGATTGGGGCAATCGGACTTGTAATTATTACAGGGATATATACCATAATTGGCGGTATGAAGTCGATATTCTACACTGCTATTCTTCAAACACCTATTCTGCTGATTGGATCAATATCAATTCTTGTAATCGGGTTGATTAAAGTGGGAGGCTGGAGTGAGCTGAAAATGATATGCGACAGCAATGTAACCGGTTACGGTGATGGTATGATGAGCCTTATGCGGTCGGCAAAGGATCCTGAATTTCCATGGACCGGTGTAATACTGGGTTCGGCAATTATTGGTTTCTGGTACTGGTGTACAGATCAATACATCGTTCAAAGAGTTCTCTCCGGAACGAACCAAACCCAGTCACGAAGAGGCGCCATTTTTGGCGGATACCTGAAGCTTCTTCCTGTATTTATTTTTCTTATTCCCGGAATGATCGCTTATGCATTAGACCAGCAAGGTGTTATTGAACTGACCAGCTCTGATGCAGCTTTTCCAACACTGGTGTCTGAGCTATTACCGATTGGTATGAAAGGACTTGTTGTCGGTGGTCTGATGGCGGCGCTTATGAGCTCGCTTGCTTCACTTTTCAATTCTTCGGCAATGCTGTTTACAATTGATTTCTACAAAAAATTTCGCCCTGATACCAGTGAAAAACGGTTGGTTTTTGTTGGCAGAATGGCTACTGTGGTTATTGTTATTCTTGGTATTTTATGGATACCTGTTATGAAGAGCATAGGAAAAGTTCTGTATGTATACCTGCAGGATGTTCAGTCGCTTCTTGCTCCCGGGATCGCATCTGTTTTCCTGCTGGGTGTATTTTGGAAAAGAACATCTCCTGCTGCCGGATTCACCGGGTTAGCGACAGGTTTCGTACTGGGAATGACAAGATTAGCTTTGAAAGTTTTCGAAGGAAGTATTAATCCGGATGGGGTTATTTATGAGATATTCATTGCACCTAACTGGCTCCATTATGAAATTTATCTTTTCGCATTATGTCTTACTGTGATAGTGGTAGTTACATATTTCACAAAACCGCCAATAAAAGAAAAACTGGTTAACTTAACCTTCGCTTATTCAACACCTGAACAAAGAGCAGCAACAAGGGCAAGCTGGAATAAGTGGGATGTGATCAACTCAGTTATTATCCTGAGTGTGGTCGTGCTGTTCTATATTTATTTCTGGAAATAATTATTTTACAACAAAGTTACACTGTCCTTCCAATATTACACCTTCGGCTGTAATTCCATGTATTACGACTGCATATTCACCCTGATTATCGGATGTATAGAAATTAAAACTGTTTTTTTCACCTCTATCCATTTTAATGTTAGGAATCCAAAACAGGCAATTTCTGAAATCCGGAATCATTTCATTGTTGGTGTTTGTGCTATAATCGGGAAATTCTATCTCCTGTTGAGGTTCGAAGGTTTTAAAGTTAAAGAGACGCGAGTTCCGGGGAATATCTATTCCTGCCATGTCCCCTTCGCGGGATATGATATTTATAATGCCGCCGAAATGTATATAGCCTCTGATATATGTGGCATTGATTATGTCAATATGATCGATTGTTTCAGGGGATAGTGACAAAATTGTTTCAACATCAATAACAGGAACATGATCGAGAAGTACAAGCGGTTTATATATAGCTAAATCGGAATGATCTCCAATCAGCGTAAAATATCGTTTTCCCTTTTTTTTCTTAAGAATTACTTTCGGAATTAATTCAAAAAAGAATTCTTCCAGTGTTGGGAGTTTAACATAATCAATGGTTTTTATTGTAATGAATGGGCTGCCAAAAAAATTTATGAAAGAAGAGTCTTCTTTTTCAACCGGTTCAGTATTTGCAAGAGGCTGATTGAATATTTTTTCAACCTGCATATTGAACATAATTTCCCGGATAAGCTCTGATTGTTGCGGTGGTAAAAAAGAGGGCAGCTGAGACAATTGTACAAAATCTGTTGAAAAGTTATTATCTATTAGAATCTCAACCGGAAGATCATCGTTGGTTTCAGCAGTAATAAACAGATCCTGAATACCCGTATGGTGAGGTAAAAAAAACCGGAACCTGCCGGCTT
>JADFQJ010000077.1 GCA_022561875.1 Bacteroidota bacterium | reverse complement strand
GGAAGGAGCATATTTCACTGTGGTTACGAGTTTAATGTGTTACGGGCTTGCCACGTGAAATGCGACGCCTGCCCCGTGAAATTTGAGGCACGAAAGTATTTCACTGGGGAAGGAGCATATTTCACTGTGGTTACGAGTTACGAGTTTGCCTTTTGCCTTCTTACTACTTACTATTTACTTCTTACTTCTTCACTCTTCTCCCTAAAGTTCCTTCCTCAGCCTTGCCACCGATATTTTCAACTGCTCACGGTATTTTGCAACTGTTCTTCTGGCTATCAGGTAGCCTTTTTCTTTAAGTATTGCACCAAGTTTCTCATCGTTAAGTGGTTTTTTCTTATCTTCATTATCAATACATTTCATAAGAATGGCTTTTATTTCCCTCGTTGACACCTCTTCCCCTGAATCTTTCAGCATTCCTTCCGAGAAAAAGTACTTAAGTGAAAATATCCCGAAGTGTGTCTGGATATATTTGCTGTTTGCAACCCTGGAAATAGTAGAAATATCCATTCCGGTCATCTCTGCAATATCTTTGAGGATCATAGGTCTCAGCTTTATCTCATCTCCTTCTTTGAAATACTCTTTCTGATAACTCAGTATTGCATTCATAGTTAATAAAAGGGTTACATGTCTTTGTCTGATTGCATCGATGAACCATTTTGCCGAATCAAGTTTTTGTTTAACAAAGCTAATGGCTTCCTTCTCATTTTTCGAGTGTTTCTCCTTTTTTGCCTTGAAAGATCGTAACATTTCGGCATAAGCCTTGCTTACCCGCAAGTCAGGTACATTCCTGGAATTCAGCGACAGTTCCGGTTCTCCTTCCGTGTTTTCAAGCGTGAAATCGGGAACAATTTGATGGAACGATTTACTATGCGTATCGCTTACCGAGCCTCCCGGTCTGGGGTTCAGCTTCAGTATTTCATCAACTGCATCTTTCAATTCTTCGTTAGCCAGGTTCATCTTCTCTTTTATCTTCTCATAGTGTTTTTTTGTAAATTCCTGGAAATGGTATTTAAGAATCTCCCGTGCCCGTTTCTTAGCAGGAGTGTCCTGATCTTTCCTCTCTATCTGTAGAAGCAGACATTCTTGCAGATCACGTGCACCCAATCCCGGGGGATCAAAATCCTGAACGATTTTCAATATATTGAGCAATTCCTCTTCGCTGGTTTTAATATTCTGTAAAAATGCAAGGTCGTCTACAATACTTGTCAGTCTCCTGCGAAGGTAGCCATCATCATCAATGTTTCCGATAATATATTTGGCAAGCTCTTTTTCTTCTTCGGTCAGGGATTGCAGTCCCATCTGGCTGGCCAGGTGTTCATGAAATGATGAACCAACTGAAAAGGGTATTTCAGCATTCCTTTCATCATCCCTCGAATAATTACTGGTTGTAAGCCTGTAAGAAGGGGTATCCTCATCATTCAGATAATCAGACAGGGAAAACTCATCGATATTATCCTCATAAGTATTTTCAATATCGTCCTCATAAGTATCTTCAACCACTTCCTTCTCTTCCTGCTTATCAATCTCTTCGTCAGCTCCTTCTTCAAGCACAGGGTTTTCTTCCAGTTCTTTTTTAATCCTTTGCTCAAGCCGAATTGCCGGTATCTCCAGCAGCTTGATCATCTGGATCTGCTGAGGAGAAAGTTTTTGCAGTAATTTTTGCTGTAATCTTTGCTTAAGCATCTTACTAAATAATTATAGTTCTTCAGGATAATACGTAGTTATTAGCGTTACGTGTTACGAGTACTCATCTTCTCAAAACTCCGCACTACGTGGTGTCCTGGGAAAAGGAATAACGTCCCTGATGTTGCTCATCCCTGTAACAAACTGAACCATCCGTTCAAAACCCAGACCAAAACCACTATGTGGCGCCGTTCCGAATTTTCGTACCTCAAGATACCACCATAATTCTTTCACCGGTATTTTCAATTCATCGATCCTTCCTTTCAATCTATCATAGTCCTCTTCCCTTTGTGATCCGCCAATGATCTCTCCCAGCCGCGGAAACAGCACATCCATAGCCCTTATTGTTTTTCCATCATTGTTCTGTTTCATGTAGAACGCCTTGATATCTTTTGGATAATCGGTTAATATCACGGAGCGTTTATAATATTTCTCAACAAGGAATCTTTCATGTTCTGCCTTCAGGTCGCTTCCCCATTCAACAGGGAACTCAAACTTCTCATTTGCATTCTTCAGTATCTTTATTGCTTCCGTGTAATTTGTCCTGATAAATTCCTTTTCAACTACAAATCTAAGCCTTTCAAGCAGCTCTTTATCATACATCTTATTAAGAAATTCAAGATCATCCGGTGAATTTTCAAGTGTATAGCTAACGATAAATTTCAAAAAGTCTTCTGCAAGGTCCATATTATCATTAATATCGTAGAATGCCATCTCCGGTTCGATCATCCAGAATTCTGCCAGATGCCTGGGGGTGTTTGAGTTTTCAGCCCTGAAGGTCGGACCAAAAGTGTATACTTCTGATAAAGCCAGCGCTGCTAATTCAGCTTCAAGCTGTCCGGAAACTGTCAGATTGGTCTCTTTCCCGAAAAAGTCCTTTTCGTAGTCGACCTTTCCCTCCGGAGTTTTTGGCGGATTAAGATCATCCAGCACGCTAACCCGGAACATTTCTCCTGCCCCTTCAGCATCTGAACTGGTAATTATTGGGGTATGAAGATAATAAAACCCTTTGTCGTTAAAATACTTATGAACAGCATAAGCCATTGTATGCCTCACCCTGAATACCGCACCAAATGTATTGGTCCTGAACCGAAGATGAGCAATCTCCCTGAGAAATTCCAGGGTATGACCTTTCTTCTGCAATGGATAGGTGTCCGGATCGGCTGTTCCGTAAACTTCAATATGCCTGGCATGTATCTCCACATTTTGTCCCTTTCCTTTCGATTCGACCAGTGTTCCTGTCACACTCAGGCACGATCCTGTTGTAATTTGTTTTATGGTCTGTTCATCAAACTCGGGGAAATCAACCACAATCTGCATATTGTGAATGATCGAGCCATCATTAAGGGCTATGAAGCCAATTTTCTTACTTCCCCTTTTTGTTCTTACCCATCCTTTAACATGTACCTCTTTCCCAAAACTTTTTGAAACAAGAAGATCCTTTACTTTTATTCGTTTAATTTCTTTCCTCATAAATTACAATATGCTTTGGTGCAAAAATAAGATTTTTAAACAGGATAAAATAATTTTTACTGTCCTTGCATTTTTGACTTGATCGTTTTTATCCCTCTTTGTGGAATATGGTGTGAAATGATTATTTTTATAAACTATAATATTTCAATAAACTAATAACTTTTAACCCTTGTTTAACTTTATGCAATAATTGTATCACAGAGTAACACAAAGAAGTCACAAAGTTTCACAAAGAAAATATTTTATTATGGAAGAAAACAAGCTATCAAAAACAATTATTGGACTCGCCATAGAAGTTCATAAAAGTTTAGGGCCAGGACTTTTAGAATCTGCTTACCAGGAATGTTTATATTATGAATTAATAAACGCAGGATTTAAAGTCGAAAAAGAAAAACCTATGCCAATAGTATACAAAGAGATTAAACTTAATCACGGATATCGAATTGATCTTTTAGTAGAAAATAAAGTAGTTATAGAAATAAAAACTGTTGAGTTTTTTACAGATGTTCATACAGCACAGGTTTTAACATATTTAAGGTTAGGAAACTACAAGTTAGGACTGCTTATTAATTTTCATGTAAGCTTACTAAAACACGGAATAAAACGAATAATTAATTAAAGAATCCGTAGTTAATTCAATATTGAATTTTATATTATACATTGTTTAACCCTATTTAACCTTTGTGTAACTTTCTTTATATAACTTTCTTTGTGTAACTTTGTGTAATAACCGTAACACAGAGCTTCGCAAAAAAATACAACTATCAACAAAATTTACGTTATAATTATGTTTTCCATGCGGAAAACTTTATTTTTACATTGTATTTAAAACCTGTTGTTATGGAAAAAGACAATAAGCTGATCATTATTCCCTGGGATTTTTCTGAAGTAGCTGAAAATGCTTTACTGCACGGTATCAAAATAGCAAAAATGGTACATAATGATATCTGTTTGCTTCATATTGCCGATAAGAATAAAACGCAGAAAGAAAAAGATGAGATCAAGCAAAAACTGGATATAATTGCTGAACAGACAAAATCCGGACAATCAATTAATACAAGTGTCGTAATTCTTCAAGGGAGTATTTTTTCCATCATATCAAAATATGCTACCGATCAGGAAGCTAATTTGGTTATCATGGGAACACACGGCATGAAAGGAATGCAGAAAATTACAGGCAGCTGGGCGCTAAAAGTGATCGCCGGATCAAAAGTACCCTTCATCGTTATACAGGATAAACCCACCGACATGGGAAAATATCAACATATTGTCTTTCCGGTCGATTTCAGACAAGAAAACAAGGAAAAATTACAATGGGCTATCTACCTCGGTAAATATTTCGACTCGAAAATTCATATTTTAAAAGCACGCGTAACGGATAAATCACTGCTGAAAAAAATGAATACCAACATAAACTTTGCCATTAAGCACCTGATCCAGAATAATATCAACTATGAAATTCATACGATTGGTAAAGCCGGTCATTTCGACAAAGAAACCATTAAATTTGCACATGATATAAATGCAGACCTGATCCTTATCATGACTACAAAACACATCGACTTCAGTGATTACATATTGGGCGCAAGCGAACAAAATATCATAGCAAACAGTTCAAAGATTCCTGTTATGTGTGTAAATCCTATGACTCATTATGCTAAACATGGCTTCATAGGGGTGTAATAAGTTATAAGAGTTACGGGTTGCGAGTTACGAGTTAAGGTCGCTCCCTCGCCCAGTCGCTTAGTCGCCCCTTCGCTCTTCATTCTTCCCATTCGCAACCAGGCTTACCGTTACAACAGCAATAAAAGCCAACACAAAAGAAACAAACCTTACGGAGAGCGCCTCATCAAGAAATTCAATCTCTGACCAAACTATGGTGACAACCGTACCGGTTATCATTCCTGCCAGTACGCCTTTCCAGTTTGTTTTTTTCCACTTGAGCAGAAGCAGAAGAGCCGGACCGAACGAAGCGCCCAGTCCTGACCAGGCATATGACACCAGGTCGAATATAAGTTCACCGGAAGTCACAGCAACAATAAAGCCGAAAATCCCGACTGCAATAGTTACCAGGCGGCTCATATTAAGAAGTGTTTTTTCAGTTACTTCCCTGCCAAGGGTTTTATGATAAAAATCCTCGATCACCGAAGAAGAGATCACCAGTAACTGACTGTCTGCCGTCGACATCATCGCCGCTATTGCCCCCGAAATAAACACACCCGCCAGCCATGCAGGGAGCAAATCGGCAGCCAGCGCAGGCATGATCAGTTCAACATCTTCAAACGATCCTTTTCCGTACATTGAAAGACCGATCAGTCCGATTA
Source organism: Bacteroidota bacterium (assembly GCA_022561875.1). GTDB lineage: Bacteria > Bacteroidota > Bacteroidia > Bacteroidales > VadinHA17 > JADFUQ01. Next base: position 2,093 of record JADFQJ010000077.1, on the reverse strand, counting down.
CCATAGCGCCGGCAAAGCCGGGTATTGCCCAGGCAATTGCAATTCTTCTGCTGATCTTTAACTTAGCCGGATCTTTGATTGCCATAAACCGTGTAAGCAAATGCGGCTGTCCCATATATCCAAAAAACCAGCTCAACCCGCTCACAATAACACCCACAGCAACCCATCCTGTAGCCCCGCCAACAGCGCTGGCGAAATCCGGACCTTCGATTTTTACTGCATCTGTAAGAGAATATCCATCACTTGCCAGTTCTATTAACCCAACAATCGGCAATATCACAAGCGCCCCAATCATGATAATTCCCTGTATAAAATCGGTCCAGGCAACTGCAAAAAAACCACCCATCATTGTATAAAAAATAATCACTACAGCCCCGATTAGCATCCCCTGGAAAACCGGTATTCCAAAAGTTACATCCAGCACCTTCCCTGCCCCGCTGAATTGTGCAGCCAGGTAGAAAGTAAAAAAAAACACAATAATAAGGGTAGCCACAAAACGGATGATCTTTCCCCCTTTACCCAGTTTCTCAGCAAAGAAATTAGGTAGTGTAATGGCATTTACCCTTTCGGATTCAATACGCAGATCTTTTGCAATTACAAACCAATAGAAAATTATACCCAATACACAGCCCAGAGCAGCCCAGGTTGCAAGGAATCCTACCGCAAGAGCAGCCCCGGGCAGACCAAGCAGTAACCATGCCGATTCCCCCGAGGCACGTTCGGAAAAGGCAACAACCCAGGGATTAAGTCTCCGTCCGGCAAGAAAAAAATCACTGTGCGACTTGTTTATCCTGTAAGTGATAAAACCAACCATCAAAACAAGTGACAGGTAAACAATAAAACCGATGAGGGTATAGTCCATTTTAGATATTTTCCTGTAAAAATTCTAAAGATAGAAAATATTTGTTTAGGGGATCCGGGTACGGGTTACAGGTTTTGATGCGGTGATGCAATGTTGTAGAACCCGCCAAGCGGTTTTAAACCGCTAGGCGGGTATGTAAAACTCCCGCATCCTGAAAATGAACAAACCGGCGAAGATGGATAGATATTGCCTAAAATCATTAATTTTGAAAAAAAACCAATATGGGAATAACAGTACGGAATATTACAAAGATCTACGGGAAACAAAAGGCGCTGGATGATGTTTCTTTCACCATAGAAACAGGGGAGATAGTGGGATTTCTTGGTCCTAACGGCGCCGGCAAATCAACCATGATGAAGATCATTACCGGTTTTATTCCGCAAACCTCAGGGGAAATAATGGTAAACGGACTAAGTGTAATAAGTAACTCCCTGGAGGTGAAAAAACAGATTGGCTATCTTCCTGAAAATAACCCTCTCTATAATGAAATGTATGTAAGAGAATACCTCACACATGTTGCAGGGTTATACAAACCGGGGAAAAACAGGAGGGAACGATTGGAAGATATCATTGAAATGACCGGACTCCGGACTGAACAGAAGAAAAAAATCGGACAGCTTTCCAGGGGATACAAGCAACGTGTGGGTCTTGCCCAGGCTTTGATTCATGATCCTGAAGTACTCATTCTGGATGAGCCTACTTCGGGTCTCGATCCCAACCAGATCGTTGAAATACGAAATCTGATATCACAGTTAGGCAAGCGAAAAACTGTAATGTTATCAACTCATATCATGCAGGAGGTAGAAGCTGTTTGTGACAGGGTGATAATTATTAATGAAGGCAGGATTGTAGCTGATGATGTTAAGGGAAATTTATTGAAATATATTGAAGAAGAACCTCAAACAGTATTGGTCGAATTTGATCTTCCTGCTAAAAAAGAAAATATAGAGGAAATTGAATCTGTGATACGCGCTGTTCCGGTAAAAAAGAACCAATGGCTTATTTATGGAAGTAATGAATCTGATATCCGTGGCAAAATATTCAACTTCGCCGTGAATAACGGACTAACGGTTCTTTCAATGCAGAAACAGGAAAAAAACCTCGAAGAAGTGTTTCGGCATTTGACTCTGAATAATAAGAGATGAGGTAATGGGGTAATGAGGTGATGAGGTGATGAGGTAATGAGGTAATGGGGTAATGAGGGGATGAGGTGATGAGGTAATGAGGTAAT
>JADFQJ010000035.1 GCA_022561875.1 Bacteroidota bacterium | reverse complement strand
CCATTACCTGCGCATCCGGCACCAAGTATTACCAGGATCAATAAATTCAACATAAAAAACATGCAGGGATATTTTTTATAAACAGATATATCTGAAATATTCATAAAGAACTTATTTTGTAACTAGTTACCATATTTTCTTTTTCTAAACAATCTTATTATCCATGATATCCCCCGGTCTCTGTCTCCGGGCATTCTCTTCCCCTTTTTGGGCATTAAAACCTTATCATCAGGATTGAGCATTTGCCATATTTTACTCCACCCCGGAAACCCGCCAACATTCCTGTCGTCAATATAAATATCTGCCTCTACTTTACGTACAAGGTTTTTATCTATAACCTCTTCGGGATAATTCTTATTTACAGCATAAAACTCCACACCTTTGTTTTTGCAAAATTCAATAGCTTCCTCCAACTCCTTGCCGGAACGAATTGTCCAAAGTATCAATTTAAAACCCCTTTTTTGTAACTCACGCAATGTTTCAAAGGCAAACAGCTTTTCTTTTCCAATACCGGGAAATTCATGTTCAACTATCGTACCATCAAAATCTACCGCAATTTTTATGTTTATAATGGCTTCAGCCATAGGAATAATTGTTAATAAGGAAATAAAAATACTCAACCTGCACCGAATTAAAAAGAAATTCCGGAATTCATAAAAAAAAAGCTCTGTTTATGGAATATATTCTAATTTTGAATATAATAAATAACTCCTCTTTAAAGTATTTTTTCATATGGATCGTAAGAAATCAATAGTGAAACATATTCCCAATTTCATCACATCATTAAATATGATCTGTGGAATACTAAGTATAGTATTGATGATTGAAGGAATGATAATACCTGCACTTTATCTTATCCTTCTGGCTGCTGTTTTTGATTTTCTTGACGGTTTTTCTGCCCGGATTTTTAATGCATATTCTGATATCGGGAAACAGCTCGATTCCCTGGCTGATATTATAAGTTTTGGACTTGTGCCGGCTCTGCTGATGTTTAACTACATCAAATACTCCTTTCTTATGCATCAGCCCGGTTTTGCTATTGAAACTGCTACCTGGCATGAAATAGTTTTTTTGTTTTCACCACTCCTTATTGCAGTAACATCAGGATTCAGACTTGCCAGATTTAATATTGATCCCGGTCAAACATATACTTTCTCAGGACTGCCCACTCCGGCAAATGCTATTTTAATCGCATCAGTTGGGTTGGTGATCTTTTCTCCGGATCATCCTGAAAACCTCAGGCAATTCATACTAAATCCTTATCTGCTACTCGTTTCAACGCTGGTGTTATCATACCTGCTGGTTTCCAGGATACCAATGTTCTCTCTTAAGTTCAGAGATTACAGGTTCAGGAATAATATAACCAGGTATGTTTTCCTGTTCATCTCCCTTGTATTACTGATCATTTTGAAAGTTATCGCGATACCGGCGATTATTATTGCGTATATTCTTATATCTGTTACCGGTTGGATTGCGGGCCAGGGAGTTGAGTGGTTGAGTAAGTTAAGAAGTTAAAAAATTGTGATACAGTGATGCAGTTTTAAGAGTTACGTGTTTCGTGTTACGGGTTAGGATTATGTCAGCGCTTCGCGTTACGGGGATAAGAATTATGATAAGGTGAGGAGGTGATGAGGTAATGAGGAGAATAATGAATATCGAATTATGAAGTGTTACGAAGTTTGAAGAGCCAGAGAGTCGAAGAGCGAAGCGTGGATTCCATTTTAAGAAAAACAAACATGAACCATATTTGTCTTTCTCAATAGAAATGGTACGTACCGTCCACATTCACAACCGGAATAACATAATAAGCATTCTTATCAACATAACGTGATTGATCAGCAAGGACAAGTTCTGCCAGATAAACTGCTGCCTCGCTGGCAATAGGAACTATTCCTTCCATATTACCCGCAACAAAAACAGCCGGTAATTTCTTATATTCAAGTGTTGTTTGCTGCCCGGGTGATATTCCTGAGGCAAACAACCAGATTAGCGTAAAGAAAATGGTTGTTCTCGAATAATTAGATCTGCTCATTTTCATTTCAAAAAAATTTATCCATCATCAATATCTTCAGGTACTCTTAACTTTAGTTCACTTTAAGTACCGATCAGTTACTAATATTTAATCAATATGCTCAGTTAGTTTCTTGACCAGCTTATATCTGTAAAAAAACTCTTTTCCAAAAACCCTTATCACAGTATAAGCAGGAATTGCCAGGATCATAGCAAATGGTCCGAACAGAGTTGCCGTAATTATAATTACAAGAAAAACCTCAAGGGGATGGGCTCTTACAGATGTTCCAAAGATCAGTGGTTGAAACAGTACATTATCAATAATCTGGACAATAATGAAAACCAACATCATATACCCCATCAACGGTAATATTTCCGAATAAAAATCAAGGCCCAGGTTAGGAGCTATCCCAAGAAGTAAACCGAGAACTTCACCAATAATCGGTCCGATATAAGGAATTACATTAAATATCCCCACAGTTAAACCTATCAGCAAAGCACGGTCAAATCTCAATCCGACAATTGACAAGCCAATGGTCACTAAAATAATAATCCCTGTTACCTGGAAAATAATACCGATAAAATACCTGGTAAGCAATCTTTTTATAGAAGAGAGGGCATGGCGTGTTTGGTCTTCATAATTTGTTGGAACAAACATCATGATCCCGTTAATCAGCAGACTTTTATCTTTCAAAAAGAAAAATGTAATAAATGTAATTGCAAATGCTGCAATAAACAGTTTGCCTATCAAGCCTGCTGTTGAGCTTAAAAAATCTGTGATTATTGAAAAATTTAAAACTGACACAAGTTTATTGGTAAAATATTCCTGCACTGAAACCGCTTCTCCTTCCTTTATATTTAGTTTCTGATAGGCTTCTTCAATTTTTTGAAAAGGATCCTTAAGCTTTTCGATAAGTGGTTGCACATCAATTTTCGAAAATTCCGCAGTCTGGCTGATTATTAACGGAACAAATATCCTGAAAAAAGAATAAATTACAAGCCACAGAACAAAGACAGTTATGATTGCAGACAGGGCTTTAGGAAGTGTAAAATTCTTAATCCTGATCTTTTCCAGAAAATTTACCAGCGGGCGACCCATAAGGGATAACACACCAGCAATAAGGATGTATACCACAATGCTCCGCAGATACCATAAACCAAATACAACACCTATAATCCCAATGCCAAGGAAAAGATATTTTAATGCATTTCTCATAAATCAACTTTGCTGTTAAAGATAGCATTTTAAAATCTTCAACAAATGAGAAAAGAACATAGATTTGCAAATTTACCCTGTGTAATATTGCTTTGCAATAAATCTTCGATTTATTTTATCTTTACTACACAAAGTGTATGCTGTTTCTTAGAATTGTTTCCCGTAAAGTGAGAACACAAAACGAATAAACCCGAAAGACAGAGTGGAACAAAACCAATCCGATCACCCGCTGAAGATATTATTAACAGGCGCAGATGGCTTTTTAGGAGTGAGCCTGATTTATGAGTTGTTAAACCGGGGCTATTTTATTCGCGCCTTTATAGAACCATCACGGGGTAAAAACCTGCCTGAACATCCGAATATCGAGAAATTCAGTGGTGATATTCTGAATGCGGATTCGCTTGAAAAAGCTGCTGCAGATTGTGATGCAATCATCCATACAGCAGCCTGTACCGACTTGTGGCCGTCGCGTTCTGCCAAAGTACGAAATATTAATTACGAAGGCACTAGTAACATAATTCAAACAGCGTTAAAGCTGCAAATAAAACGGCTGGTATATGTAAGCACAGCCAACTCATTTGGGTTTGGTAACCGGCAGAACCCGGGAAACGAAGAAACTGCATATTTTGCCGGAAAATATAAACTGGATTATCTCGATTCAAAATACGCGGCGCAGCAACTTATTCTCGATACGGTAAAGAATGAGCATCTTCCTGCCATCATTCTGAACCCCACTTTCATGTTTGGTCCCTATGACTCAAAACCAGGTGCCGGAGCCATGATACAGGCTGTTTATTATGGCAAGATACCGGGCTATACTTCCGGTGGAAGAAATTTTGCATATGTAAAAGATGTGGCAGAAGCCATCGCCAATGCCCTGACCATGGGACGCATCGGTCAATGCTATATTCTGGGTAACCAAAATCTGACCTATGATAAAATATTTGGGATAATTGCCCGGACAGCCAATGTTAAGGCCCCAGCGATGAAAATACCCACGCCATTTATCAAAATATTTGGTTTGATTGGAACCCTTGCAGGGAAGATTTCCGGGAAAGCGCCTGCAATAAGCTATCCCGTGGCATGCATATCATGTGACAAGCATTTCTACTCATCGGCAAAAGCCATAAAGGAGCTGGCTTTACGCCAGACCAACATAGAAATTGCTGTAAAAGAGTCATTCGACTGGTTAAAAAATAACGGATATCTTAATTAGATGTATCGGAATTTCATGGGAGTAAAAGAGGCTCTTTGCCATTCCGTTTGGAATTATCCTTTGTATGGGTAGCCTTTCTGGCTCATCTGGATCTGACATTGACCAGATGATTACGGGGCATTATTTTTTAGCCCGTGCATGCGGTTCGAATTTCGAAAAAAATAAAGTGTTATAATTAATAATCGGCAAATTCAGCAATGACGGATTTTTTTCCTCTTACTCTCTGTCCGAGGTCAACATTGATCTTTGTGCCGATTGGAATGAACAGGTCAACACGGGAACCAAACTTAATGAATCCTAGTTCATCACCTTGTTTCACATTATCGCCCTGCTTTGGATAGGTAACAATTCTTCGTGCAAGAGCTCCGGCAATTTGACGAACCAAAACAGAGGCACCCTTCTCATTTTCAATAACTACTGAGGACATTTCGTTCAATTGCGATGATTTGGGCAGGAAAGCGATCAGGTTTTTTCCTTTGTGATATTTCATATATTTAATTTCGCCGCTGAAGGGAAAACTGTTCATGTGCACATCAAAAATTGTCATGAATATAGAAACTTGTATCCTTTTTTCATTAAAAAATTCATTTTCCCCAACCTCTTCAATGGCAACAATATTACCATCAGCAGGGGCATAAATAAATTTTTCGTTTATCTCAATTGACCGCTTCGGTTTTCTGAAAAACAATAAAACCAAAAAGTAGAATCCTATACAACCATACAGAATAATTTTCTTTCCAATAATGGATGAGACCACCAGAGTATTAGCTCCAAGTACACCAAGGACCAATACTATTAGCAGAAAAGTAAGAATTCTATATCCTTCTTTGTGTATTGTCATAGAAAATTTTACCCAAAATTAATTAAAATTAAGTAATAAACTGAATGTATGAAAAAACAACAGGTATTGAAAGGAAGACTCCATCGAACCGGTCGAGTAAACCACCATGTCCGGGCAGTAGCCTGCCGGAATCTTTTACACCCACACTACGCTTGAACATCGATTCAACCAGATCTCCGAATGTTCCAATAGTCATAATGATGAAAGCAATCACGACCCAGTCTGTCATTCTCAAATCAATAAAAAACTTTGATATGAGAATTGATACGGCAAAAGACAGGGTTGCCCCGCCCACCAAGCCCTCCCAGGTTTTTTTTGGGGAAATCCTTTTAAAGAGCTTATGCCTCCCTAAAGGAACTCCAACAATATAAGCACCTGTATCATAGGCCCACATCAGAAAGAAAAAACCAAGCAGTATATGGGAAGAATAAATAATTTTTCTTTCAGGTTGAAAAATAAAATTCACAATATCAATTGTTCCTTCTCCGGTTTGAATTTCAAATAACTCCCCTGCATGACTAAATACCAGATAATTAATCATCGACAAAGGTGCTGCCACATAGATAATACCAAGCAGGGTATAAGCAATGTTTGTGAATGGACGGTTATTATTAAGATATAATTCGTTAATAAAAACCAATACTACGAGTGGTACAAAAACGAAAAAGAATTTTTTATTGATACATCCTATTGCATAAAGGAAATTCATGATAAAGAGCATTGCTCCAATCGTCACACCAAAATATTTCTGGGGGCGTGCTTTGGTATGTCTTGCCATCCTGTAAAATTCAAACATAGATGCTACAAGAATGATCAAAAAAAGCAGGAAAAACGAAAGACCGCTAAGTAATATACTACCAACCAGTATTATGATAATAAAAAGCCCTGTTACTGATCGTTGAAAAAGATTGGTCAATTTTATATCTGTTTCAGTATTAGTTTTGCTCTTAATATGTTATCTCTTTTAACATATATCTCAATATCACCAAAGAAATGATAAGAAGAATCTTTTTTATTTATCACAACCGATTCAATGTCATTATCAGACAGAACAGCCCTGGCTAGTTCAGCTATGTATTCCTGTTGTGTATCATAAGCTCTCACCCAATCCTTTTCCATAAATAATCTCTTATTTTCCGGATATTTCTTTTTTTGGAGACCTCTTTTCAGCCGGTTTGGAAGAAGGCTTTTTTCCTGAAGATTTCTTTGCATCTGAAGAAGAATGTTTCGAGTCATTTCTTAATAACACAGCTTGTGCATCATTTGTGATATCGCCCCTCTTTTTACCAAAGATTTTTTCCAAATCCCCGCTAAAGATCACTTCTTTTTCCAATAACAACTCAGCCAGGTGTGCCAATCCTTTTTTATTCTTTCTCAGGATTTCCTTTGCCCTGCTATATGAGTCATCTACAAGGCGTTTAACCTCCTCATCTATAAGCTCAGCGGTTTTTTCACTATATGGTTTATTAAAAGCATACTCACTCTGGCCAGAGGAATCATAAAAGCTTACATTACCAATTTTTTCACTCATTCCAAAGTAACTAACCATAGCATAAGCTTGTTTAGTTATTTTTTCCAGGTCATTCAGCGCTCCGGTTGATATTTTTCCGAACATTACTTCTTCCGAGGCCCTGCCCCCAAGGGCGCTTGCCATCTCGTCAAGTAATTGCTCGGTTGTTGTAATTTGTCGTTCTTCGGGCAGGTACCATGCAGCACCCAGAGCTTTCCCCCGTGGAATAATCGTTACTTTAAGCAATGGACTGGCATGCTCAAGCAGCCAGCTTACTGTGGCATGACCGGCTTCATGATATGCAATAGTTTTTTTCTCTTGCGGCGAGATAAGTTTGCTTTTTCTTTCAAGGCCACCAATTATCCGGTCAATAGCATCGTGAAAATCCTGTTTATCAACCTGTTTTTTATTATTCCTGGCAGCAATTAAAGCAGCTTCATTACAAACATTAGCAATATCAGCCCCTGAAAAGCCGGGTGTTTGTTTAGCTAAAAAATCAACATCAAGGTTTGTGCTTAGTTTGAGAGGCTTTAAATGAACTTTATAAATTTCCCCCCTCTCATTCATATCCGGTAATTCAACATGTATTTGCCTGTCAAATCGTCCTGCACGGAGCAAAGCACGATCGAGCACATCAGCACGGTTCGTAGCTGCAAGAATTATCACACCAACATTTGTCCCGAAGCCGTCCATTTCAGTAAGCAACTGGTTTAGAGTGTTTTCTCTTTCGTCGTTGCCGCCAAAACTAGGATTTCTTCCCCTTGCACGCCCAACAGCATCAATCTCATCAATAAACACAATACAAGGCGCTTTCTCTTTGGCTTGCTTAAACAGGTCACGTACACGTGATGCACCAACTCCAACAAACATCTCAACAAAATCAGATCCTGAAATTGAAAAGAAGGGCACATTTGCTTCTCCTGCAACTGCCTTTGCAAGTAAAGTTTTTCCGGTACCCGGAAGTCCAATCAACAATGCACCTTTTGGAATCTTACCCCCCAGGTCAGTATATTTTTTCGGATTTTTCAGGAAATCAACAAGCTCCCTTATTTCCATTTTTGCCTCTTCCATCCCGGCAACGTCTGAAAAGTCTGTTTTTACATGCGATTCTTTATCAAACAACTGAGCCTTTGATTTTCCTATATTAAAGATATTACCCGGACCACCTGCCCCGGCGCCACCACTCATCCGCCGAAAAATAAATAACCAGACCCCAACCAATAAAGCTAAAGGGAGGATCCATCCCAGCAAATCACCCAGAATATTCTTCCGCGACTCATATTTTACACTTATCATTTCGCTCTCATTGTAGTTGTACTTTTCCTGTGCCTTTTCAAGGTTCGCATTGAAAACTTCCACTGAAGGAATAGTGTAAGAATAATGTGCTCCGGTAGTTGGAAGACCTCCAAATCCATGACTGTCAACATCAGAATATCTGCTGGAAGACAATTTATCAGGCTTAATATAAATTTCGGCCTTTTCCTTATTCACAACAATAATTTTTTCAACATCATGGTTTTTTATCATTTCCCGTTCAAGTCTTTGCCAGGTAATTTCCTCTCTTCCTGATCCTGAAAAAATAAACTGGAATCCGAGTATAGCAACAGCAACAGCCCCATAAATCCAATAAGCATTGAATTTAGGTTTGCCGGTCTGTTTACCGTCCTTATTTTCCTGCCCCTTGCTTGTATTTGTTTTTTTTGAATCTGCCATTCTTATTTATCATTTTTTCATTCATCAATCATCTATCTTTTCAATTCTTGCATCAGCCCATAGTTCTTCAAGCTTATAATAATCCCGAAACTTTTTTTGAAAAATATGCACCAACACATCTCCATAATCCATTAGTACCCAGTGTGCATTTTCAAGTCCTTCAATATGCCAGGGGGTTTCATTTAATTCTTCCTTAACATGTTTTTTTACCGATTGTGCGATCGCATCTACCTGGGTATTGGAAGCACCCTGACAAATTATAAAATTCGGACAAATTGGATTTTCAAATCCTGTGAAATCAAGATTTACGATCTCCTGCCCCTTTTTTCGCAAAATACCTTCAATTATTGTTTTTAAAAGATCATTTATGTTTGCTTTCTCTTTCCCTTTCATCAACAATGTTTATGCACAAATTTAATAGAATGAAATCAATGGAACAATTACCTTACACAATAAATCGGTATATTTATTCGAAATTTTATGAACTAATCAGGTTACATTACATAATATATTATACAATTTAAATGCCAATTTAATAAACCGGGGAAAACTATATACAATGCCTGAACAAATTATTGGGAACAAAATAATAAGCAACGATGAAATACTCTCAACAAACACCTTTGCAGTCAATTTGTTAAAACATGAAAGACCCTGCGAAGGTACTATAATTAGTACAAAAAAACAAACCGGTGGCAGAGGACATGGTGCAAATCAATGGGAAAGCGAACCGGGTATGAATCTGACCATTAGCATTATTCTTTATCCGGATTTCCTGAAAGCAGACGAACAATTTTTTCTTTCAATGGCAATGTCGTTGGGGATCAAGGATTTTCTTGAACTTTTTACAGGAAATATTTTTATCAAATGGCCAAATGATATTTATGTTTCAGATGACAAAATTGCAGGTATATTAATAGAGAATTCTATTTCAGGTAACAGTTTCGATTATTGTATCACTGGAATAGGGATTAACATAAACCAGAAAGAGTTTACGGAAGATGCTCCTAATCCCATATCATTAACCCAGATCACCGGCATAGATTATTCTCTGGATGATTCACTGGATCTGCTTTGCAGGCAACTTGATTTCCGGTACACTCAGATAAAAAACGGGGGGAGCAGGCAAAGAATAAAAAGAAATTATTTAGAGAACTTGTATCGTTACCAGAAGTTTGTACAATTTAAGTGCAAAAACAGGAAATTTACTGCCAAAATTACCGGAATTGATCCTTCAGGCAGACTGATCCTCAGGGAAAAAAATGGAAAGATTAATAAATTCGGGTTTCATGAAGTGAGTTTTGCATAGGCTATCGTGTGTTATTACCTGCATATTGAATTAATGTATTTCGGCTCATTCTTTAGCATTTTTTTGATAAGCATAGTGAAGATTGTGCACATAATCAAAAAGAAAAATAATGAATAATCTTATTTGATTGATATTCTGTAACTATTCAGTGTCTTAAGTCTGGAATGCCTATTTAAAAAAACGTGCAAAACGGGAGATCAGTCAAATGAATACTCTTCTATCTTGTCAACCATCAGATTGACAAAGCTCTTAAGTGGCTTAGCTGCTATCATCTTCATCACCGGGTTAAGGTCAGCCTTAACAGTAAGTTTTATCCTTGTATCTTTTTCTGCAATTTCTTTGATCTGGATCCAGAAAAAGAATTCCAAACCTGCGGTACTATCACCTGTGATTTTAACCACCTTATAAGGCACTTTTTCGATTATTTTCAAACCTGCCTTACCAATTCCGTCAACAATGAAGCTGCATTGTTCAGCTGAAGCTTCCCATTCCTTTACCTTATCTTCAGGAATGAACTGATTGAAATTCCTGAAATCTGAAAGAAAACCAAAAGCCTTTTCTGCCGATGTGTTCAGTTTTCCGATTCTGCTTTCAAACTTTGTCATGATGAGGTTGTTTAATAAATGCTTATAAGTGTCTTAATTTTGGAATGTCTGAAATTGCTAATCTCATTATTATTAAGTCGGCAGTCTTCAGTCTTCAGTCGGCAATCTGAAGACCAAACTATTTATATTCACATGATCGCGCAAAATCAAGCCAAACCTGGGTTTCGGTGTTTTCCATATCTGAATCAGAAATCTTGCTTATGAAATGAGCTTCATACAGACGTTTACGATATCCTTCACCAATATTTGAACCAACAGATTTTGAAGATTTCCTAATCGGAGTGGTCAAAGAGTAAAGTTCATCTTTAGGAAATTTCTTGCTAAGGTGGTAAATTTCCATTGCAAGAGCAAATGCTTTTTTATATACAGTTAAGTTTCTAAATCCTGTTGCCATTTTGTGATTGTTATTTACTTTTTTGCTGACTGCCGATTGATTAGTTACAGTAAAACAAATGCTGAATTAAAGCATCCCTGTGCAATCATACTCCCTTAGGACTCTAACTATTCTTCCCTCCGTTCCAGTTAGCCGGATCCTTTCGCCACATTTTCAATGTCTCAAGTTGATCCTTATCAATATAACCTGACTCAAGAGCAAGCTCAATAAGGTCGTTGTAATTACTCAGAGTGGCAAGGTTGCATTTTGCATTTTTGAAATTGTCTTCAGCCAGTGCGAAACCATAGGTGAAAATCGCCTGCATACCCAGAACGTTGCATCCTGCGTCCCTTAATGCAGAAACAGCACGGAGGCTGCTTCCTCCTGTTGAAATCAGATCTTCAATAACAAGAACTTTCTGTCCCTCCTTCACAACACCTTCGATCTTGTTGCCCAGGCCATGAGATTTTGCCCCGGGCCGTACATAAACGAACGGTATATCCAATTCCTGGGCAATAAGTGCTCCATGCGCAATGGCACCGGTAGCCACCCCTGCAATTACTCCGGTTTGCTGATATTTCTCCCGGATGATCTCAGCAAAAGCATCTCTGATAAAAGTTCGTATCACCGGATATGACAAAGTTTTCCGGTTGTCACAGTATATTGGTGATTTCCACCCTGATGCCCAGGTAAAGGGGTTTGCCGGTTCTAATTTAATTGCTTTTATTTGCAACAGGTATTCACCTATCTTTCTGCTTGTTTTATTCATGGATTATGTATAAAGTTTATATCAATAAAAGAGTAATTTTCCTTTCTGAGAACTCTGAAATATTTTCTACACAAAAATACGGGTTATTCTTTAAATACAATAACGCGTCCGGGCTTTCTGAGCTGGTTTTTTCTTTTATAAACTCTGCTGATACTTCAACACTGGCTATATATCACGATGATATCGGGGAATTGTGGGAAGAATTCCGCAAACTTTTTTTGGTAATTGAAGCTGCAGGCGGACTGGTTTGTGACCATGAAAGAAGAATTCTTTCAATTAAAAGATTTGGAAAATGGGATCTTCCAAAAGGGAAAAAAACGGAAGAAGAAAAACCCGAATCGTGTGCTCTCAGGGAAGTAAGTGAAGAATGTGGTATCAATAAACTCAAAATAAAAAAAAGTCTGGGGGTCACTTACCACATCTATTTCATAAATAACAAACCCGTTTTAAAAGAAACAAACTGGTTTGAAATGTTTCACGATGGTACTGACCTGCTCATTCCTCAAACCGAGGAAGATATTACTGAAGCCCGCTGGTTTAATCCTGACGAGGTTTCAGTAATAATCAAAAATACTTATCCTTCGATCATTTATATTCTGGAAAAGGCAAGACTGATTGCCAGGTGATCGATACAAATCTGTAGATGAAATAGTTACTGGTTACTGGTTGCCGGTAGTTCAAGGTCGTCATGTGTCATTTTGGTATTTTTATTAAATCTACGTCATTCTCAAACGTCTTCATAAGTAGTATGTTTCGAAACCCCAACTCAAAATTTTCTACCGGAGAGGGAGCGGGTGAAAGAACGAAATTCCCATCCGGGTCAATCAGATAGTATGTAGGATATGCTTTGATTTTGTATTGTTTAAGCAGATCATTACGGTTTCCTGCAATTAACATGATCCCTGTAAAACCATAATTCTGAGCAAATTTCTTTACTACAGAATAATCACTATCGGCCATTACAATAACTATTGAAAGTTTTTCACTATACTTTTTCAATAAATCACGCAGCAGGCTGATCTGTTCCATACACGGATAACTCCTGGTTGAACAGAAGCACAAGTAAACATATTTCCCTTTTAGGGTATTAAGTTCAATTATGCTGTCGGTTGTATTTGGCAAGGCAAAACCGGGAGCCGGAAAGCCCTTCATGAGCCGCGTAACCTCTTTCCTGATTTGCTCTGCGAAAAATTTGTGTTCAGAAATTTTCGTATCACTACGTAACGAATCCAATATAGCAAGTAATCCTTCATTTGAAAATTCTTCCTGGTAAAATCCCTCGTAAATATTTTTCAGGATCACCAGTTCGGATAATGAATCATTAGCAAAAGTGAGATCATTTTTCACAGTTTCAAGCAAACCGGTATAGTTTCTTTTCCTGTTAATATCAGTATAAATTCTTTGTCCGTTTTTTGAACGGCCAAGGGAAGAGAAATAGTGATGAAAAACCTGGTTGAAAAGTGTAATAAAGGACGGGTTATTATAATCCAATGGAAGGCCGGCAAAAGAAAACAGGTTCCTTTTTCTTGATGAATAGACTGATGAAACTATCTGCAGTAATTCGATGCTGTATTTTTTGTAATTATTATAAAAAATATTCGAGGTGCTGTCATCAAGCTTGTTTAGCTTATCGATGAAGCTAATATAATCGGCCGACTTATGAGTATATGCCTTAATAGCCGCATCGTTAAGTAAAGGACGGAAGGTCTCATCAAATTTTTGCACCAGATAGTTCAATCCCTTTTTATCTTCATTCAATATCCCCAAATGTATTTCTGTTTCATTAAAATACGGGTTTAATTTTTGTATTTCTGTTTTTTTCTTCGGTGGGGGAAGAGCCAATTCATACCCGTTACCTGGCGTGGCATAAAAATAGCCCCGGTAGATACCCAGAGGGATATCAATCCTGCAGGTTTTTTCTATATTTAGTTCACAATTGAAATTCCCGTTATTATCAACACTGCATTTGCCGGCTGATTTTTCAAAACGGGTTACAGGATTTGGTGACACAAAGAATTCAATCTCCTCTCCCGCATAAGCCGGGGCATTCCCGGAAATTTTTACGTTTTGGCTAAAGAGAGAAAAACAAAATATTTGAATAATAAGTACAATCCCTGTCTTTCTGACCTTAATCATCCTTCTTTCCTTTGAGATAATTCCTTATTCTTAAAGACTTCAAATCAATGCTATTTGGAAGGAAATTGCTCGCATCACCACCATACCGGATAATATCCCGCACAATGGAGGAATTTACCGGAGTATATTCGGGTTTTGTCAAAAGAAGAACCACCTCAATTCCTGGATGCATTGCCATATTTATCTGGTTAATAGCTCTTTCATATTCAAAGTCAGATGATGTTCTCAATCCCCGGAGAATATACCGGGCATTAACTTTCTTGCAAAATTCAACGGTCAATCCTTCATAATATTTAACGGAGACATTAGGATCATTTTCAAAAACCTGTTTTATCCATTTCAACCTGAGCTCGAGTGGAAAATAACTCTTCTTATTAATATTATGTCCAACTGCTATAATGATCTGATCAAACAAAGAAAAGGCTCTTCTGACTATCGATTCATGTCCAATAGTAATTGGATCGAAAGAACCGGGGAAAATCGCAATTTTTTTCATTTGTTTCAGATCTATTTTATTTTTATCTCCAATCCCCCGAAAACCACTTCATTTTTTATCATCAGATACTTATCCGAAGGGTTGTATGAGGAACTAGAATACTCAGTACTTCCAAATGTTGCTGTATTACCATTTGGCATTCTCGCACCAGAAAAAACAGCCTCCGTTTTAACATGTATTGGCAGATCATTATTGATTACGATCTCGGTTGCTCCGAATATTGTATTAATTTCCAGCCTTTTAGGCAGATCCGACAATTCAAGATCTCTTAAATCCAGAACAAGTTTCCCAAATATCACATTGTATTCCTTCCCGGTGATATTTTTCCCGTTCAATCTTGTTTCGCTAAAAATTATATCTGTTTCCATGGCTGATGTGGACGAATCCCGTTCTTCCAACGAGTAATTTTATGCCAAGAAAAATCAAAAATAAGGCGATAACAATTTTAACAACAGGAATATCAAGGTCAAACACATACTTAATGATAAGGGCAAACCCGATAATGATCAGGAACAGTCCCCGGAATATTGCAGGTCCCATACGCATAAATTTTCTTCTTTTTCATAAAGATACTATTATTCTAAGTGTATCGGAATTTACTCACTTCGTTCATGAGATCACTACGCTAAGTTCAAAATCATTCATTGATATATACCGAGTTATATCATTGTAATAATCATTCTCGTATTAGAGGCTAAGGTTTTAGCCTTTGAGAATAACCAAAATTAGTATAATATTTAATCAAATATTGCTTTTTTAAATAATTTGCAAGATTATGTTCTTTTCAATATACAAACAAAAAAAGCAATAATAAAGATATGTTCTGTACTTTGACTCTGTATTAAACTGAAACTGTTTTGCCTATAACCGGATATAAGAAATTTAGTTTGATTCCTATTTATAAATTCAATATTTTTAGAAAAACTTTTCATGTACAAATTCCGCCTTGCAGTGAACATATAACTAAAAATATATTCTACTCCGATGAAACTGAAAACAAGATTTCAATTATCCACTTTAATGTTTCTTCAATATTTTATATGGGGAGCATGGTATGTTACATTGGGCACTTACATGCTCACTAAATTACATTTCAGTGGTACCCAGGTTGGCTTGGTATACGGAACTTTTGCCATTTCAGCAATGATCTCACCGTTTTTTGTCGGATTAATAGCAGACAAATTTTTTTCTACTGAGAAAGTACTTGGAACACTCCATTTACTAGGCGCTGTCGCACTATACTTTACATCTACGGTAAAAACCTTTCCTGTGTTCTATCCCAGTTTGCTTGTCTATACTCTCTGTTATACCCCAACTATGGCTCTGTCGAACTCACTTGCTTTCCAACAGATGAAAAACCCCGGTCAGGAATTTCCGAGCATTCGGGTATTAGGTACAATCGGATGGATAATTGCCGGTTTGACAATTGGGTTTATGGCAATCGAAGATTCTGTCAACCAACTATATTTAGGCTCAATTGCTTCATTAATACTAGGTGTTTATTGTTTTACTTTGCCACATGTTCCGCCAAAGAAAAAAACCGGAGATTCCTTAAAGCAAATCATGGGTCTTGATGCTCTTGCATTGCTAAAACAAAGGCCATTTGCAATTTTGATAATAGCATCGATACTTACCTGTATTCCGCTTTCATTTTATTTTAGTTTTACAAATCCTTTCCTGAATGAGATCGGAATGGTTAATGCTGCGGGAAAGATGACTATGGGGCAAATGTCAGAACTTGTTTTCCTGTTTGCAATGCCATTCTTTTTTAAACGACTCGGTATAAAGAAGATGATTATGCTTGGCATGTTTGCCTGGTTATTAAGATATATAATGTTTTCTATGGGGAATGTAGAAGGTTTGGTTTGGATGCTTTATCTGGGAATAATACTTCATGGGATATGTTATGATTTCTTTTTTGTTACAGGCCAGATTTATGTTGATACTAAGGCCCCGTCTCATCTCAGGAGTTCTGCCCAGGGCATGATAACTTTTGCCACTTATGGCTTAGGAATGTTTATCGGAACCTGGTTTTGTGGTAAGACGGTTGACTTTTATAGCGTTATTGAAGGAACCAAAATACTTCATCAATGGGATAAAATATGGCATGTGCCCGGGATTTTTGCTATAATAATTATTATACTTTTTGGATTAATGTTCCGGGAGAATAAGAAAGTCAAAAGGGAAGTGTGAGTCGTGAATCGTTTTGCCAATTGCCTTTTGCCATTTGCCTTTTGACTTGATACTAGTTCCTGCTTATTTTCATTGGATCTTTTACTTTTTGTTTAAGCAGAGCGTAGTTGATCACTTCCATTACTTCCTCAACGTAATGAAAGCGCAGGCCTTTAAGGTACAGGTCTTTAATATTCTCAACATCTTTTCGGTTATCTTTTGAGAGGA
Source organism: Bacteroidota bacterium (assembly GCA_022561875.1). Classification (GTDB taxonomy): domain Bacteria; phylum Bacteroidota; class Bacteroidia; order Bacteroidales; family VadinHA17; genus JADFUQ01. Next base: position 11,457 of record JADFQJ010000035.1, on the reverse strand, counting down.
TAATTTCCCTGATGTCAGCTCTTTTTGCCGCAAGGATCTTTTCTTTTATCCCTCCTACCGGAAGCACTTTACCTCTAAGGGTAATTTCGCCTGTCATAGCAAGGTTCTTTCTGACTTTTCTTTTTGTTAAAGCTGAGGCGAGTGATGTCACCATTGTTATACCCGCTGACGGGCCATCTTTTGGAATTGCCCCTTCCGGTACATGAATATGCACATTCCATTGTTCTCCCAGATCCTCGGGAAGGTTAAGTATACTGGCATGTCCCTTTAAATATTCCAGTGCAATGATTGCTGATTCTTTCATTACATCACCAAGATTTCCGGTAAGTGTTAATTTTCCTTTTCCCTTGCTCAAACTGGTTTCAACAAAAAGTATCTGTCCGCCTACTGCTGTCCATGCCAAACCGGTAACCACACCGGCATAATCATTTCCCTGGTATATTCCCTTCGTATATTCCTCTGGTCCAAGAATATTCTTCAAATTATCCAGGGTCAGGTTAACATTATACTTTTCATTCAGAGCAATTTTTTTCGCGGTAATTCTAATGATCTTTGCAATTTTTTTATCCAGTTCCCGTACTCCGGACTCCTGTGTGTAATCTTCAATAATCCTTTCAAACACGCTTTTCGACAGAGTCAGTTGATTTTTTGTAACTCCATGCGCTTCAAGTTGCTTTGGCAATAAATGTCGTTTTGCAATTTCAGTTTTCTCTTCAACAATATAACCGCTGACATCGATAGTTTCCATCCTGTCGCGCAATGCCGGATTGATGGTATTCAAGGTATTTGCTGTTGCAATAAACATTACTTTTGACAAGTCGTATTCCAGTTCAAGATAATTATCATGAAAACTGTGATTTTGTTCCGGATCAAGCACCTCCAGCAATGCTGATGAAGGATCACCTCTGAAATCCGTACCTACTTTATCAATTTCGTCAAGGATAAAAACAGGATTAGATGATTTTGCCTTTTTCAGGTTCTGGATAATCCTTCCCGGCATAGCTCCAATATAGGTTTTTCTATGCCCTCTTATCTCGGCCTCATCATGTAATCCACCCAACGACATCCTTGCATATTTTCTCCCAAGTGCCCTGGCAATGGATTTTCCCAGAGAAGTTTTTCCAACTCCCGGAGGACCATAAAGACAAAGGATGGGGGATTTTAAATCACCCTTTAACTTCAGAACAGCAAGATGCTCCAGAATACGATCTTTCACTTTCTCCAGCCCGAAATGATCTTCATCCAGAATTGTCTGGGCACGATTCAAATCAAAATTATCGCTGGTATATTCTCCCCAGGGAAGGTCAAGTAAAACATGCAGATAATTTACCTGCACAGAATATTCGCCGGCAGCCGGGTTCAGTCGCTGCAATTTTTCAAGCTCTTTCTGAAAAAACCGGGCAACCTCCTTGCTCCATTTTTTCTCTTTTGCGCCTTTTCTGAACTCCGCTATTTCCTGTTCATTAGGACTCACACCTAATTCATCCTGGATGGTTTTTATCTGTTGATGCAGCAGATACTCGCGTTGCTGCTGGTCAATATCGGTTTTTACCTTTGTCTGGATATCATTTTTCAGTTCAAGCATCTGAACCTCTTTTATCAGGTACTCGAGCAACAGGATTGCTCTTTCCTTAAGATTGTTCATTTCCAGAAGCTTTTGCTTTTCCGCAACCCTGACATCAGTATTTGAACTGATAAAATTGATCAGAAATATATAACTTTCTATATTCTTAATTGCGAAAGAGGCCTCGGATGGGATATTGGGTGATAACTTGATGATCCTGTACGAAACATCTTTCAGCGATCCTATTATAGCATTGAATTCTTTACTTTCTTTCACTGGTTTAACATCCTCCAGTGGTTTTACTTTTACTTGCAGATATGGTTCATTGTTAACAAGACCTACCATTTTAAACCTTTTCTTTCCCTGTATAATGACTGATGTTGATCCATCAGGCATTTCAAGAATTTTCACTATTTGCGCCAGGGCTCCTACCTTGTTAAGGTCGTTATAACCAGGATTATCCACTTTGTCATCTTTCTGGGCAACAACTCCAAGCAGTTTATTCTTTTTATTTACTTCATGAACAAGTTTCAGTGATTTTTCCCTGCCAACTGCTATTGGAATAATCACACCGGGGAAAAGAACGGTGTTTTTCAGAGGTAAAATGGATAGCACATCAGGCAGTTTTATCTTTTTCAGTTCTTCCTCTTCCTCCTCTGAAATTATCGAGATAATTTCAGAATCATTTTCAACAGCATCAGAAAACAATAAGCTTCTAAACTTTCTTTCAAACATTTCATTCATAATTTTACTTCTGATTTTTTTCCAAAATTAAGACAATTTGGCAGAGGTTCATTAAATTATGTCCAAATTAAGCGATTTAAAAATATATACTCTTCCTTCTTTCCATTATTCTAAAGTGTTACGAGTTGCGAGTTACGAGTTTCGGGTTACGAGTAGTCAATGCCTAAATAACGTTGACCTTTTTGTTATTAAGTTCTTTAACTTTGAACCTTGAACTCTTCCTACTCAACTACTCACCTCATCTTCAACTTCAAACCTTCTTCCATCTTCCCATCATTCCACTATTCCATTCTTCCATTCTTATATGTCAATCCCTATGCCAAAGAAAAAAAGCCCCGTGAAACCGGAACTTTTAATGAAATAAAAAAATGTTATTTATTTTTCTTCTTCTCAATATGCGATCTATACCTGTTCATAAACTTATCGACCCGCCCGGTACTGTCAACAAGCTTCATTTTACCGGTATAGAAAGGATGAGATGTATCAGATATCTCAAGTTTAAATAATGGATACTCTTTACCATCATCCATTTTTATCTTTTCCCTTGAAGAGGCAGTTGATCTTGTTAAAAAAATTGTTCCGTTTGACATATCCTTAAAAGCAACTAACCGGTAATTCTTCGGATGTATTTCCTTTTTCATTTCTTTTTGTTTTTCAATCCCGACAAAAAACTCAATCTTTCAACGGCTTGCAAAATTACATATTGAATATGAAACCACAAAACTATTAGACAATTAATTTTCCTGTTTCTTTTTCATTTTTATCAATTCATCTTTATATCTTATGAATTCAGCATCAGGATTAAACAGATACCTGTAAGTAATGTATGTTTTCATCTTTTCAGCGCCAATAGCTTCATATATAGCTTGCATTTTATGATTGAAATCTCCAACCCAGGACAACTCAAGTTCCTTATAATAAGGCTTTTTCTTAAATGTGTGATACAGGTGTTTGAAAATTGCCGATTCTATTCCTGAATTTTGAAATTTCGGAATAACACCTGCTGCCACTCCCCTGACTCTTGTCATTTCATGAGTATATTTATAGTAAAGGAATCTCAGCTTGTTTAAAATATGCATTTTCCCGTTCATATGCCTGAGTATCTGGTTCAGGTCGGGAAAGAGTATAAAAAACGAAATCGGTTTTTCCTCATAATAAGCAAACCATATTAGTTCCTCATCAATAAAAGGTTTTGCTTTTTCCAAAGATTTTTTCATTTCATCATAATCCAGGGGGGTAAAATCATCTTTGAATTCGTTCCATGTTGAATTATATATAGTTACAAGGTCATTAATAAATTTCTCCTTCTCTTTAAATTCAAAATGCCTAAAACTATAACCCTGTTTTTTTGACACCCATGTCGCTATTTTCATGAATCTTTCGGGGAAGACATGAACCTTTGTCACGTCTTTATGATACGCATATTGTTCGTAGTAGTTCCTGAACCCGTAGTTCTCAAAAAAAATCCGGTAGTAAGTTTTGTGAAAAGGCATTCCGATACCAGGGTGAGTAAATCCATCAACAAGCAATCCCCAATAACTATCATTTTCCCCGAAATTTATAGGTGCATCCATAGCCTCCATACCTCTTTCATTCAGCCAATTCTTTGCAACATCAAAAAGCTTAAAGGCAGCTGTTTTATCATCAATACACTCGAAAAAACCCATTCCACCAGTTGGTTGAATGTTAACAGAAGCATAATTTTTCTCAATAAAGGCGGCAACCCTTCCAATTAAATCACCACCGGCATTCAACAGTATCCAGCGTACAGCCTCTCCGTTTCCGAACGCTGTATTCTTCTCCGGATCAAATATGCACTCAATCTCACTGTCAAGAGAACATACCCAATACTTGTCATCTTTGTACAGAATTTTGGGGACTCTCAAAAAGTCTTTTTTATGTTTACGGTTGACAACTTCCGTTATTTTCATTTTATACCTTATTTGTAATATCCTCAAAATTCAATCCCGGCAATCCGGTCAAAGAGCAAACCAGTTCTCTATTCTTTTTTTCTTCAGTCCTTTGTCCTCTTTGTGAAAAAATTCATTTACTGTTTTGTCATACAAATAATCTTTTCTCCATTCTTTATGATTTTCGATAATCTCTTTCAGGGCATCAACAAAATAGAATACCTCATCATCTGTTTGAGTGGGATGCAAAGAAAATCTCACCCACCCAGGTTTTTCCGACCGATCACCGTGTGTAATCTTGTCAGTTATTGCTTTAGACATATTACTACTGATTTCCAGTAAGAAATGTCCGTATGTACCTGCACAGAGACATCCTCCTCTTGTCTGAATCCCGTACCTGTCACTCAACAACTTAACAATCAGATTATAATGTATCTCTTCATGATAAAATGAAATTACCCCGAGGCGCTTTTCAACATTATCAGCAAGGATCTTTATTGAAGGGAGTTTTTTCAGTTCCCTGAATATAATTTTCACCAGTTCTTCTTCACGTTTTCTTATTTTCTCAGTTCCCATCTGATCCTTTAATTTTATTACAAGCGCTGCCCGTATAGCTTGCAGAAATCCCGGTGTTCCACCATCTTCTCTTGTCTCAATATCATCTATATATTTATATTCCCCCCACGGATTTGTCCATTCTACTGTTCCTCCTCCGGGATTATCCGGCACATCACTATTATACATTGCCGAGTCGAAAATAAGTACACCTGCTGATCCCGGACCTCCAAGAAACTTATGTGGTGAAAAGAAGATCGCATCCAGTTTTTCCATAGGATCTTCAGGATGCATATTGATATCGACATAAGGTGCTGAAGCAGCAAAATCAATAAAGCATAACCCGCCATGTTCATGCATAATTTTTGCCATATCATGATAGGGAGTAATAATTCCGGTCACATTTGAACAAGCTGTAAAAGAACCGATTTTGAATTTCCTGTTTTTGAATTTGTTAAGCTGGTTTCGCAATTCATCAAGATCAACCAAAAGATCTTTATCAGGTTTGAGAACTACAACATCAGCAAGGGTCTCATACCATGCAGTATGGTTTGAATGGTGTTCCATATGGGTCACAAAAACCACCGGTTTCTCGTTCTCTTTTAAACATTCCTTATTCCTTATGGTGGTGCAACCCTTTAGACCTATGATCCGCTGAAGCTTGTTAATCACGGCTGTCATACCAAAACCCGCAGTAATGATAACATCATTCGGGCCTGCATTTACATGTTTCTTGATCAGATCGTGTGCATGGTGGTAGCTGTAAGTCATCAATGTACCTGTTTCGTTGGTCTCAGTGTGTGTGTTAGCAACGAACGGACCAAAAGTTTCTGAGATCTTCTTTTCAATGGGAGCATATAACCGGCCACCGGCAAACCAATCGTTATAGACTATTTTTTTTACCCCATAAGGAGTTTCGTATTCATATTTATTACCAATAATATTATTTCGGAACTTTTCAAAATACTTTTCAAGATCTTCCATATTATAACTCATCTGATTGGGAATAATCTTATTCACTGCCTGCAATTTTTGCCAGCAATATTAAAATTTCAAAAGCATCAGATTCTACCGGAACTTCAAAGATAGGTTTCTTTTTCGAATTTACATATTCGTATGCATTTGACAAATTCCGGTTTCCTTTTCAGGAAAAGTTATTAGAAACTGATAATCCGGTGGTCTATCAAAACAAACATAATGATCAATATCCCACTGTATATCAAATGATAGTTGATGGGAATATATTCTGCAGGTTTAATTTTTAACTTTGAATAAAGATATCCTATCAGATATACTTTTTCAATGACATAAACTATTGCAGTAGCAAGAGCTATACCTACAAGTCCATAGAACTGTACAAGATACAGACTTAGGGCAACATTCAATATTATCTCAACCAAAGACGCTCTTAATACAACGCCTGTTTTTTTCATACCTATCAGTATTGTCTGTGGGAAAACCAGTCTGGAAATGATCAACAACAGATAAATAAGAAATATATCTGCACTTCTGGTGAAATTCTCATTGAAAATAATGGGATAAAGCCACCGGGTAAAATACATCACCACAACTGTGACAGGAAATAAAAAATGCATCAGGCGGGCTGATTTTCTTTTCAATATTTTCATTGAACTTTTAATCTTATCGGGAGTAGAAAATTCTGAAAGCATGGCATTACTCAAACCATTTGCCAACAAAATAACGAGAGGGAATTCTTTTGCTCCATAACGAAAAATTGCAAAAGTGCCGGCATCAAACTTACTTGTAACTATCGCCCCATCTATATACTGTGCCGATCCGCTAAGCAAAGCGCTGATTATCAAAGGTGCTCCAAGCATCAGATGTTCTTTAATAAAAGGGAAAGAGATCCTGAACTCAGAATATTTAACCAACAGAAAAAACAACCATATTAATCTCAGGATGGATACTGCTATCAGTCCCCAGATAGCATATACAATTTCATATTCCAGAAAGACCGGGATTACAACAAACCCAAGCTGAAGACTAAATGTAATTGTTCCATATAAGAGAATATTTGCCGGCTTGTTATTAAGTAAATAAATATATTCAATAAGTACTGACGGATTACTAAGCAGAATATAAACCAGAAGTAAATTTATAACCGGCACATCACCGGAAATGCCAAAAACAGAAAAATTATGCTTAATACTCAATCCGAAAAGAAAAGCAACAAAACTGAAGAAAGCAAGCAGGATAAAAGCATTGAATATCTCCGGGGATTTAGTTGTATTATTTTCACCATCTCTTGAAAATGCTTTATTATTTTTAAAAAGAGGGAGGAAGGATTGAATCAGACCTGTCACCCAAAAAAAACTGATAAAACTTGCAATAAACAGAAAAACCTCAAAAATTCCGATCTCCTCAGGAGAAAGATAGCTCTTTGTAAACAAAATGCTGATTACCAGGAAAGTACTGAACCTGGTTAATTGAAATATCTGCAGTGAAGATACGTTATTTATAAATTTAAATGATCTCAAACTTCAAAACTATTTAGCCGGAGTAATTGATTTACTGAATTATAAAAGCGCGATAAAGATAATCAAACGAAAAGATAAAGAAGTGCCTAAAGTGCCTAAAGTTAAAAGTGCCTAAAGTTAAGGAAGATAAGTAGGTGAGTGGGTGAGTAAGGTGAGTAGGTGAGTAAGGAGAAGAAAAGGCAAAAGGCAAAAGGCAAAAGGCAAAAGTGAAGAAAGAAGAGCAAAAGGCGGAGAGGCGTGAACTAGTAACTCTTTGAAAGAATGTAGAATGTAAAATTTTGAATATTGAATGTAGAAATAAGAGAGGTGCATAAGGTGAGTAGTTTAGTAATAAATAACTTTAGACATTTTAGCATTTACTCATTTTAGCATTCTATACATATTAGCACTTTAGGCATTTCTTTTATTAAACACTGAATAGTTACAAACAATTATGTATTTATGAATGCAACTGTCTGACATGGAATATAACACCTCTGTGATAATCAAAACGAAGTCTCTGGCTTAACGGGGCATAACGGAGGCAGGAAAAATAATTTAATCTTTTATGAAAAACAGATGTTAATATTTATCTTTGCAGTTCAAAGTTTCAGGTGTTATTGCACTAAATTATCAGGCAGAAGTTCTTTTTATTAGCCTACATGGTGGGTGTAGCTCAGTTGGTTAGAGCACTGGATTGTGGTTCCAGGGGTCGTGGGTTCAACTCCCATCATCCACCCAAAACAAAAAAACCGGTTTCTGAAAGAAATCGGGTTTTTTGGTTTGGAGGTTCCCCCCAACAGATTCGCGAGTCCGCCAGTTGGCGGACGAGCAAATCCCATCATTCCGCTCGCTTTCACATGTAGGGGTAAAAGATAACCGGAACGCTACTATGGATGTAGCATATTTCGATAAACTCAGGGCTATTTATTTTGATGATTATTTATTGGTTCAAGGCAATTTTTCGTCCAGGACTATAAACGGAGACATCTCATATATAAAATCTTTTTTCCAGGTGCTGGTTGACAGGGAGATAATAACAATTAATCCGTTTCAAAAGCTTAAAAAGCACAAAGAAGCCTCTTCAAGAAGGAACCTGGCTTTAAATAAAAACCAGATTAAAAAAATTAAAAAGGTTATAGAGAAAAAAGACAGGCAGTTGTGGTTGTTTGTCCAGTTTATATATTACTGCTACCTGCGACCAAACGAGGTTCGTCAATTAACATTCCAGCATATTCATTTGGAAAAAAGGCAAATATTTATACCCGGTCACATAAGTAAAAACGGTATGGATGGTTATGTTACTATACCGGAAGTTTTTGCCAGGGAATTGAAAAAGAAAGAAAATGTCAGGACCCATCAATATATAAAGCAAAGCGGTCAGAGAGTAAAGACCGATAAATATGAATTTTACAAGAACATTATCATCAGTAGACAGGCAAGTAGATTGAAAAGCCTTTCTTGCTTTTTTGTATATCTTCAAACTAATTGGGACTAATTGGAGTATAAAATTTAGAGACACCTCTAAGGATTTAAAAAAGTAATCTCACCAACAAATAATCGTCCGATTATTTACCAACCTGATTACAGGGGAGTATTCCCGTGTATTTCCTGCTTATTTTCTATGCTTAATTGTTTGGGGGAGGATTGTTTGATAAAATCTCCTTTCCACCACAATTTTTTCTTATCCGGTTCTGAGAGTTAATTTCATACCTTTTTGTACTGAGTTTATAACCAATAATTTATCCGTATACAAACGATTACAAACGACTATAAACGTTTAATCACCGACTATTTAATTTGTGACGCTTAATTTTACCGGAAAAGAAAAAGCCATGACTACAATTTATGTAAAAACCGTTATCCACAGGAACGAAAAAAGGATAAAGTTGATTTTTGATTATGATGCAGGACTTATCCGTGAAGTCAGAAAAATACCTGGTTGTAGGTGGAGCCAAACAATGTGCTGCTGGCACATTCCTTTCAGGGAGGATTATCTAACTTATCTGGCTGAACAGTTAGGAAATATTGAGATAGTATATAAAGAACCTCCTGTACAATTGAGAGGTGGATTAAAAGCATCAGACACTGAACGAAAAAAAATCAATGTTATCCACAATAAACGTGAAGGATTGTATTACATTAAGATCCCTTTTTACAAAAAGGATGAAATCAAGAAACTTGAAGGAGCCTGGTGGCATCCGGGAGCAAAAGAATGGTCGGTATACGCAAACCGGGAAAACCGGCACCAGCTTAAAGAAATATTTGAGCAGGAAAATTATATATTATCTTTTGTTGAAGATGAAGCAGATACACCGAAAAAAACAATAAGTAAAAAGAAACCTATCCCGGAACTGGTTGAAAAAAAGTTTGAAGGCGAAATGATTTTAAGGAATAAAAGCTACCGAACCATTGCAACGTACAAGAGTTTGATCAATCCGTTTCTGGACCATTTTCAGGGATCGAAAATAAAAATGCTGCCGGCAGAAAAAATCAGGGAATACATTCTGGAAAGATTAAATGTTGATCACTATTCCAGATCTTATCAAAACCAATTGATCAATGCATTGAAGAGATATTATGAATATGTTCACGACAGAGAATTTGAGGATTTTGATTTACCGAGGCCAAAGAAAAGGCAAAGATTACCAAATGTTATTTCACGGGAAGACATACAGAAGATGCTTGACATTACAAGGAATCAGAAACATAAAACGATATTAAGTATTTTGTATGGATGTGGTTTAAGGCGTAATGAAATTATCGAATTAAAATTACAGGATATTGATTTAAACGCAAAAACGATTACCGTACATGGCAAAGGAGATAAATACAGAATTGTACCCATAGGGAAAAAGCTGGAGCAACAAATCAGTAAATTTATAAAAAGCTATTTACCAAAGCAATATCTAGTGGCTCACTATCGAATTCAAAAATATCACCATTGGGATCAACGAAGTATTCATACCATGAAGATTTGATGTGCTTACCTATCCCCCAGTTTCTTCTGAGCAGGGTGAAGCCAAACTTTCCTGAGTTATCTGAAGACAAATTTTTCTTAGATAGAATTAATTGGTATCCGGTTTCACCCCGATCTCCACAAAAGGGTAGTACCGCAGCCCCACCCATGTTGTATTTTCCTTGTACGAAGAAAATCTTCCTCTTGTTATCTCCACCTAGGGACAAAAAAGTCCTTGGAAAGTCTTTCGGATGTTGGCCCTCACCTTCATCGTAAACCACGATATTTGGATTTTCTTTAGATCCTACTTCACTAATCTGAACCTTTTCTGCAAGCTCTCTACGCTTGGCTTCCGAAAGCCCTTCGTACTTGTCTTCAGTTAATGCGAAATATCTTTTGAGAGCCTCTTCCATTGTATTTGGGCTGCTCTTACTTTGTGGATCTTCTCCATGCTCAAGGCACGCTTTGATGAGAAGCGCGTCGAGTGAATTAGTGATCTTTTCAGATAAAGAGGGAACTGCTTCGGGATTCTGCCCGGTAACAGTTCCAATGTTGTTAGCATTACCATACGGTCTCCAATTATCATCATCACTTAAAACCGGATGACTCTTAATAATTTTGGTAACGTCCACCTCAGTTGAGGCGTCAATAAATTTCTGCAGTAATTGCTTGGCATCCATAAATTAAAGTGAGAACTGCTTGGAGCGTTTAGAACTAAACCTTGCCTTTGCATTTCGTAGCTCTTGTTCGAGAGCTGAAAAAATCTTCCTGATATCATTTTCAGTGTAATCATATTGGGAACGATTTGAGCAGTTTCCAAGTATGCGAATCCTTTCGATAATTGCGTTCGTTCTTTTGCTAGCGAGCCGAAGGAAGCGTTCGTGACGATTCTCCATAGTGAGTGGCTAGTGTAAATACCGAGATATAATACATTTTATTCTGCATATATCAACAAAATAGAATTGATATATTCCACATAATATCTCCTTTTGCACATCACGTTAGAGGATATGACGTCTCAAACGTCCTCTGACTACCAGAAAAACACTTTGGATCTCTCTTATAAGTTCGAACCTCGCTCGATACGTCCCCTCGCTACCTCTGGAAAATCGATATCGACTGCCCCGATGTGACATTCTGCGTCCCGCCCGAATTGGAGCTCGTCGTGGTGTTCGTGCTCGTGCTCTGTATAGCATTGGTCGTCGGGCCTTCGATCTCCTGAGTGCTACTACGAATGGAGCTGGAGTT
>JADFQJ010000034.1 GCA_022561875.1 Bacteroidota bacterium | reverse complement strand
GTGTTACCAAATCTCTATACCTTAGCCAACGAAGAGTGCAGTGTAGTTGTGACAGATACCAGCGGGGAGCTGTACGCTGAAAGTAGTGGCTACCTCGCCAACAAAGGGTTTGATATTAAAGTCTTAAACTTGATGGATACGTCCGCAAGTGAGGGATACAACCCGCTCGCCTCGGTTACGACATTTGCGGACGTCAGCCAAGTGGCACACGTTCTCATACGCTCGGCGTTACCCGACAATCGCGGAGATCCTTTTTGGAGTTTTGGAGCAGAGCGTTTGATAAGGATTGTTGTGCAATGTTTGAAAAATAGAGATATACCAGAGCAGCTGAAAAACCAAAAATCTCAATAAGCAAACCTGCATTATGACTGGTCCAGTTCAGGAAATCCTGAATCATATACTTGTAATTTGTTAACGTAGATCTTTATGAATTGACATGGGATCTATTGTAGAGAAAAATGTTTCTTCATTTTCAAGCAGGTTTATAGCTTCATTAAATGCCCGGTTTTTTTTATTGACAATTTCATAATACTCACTCATATCCCAGATATCTCGTGCGATCAGCGCCTTCAGGATCATCTTGATTCGTTCTTTTGACTGCTCAAACTCTAATTCATTATTCTCAATTTTTTCACTCTCTGCAGCAACCAACAAATCTTTGAGCATCTGGTCTCCAACCTCAAACTGATCTCTGAATTTGCTGAAAGAACTGTATTTGCTATTGATTTCATCCCGGTTTCGATCAACATAATCAAGTGTAAAACTTGTTATTACACCTTTTCGTGATAATTCCCGGTAGTAGTCAGTAAACCCGGTTGTATCAACAGGTACGAAAACATCAGGCATAATCCCGCCTCCACCATACACTACCCTGTGGTTAACTAAAGTAGTATATTTAAGAGAGTCAGGAAAATGAATACTGTCAGCATAAACAAACTCACCATTATTATATCTTGTAATCATATCTTTCGCATATACATCAAAACCATCGTCATAAGGCTTTTGTATCAGCCTTCCTGAAGGTGTGTAATACTTAGCTATGGTAAGTCTGATCATTGACCCATCAGGCAAGTTAAAGGGACGTTGTACCAATCCCTTTCCAAATGACCTACGTCCGATAACAACCCCTCTGTCCCAATCCTGTAATGCTCCTGCAACAATTTCACTAGCAGAAGCAGATCCTTCGTCAATAATCACAACCACCTGGTTATCAAGAAATATACCTCCCGAATGACTAATAAATGTTTTTTCAGGTACATGTTCGCCTTCCATATACACGATCATTTTACCTTCATGAAGAAACTCATCAACTAATTTAACTGCAGTCTCAAGATATCCACCACCGTTCCCCCTGAGATCAAGGATGAGTTTTTTCATATTTATTTTTAACAGTGAGTCTGCTGCTTTATGGAACTCTTTCATAGTTGTGAACGAAAATCTGTTCAACTTTATATATCCAACTTCATCAGTAGCCATATAAGCAGCATCAAGACTGTGAATTGGTATCTTGTCCCTGGTAATGGTAAATTCAAGTAATTCTTTCACTCCTTTTCTTTTTACAGTAACATTTACGCGGGTACCCTTTTCCCCGAGAAGTTTGTCCCTGACTTTTGTAGTGGTGATCCCTATGCCTGCGACATTTTCATTCTCGATTCTCACAATCCTGTCTCCTGCCCGTATTCCGACTTTTTCCGATGGGCCTCCGGGAACGGGTGAGATCACAAAGATAGTATCGTGTAGAACATTGAATTGAATACCTATTCCCTCAAAGTTCCCAATAAGGGGTTCATTTATATCTTTTACCTCATCTTCAGAAATATACGTTGAATGAGGATCAAGTTCTTTCAGGATTTTTATAATGGCTTGCTCAACCATTTTTTCCTGATTGATCTCTTCAACATAATATGCTTCAATCAAACTTATTACTTTACCTAATTTTAATGACGCCTCGGTAAATTGTGCTTTTACCGGAATAACCAGGATAAAGGTAAAAATTAACAACCCGGACAGGAAAATCACATTATTTCTCTTCATATTTATCAGTTTTCTTAGCATTTTTTCATTATTCCCACTCAATTGTAGCAGGAGGTTTGGAACTCACATCGTATACAACCCTGTTTATTCCTTTTATCTTATTGATTATGGTATTTGAAACCTGACTTAAAAAATCATATGGCAGATGAGCCCAATCAGCTGTCATTCCATCTGTTGAAGTTACCGCTCTCAATACAACCGTATTTTCATATGTTCTTTCATCACCCATCACTCCAACCGACTGAACCGGAAGAAGTATTACAGCTGCCTGCCATACTTTATCGTATAATTTTTCTCTCTTCAAGGCCTGAATAAAAATATCATCCGCCTCCTGAAGTATTTTGATTTTCTCCAGTGTAATATCTCCCAGGATTCTGATCGCTAACCCGGGTCCTGGAAAGGGGTGTCTTTTCAAGATCAGTTGACTCATATTTAGCGTCTTCCCTACTCTTCTTACTTCATCTTTAAACAAAAGCTTCAGTGGTTCGATTACTTTCAGTTTCATTATTTCTGGTAAACCGCCAACATTATGATGCGATTTAATAGTTGCCGAGGGACCATTAACCGATACCGATTCAATAACATCTGGATAAATTGTTCCCTGGGCAAGCCACTTCACATCCTTTATTCTGATAGCTTCTTCTTCAAAAACTTCAATAAAAGTCTCTCCTATTATTTTTCGTTTCTGCTCCGGATCACATATCCCTGATAGTTTTACAATAAACCTGTCCGATGCGTCTACACCTAACACATTCAATCCTACTTCATTATACGATTCAAGTACCTGATAAAATTCATCTTTCCTTAACAATCCGTTATCGACGAAAATACAAGTAAGATTATCGCCAACAGCCATGTTTAAGAGGATGGCTGTAACAGAAGAATCTACTCCTCCGGAAAGTCCAAGAACCACTTTGTTATTACCAAGCTCCTTTTTCAATTTCAGAACAGTTGTTTCAACAAATGAGGCAGGTGTCCAATCTTGTTTACATCCGCAAATATTTACCACGAAGTTTTTCAGGATTTTTTTCCCTTCAGTGGTATGATATACTTCCGGATGAAACTGAATTCCGTAAGTTGGCTCATTATTGATTTTAAAAGCCCCCACTTTTACATCTTCAGTGCTACCTATCACCTCATAATTCCGCGGCAACCTGTTTATGGTATCACCATGCGACATCCATACCTGGGTATTTGCTTCAACACCATTGAAAAGATCACTGTCTTGTTTTACAAATTTCAGATTAGCTCTTCCGTATTCCCTGGTTTCAGAAGGTAAAACTTCACCTCCATAGTGATGCACCAGATATTGTGCTCCATAGCAAACCCCAAGAAGTGGCCTCTCGCCTTTTAATCCGGAAAGGTCCGGTTCCGGAGCATTCTTATCCCGCACTGATGAAGGGCTGCCTGATAACACAATCCCTTTAACCGAATCATCTATTTCAGGCTTCCGGTTAAATGGATGTATTTCACAATAAACGTTTAACTCCCTGATGCGTCGGGCAATAAGTTGTGTATATTGCGACCCGAGATCAAGTACGATTATTTTCTCCTGCACAAATAAAATGTTATATTATCAACTCTGTTTTTTGAAAATTTTTATCAAAGGTACGACAATATTCCATAATGAATCACTCCTGACTTATAAGAAAACAGCTTCGTAAAGTAAATAAAAAGGTCGATACTATTCAAACAACGAAAGTTTTACCATCTTCAGCTACAAATGTATTTTTAAACACTGATCTGGCCTCTTCCAGCAAAGGGGTAAGATCTTTATACCTTGCTGAAAAATGTCCGATAACCAGCTTTTTAACGGTTGCTTTTCGGGCAAGTTCAGCAGCATCACCGGCTGTTGAATGCATGGTTTCTTTTGCCAGTTTTTCAAGATCACGGCCATAGGTAGCTTCATGATAGAGAAGATCAGCATTCTTAATTTGTGTTAATATACCCTCATGGTAGACAGTATCACTACAATATGCGAATGTTTTAGGTTCCGGGGCAGGGATAACTAATTCATGGTTGGGAACAATATCACCAGTTTCAAGTGTAAAACTATCACCTTCCTTTATGCCCTCTCTTTTTGAAATCGGAATATTATACTTCTCAATCATATCTTTTTTTAAATTCGGTAATCCTGGCTGTTCCCTGAAGAGGAAACCACATGTAGGAATTCTGTGTTTCAAAGGTATTGTGTTGATTTTAACCTTGTCATCCTCATATATTCTAACCGACTTAGTACAATCCAGACGATGAAAGATCAATTCGAAATTAACATGTACATAAAAATCCCTTAAACAGCCGTATATTATTGGTTCTAGTTCGGAAGGACCATAAATATGCAGGTCGTTCTCACGGTCAAGCAGATTGAATGTTGATATCAGGCCGAAAAGTCCAAAAACATGATCGCCATGAATATGAGAAATAAAAATATGGTTCAGCTTACCAAGTTTTATTTTAAACCTGCGGAGTTGCATTTGTGTTCCCTCTCCACAGTCGATTAAAAAAAACCGCTCATGCACATTCAATACATGAGCGGCCATAAATCTTTCAGAGGTTGGCAAAGCAGAACTACTTCCAAGTATAGTAAAAGTAAAAGCCACTTCAGCTTTAGTTCTGATTATCGGAAATCATTTTTTCTGCTGCATCAATGGATTCAACAATATTCAATACAGTATCCAGCTGAGAAATTGTAATTAGTCTTTCAACTGCTTCGTTTAGCCCGGTAAGAACAAATGTGCCCTTGGCATTTTTACAAAGCCGGTTAGCTACTAGAATTGCACTTAAACCTGAAGAATCACAGTAACGGCTATTACTCAGATCGAGAATAATGTTTTTCTCCCCGTTCCCGGAAACCAGAACTAATTCTGATTTAAGATTCGGAGCAATATGCGTGTCTAGTTTCTCATCCAGAACCTGTATTAAGGTATGATTATCCCTTTTTTCAATTTTAAAATCCATAATAATTAAGGTTTAAAACCTAAATATAACTATTTTTTCTTTTTCTTGGTAATCTTGTCCTCTTTTTTTTCCATTTCTGATTTCAAAGCTGCCAGATCGGTAATATCTCCGAGAGTTGTTTTTTCCAAATTATTTTTTGTCTTTTTCGACTTTTTACGAGGTGTTGCAGAATCAGTTGTTTTACCGGATTTCTTATCAGTTTTGTCCCTGTCTTCAAAAACACGGCTATGGGATAAAATTATCCGCTTAGCGCCTTTATTGAATTCTAAAATTTTAAATTGTAGTTTTTCATCAACTTTACCCAGCGATCCGTCTTCCTTAACAAGATGCTTTGGAGTAACAAATCCTTCTATTCCATAAGGCAATGTAACAATTGCACCTTTATCGAAAACTTCAACAACAGTCCCTTCATGAATTGAATTGACAGTAAATACTGACTCAAATACTTCCCATGGATTCTCTTCCAGTTGCTTATGTCCAAGACTTAATCTTCTGTTTCCCAAATCAATCTCAAGCACTACTACTTCTATATCAGCTCCTATTGAGGTGAACTCGGCAGGATGTTTTATCTTCTTTGTCCACGAAAGGTCTGAAATATGGATCAACCCATCAACGCCTTCTTCGATTTCAACAAAAATTCCGAAATTGGTGAAATTCCTTACTTTGGCTTTATGGTTAGAACTAACCGGATATTTCTTTTCGATTTTTTCCCATGGATCGGATTTGAGTTGCTTCATCCCAAGAGACATTTTTCTTTCCTCCCTGTCCAATGTAAGAATAACAGCTTCAACTTCATCACCTATCTTGAGAAACTCCTGAGCACTTCTGAGATGTTGAGACCATGACATTTCAGAAACATGTATCAATCCTTCAACACCCGCGGCAATCTCAACAAAAGCGCCATAATCAGCCATTACAACAACCTTCCCTTTTATCTTATCACCAACTTTAAGCTCTTTATCAAGTGACTCCCATGGATGTGATGTAAGCTGTTTGATTCCAAGCGCAATACGTTTCTTATTATCATCAAAATCAAGAATTACAACATTCAGTTTCTGATCAAGCTCCACAATCTCTTCAGGATGATTTACGCGCCCCCACGAGAGATCCGTAATATGGACTAACCCGTCTACGCCTCCCAGGTCAATAAATACACCATATGATGTAATATTTTTTACAGTTCCTTCGAGAACCTGTCCCTTTTCGAGCTTCGCAATGATCTCTTTCTTTTGTTGCTCCAGTTCTTCCTCAATCAAAGCTTTGTGCGAAACGACAACATTCTTGTACTCATGGTTTATTTTAACAACCTTAAACTCCATAGTTTTACCGACATACATATCGTAATCGCGAATTGGCTTAACATCAATCTGGGAACCAGGCAAGAACGCTTCTATTCCAAAAACATCAACGATCATGCCACCTTTTGTACGACATTTTATAAAACCCTTTATGATCTCATCTTTATCATATGCTTCGTTTACCCTGTCCCACGATTTTAACGATCTTGCTTTTTTATGTGAAAGGATAAGCTGTCCGCTTTTGTCCTCTTTGCTTTCGACATATACTTCTACCGTAGCTCCAACTTCAAGTTCCTGGTTATACCTGAACTCATTCAGGCTGATAACTCCTTCAGACTTATAACCTATATTGATAACCACTTCTCTTTTGGTCATTGATATCACTGTACCGTCAACAACTTCATTTTCAGCAATAGTGGAAAGGGTTTTGTCATAAATATTCTCATATTCAGTCCTTACGTGTGGCGAATAATCATCCTTTTTCACCATAAAGCTTTCCCAATCGAAATCCTCAATGGGAGTACCATCTTCAGTTCCGGTTTTTTTTGCTTTCGTCTCTGAAACCGGCTTCGAAACAGTATCCTTTTTCGTTGGAGTTTCTTCTTTGCTTACAGGCTTTAATTTTTTTGTTTCCTTGTCAGGGGCAGGTTTTTCTTCAGCTGATGCAGATATTAAGGAAGTTTTTTCATCTTTTTTGTTTTCAGCGACTTCAGATTTGTCTACCATTTCCTCCTTTTTCTTTTCATTTTCTTTGTTAATGTCCATGTGTAAAATAATTAGTTTTTAATAAGTTAGACAATATTTATTTATAAAACCGAAGTGCAAAATTACGATATTTTTTTCAAACAAGCCCGATCATTCTTGAAAAAATATTTATTAATTATCAAGCAATTAAAACTGATACGACTAAAAAGCAGGAAAACAGAGAAATATCAATTAATTTTTCTCGTTTATTTTTTTTACTTTTGTTTTCCATTAATAATTTTTTTATGAAAGTTTCAGTTGTAGGTACGGGATATGTTGGCCTTGTAACCGGTACATGTTTTTCAGAAACCGGACTTGTTGTAACCTGTGTTGATATTGACAAAAAAAAGATTAATGGATTGAAAAACGGGGAGATACCTATCTATGAACCAGGACTTGAGCCAATGATAAAAAAAAATATTGAAAAAGGCAGGCTCTTTTTCACCACCAATCTAAACGAAAGTCTTGAAGATGCTGATGCAGTATTTATTGCTGTCGGAACACCGCCTGACGAAAATGGCAGCGCCGACCTGAAACATGTACTTGAAGTTGGCAGGGAAATCGGCCGCCTGATCGATCATTATCTGGTTATTGTAACTAAAAGTACAGTTCCTGTAGGAACAGCTGAAAAAGTAAGAAAAACTGTGCAGGATGAGATTTATAAGCGCGGAACAGATGTTGAATTTGATGTAGCATCAAATCCCGAATTCCTCAAGGAAGGTGCTGCAATTCAGGACTTTCTCAGACCTGACAGGATCGTTATCGGCACTGATTCTGACAGGGCAAAAAAAACTATGGAAAGGCTTTACAAACCCTTCTTGTTAAATAACCATCCGATATATTTCATGAATATTCCTTCTTCAGAACTGACAAAATATACTGCAAACTCCATGCTGGCTACGAAAATCAGCTTTATGAACGATATAGCTAATCTTTGCGAGATACTGGGAGCTGATATCAATATGGTCAGGAAAGGAATCGGAAGTGACTCACGTATCGGGAATAAATTTATTTACTCCGGAGTAGGATACGGCGGATCATGTTTCCCAAAAGATGTACAGGCTCTGATCCGTACTGCTAATGAAAAGAATTATCCTCTAAGGATACTACAGGCTGTTGAAGATGTAAACCATAGCCAGAAAGAAGTGATCTTTAATAAAATAATGAAGTACTTCAATGGAAATTTAAAAGACAAAACCATTGGCTTATGGGGATTGTCATTCAAACCCCAAACCAACGATATGCGCGAAGCACCTTCATTGGTTATTATTGACAAACTTCTTAATGAAGGTGCCAGTGTAAAAGCCTACGATCCGGTAGCAATGAATGAAGCGAAACGGATATTAGGTGGTAAAGTAGAATTTGTGAATGAACAATATGAAGCAATCCTTGATGCCGATGCTTTAGTTTTAATTACTGAATGGCCGGAATTCCGTATGCTGAATTTCAAAATACTTGAAAAATCATTGAAGAATAAGGTGGTTTTTGACGGACGAAATATTTACGATATGGAAGAAATGGAAGAACACGGCTTTGACTATTATGCAATCGGAAGAGGCAAATAATTAAAATCTATCACTTTTATGAAACGAATACTTATTACAGGAGGAGCCGGTTTTATCGGCTCCCACCTTTGTGAACAGCTACTTGATGAAGGTAACGAAGTAATTTCAGTGGATAATTACTTCACCGGAGCAAAATCCAATATTATCCACCTTTTAGATAACCCCTATTTTGAGCTGATACGACATGATGTAACAATGCCATTTTTCATCGAAGCAGATGAAATATACAATATGGCCTGTCCGGCGTCACCCATACATTATCAATACAATGCAATTAAAACCATTAAAACTTCCGTAATGGGTGCAATAAATATGCTGGGACTGGCAAAACGTATCAAAGCTAAAATTCTTCAGGCATCTTCCAGTGAGGTTTATGGCGATCCGAAAATACACCCTCAACCTGAAACATACTGGGGCAATGTAAATCCTATTGGACCCAGGTCATGCTATGATGAAGGGAAAAGATGTGCTGAATCTTTGTTCGTTAACTATCATGAACAGAACAATGTCAGAACAAAAATCGCCAGGATCTTTAATACATACGGACCGAGAATGCACCCCAATGATGGAAGAGTGGTTTCTAACTTCATTGTTCAGGCACTGAACGGACAAGATATTACCATTTATGGCGATGGCTCACAGACCAGAAGTTTCCAATATGTTGATGACCTGGTAAACGGGTTGATCAAACTGATGGAAACTCCGGATTCTATAACAGAACCGGTAAATATTGGTAATCCTGACGAATTCTCGATTAAGGAACTTGCTGAAATGATCATTGATATTACAGGTTCAAAATCGAAAATCACTTTCGAACCTTTGCCGGCAGACGACCCAACACAAAGGAAACCGGATATCATAAAAGCAAAAGAAATGTTAAATTGGGAACCGAAAATCAAACTTGAAGAAGGTTTAATAAAAACAATAGATTATTTTAAGAAAACCCTCTCATTATAAAATCACTCTGTTTTCCTGTTAAAATATTCAATAATTAATTCTCAAAATTAAAATAACACGCCAGAATGAAAGGACTTATTCTCGCCGGAGGTTCCGGAACAAGACTGTATCCAATTACTCATAGTATATCGAAACAGATTATCCCAGTATATGATAAACCTATGATCTATTATCCATTATCCGTGCTTATGCTGGCAGGGATCAGGGAGATTCTTATCATTTCCACACCGGAAGATCTGCATCTGTATGAAAAATTGTTCGGAAATGGCCATCAGTTAGGATTAGAAATGTCATACGCAGTTCAACCATCGCCTGATGGTATTGCACAAGCATTTATTATTGGCGAAAAATTCATTGGCAAAGAAAATGCATGCCTGATCCTTGGTGATAATATTTTTTACGGACATGGGTTCGGAAAAGAATTACTCAAAACTGCAAAACTAAAAGATGGTGCAGTAGTATTTGGTTATTACGTAACTGATCCTGAACGCTACGGTGTAGTCGACTTTGATGAAACAGGGAAAGTCCTTAACATTGAGGAAAAGCCTAAGCATCCAAAATCAAATTATGCTGTTACGGGACTTTATTTTTACAGTAATGACGTTGTTGAGAAAGCTAAAAATCTGAAACCATCAGCCAGAGGCGAACTGGAAATTACCGACCTGAACAGGATGTATCTTGAAGAAAACAGGTTACAGGTAAAATTGCTGGGGCGCGGAAATGCATGGCTCGATACAGGAACCCATAAAAGCCTTCTGCAGGCTTCGAATTACATTGCTACACTCGAGGAAAGACAAGGACTGAAAATCTCTTGCATCGAAGAAATAGCTTTTAAAAGGGGCTATATCGACAGGAAACAGCTAACTGAATTAGCAAAACCTCTTAAGAAAAACCAGTATGGAAAATACCTCCTCCGACTGGCTGATGAGAAAATAAGGATCTTTTAAGAAGTTCTTAAATGGAAATAATTAAAACTGAAATACCTGGTCTTTTAATTTTCAAACCTAAAGTATTTGAAGATGAAAGAGGGTATTTTTTTGAAAGTTACAATGAGAAGACCCTTACTGACCAAGGTATACAAATACAATTTGTACAGGATAACCAGTCAAAGTCTTCTTTTGGAGTAATACGCGGACTACATTACCAGCTGGCCCCGTACTCACAGACAAAACTTATCATGGTACTGGAAGGTGAGATACTGGATGTTGCAGTGGATATTCGAAAAAAATCTCCCACATTTGGGAAATGGTACAGTCATAAACTTAGCGCAGAAAACAAAAAACAAATGCTGGTCCCGGCCGGCTTCGCCCATGGATTCTCTGTTTTAAGCAAAATAGCTGTAGTCTTTTATAAATGTGATAAATTTTTTCATTCCGAATCAGAAAGAGGAATAATGTATAATGACCCGGAATTGAGTATCGACTGGGAAATTGAACCCGAAAAAGCAATCATTTCTGCCAAGGATAAACGTAATCCCTTTATGAAAGAAGCCGAAATGAATTTTTACTTATGATTAATAATATTCTGGTAACCGGATCGTACGGACAACTTGGAAATGAACTTCACGAATTAGCCGGTCAGGGTTTGCCTTACAATTTCATCTGGACCGATGCCGATACCCTTGATATTACTGATAAAAAAGCACTAAATGACTTTGTTAAGAATAATCCTGTCGATCTTCTGATCAATTGCGCCGCCTACAATGCTGTAGATAAAGCTGAAGAAGAAAAAGAAATAGCTGAATTAATAAACACAAAAGCAGTTGGGTTATTAACAGAAATCTGTAAAGAAAACGATGCAAAATTCATTCATATTTCCACCGATTATGTTTTCAATGGTAAAACTTTTCAACCTTATAAAGAAACAGATAACCCAAACGCTAATTCAGCCTACGGAATATCCAAACTAAAGGGAGAGAAAGAAGCCCTGAAGTATGATAATGCTTTGATCATCAGAACAGCCTGGCTTCACTCATCATATGGGAAAAACTTTGTAAAAACCATGTTAAAACTTGGTGCAGAAAGAGAAACAGTAAATGTCATCTTCGACCAGGTTGGGTCCCCCACTTATGCTCATGATCTGGCAACAGTTATCATTAACATTATTAATAATGCAAATAAAAATAAAAAAGGTTTTAGCCCCGGAATGTATAACTTTACAAACGAAGGTGTATGCAGCTGGTATGATTTTGCAGTTTGTATAATGAAGTCTGCAGGACTATCATGTAAAGTACTCCCCATTGAGACTAAAGACTATCCATTACCAGCTAACCGTCCATACTACAGCGTACTTAACAAAAGTAAAATCAAAAAAACTTTCAACATAAAAATCCCACACTGGACTGAAAGCCTGTATAAATGCATCGATAAAATAAACAAATCCACCTATATATGACAGATCAACAAGTATTAATGAAAGTCAGGAAAAAGGCAACCATATGGATGGAGGGTAACTTTGATAGTAAAACCAAAGCAGAGGTTAAAGATATGCTCGATAATGATGAACCTGAACTAATTGAATCATTCTATAAAGAGCTTGAATTTGGTACGGGAGGACTGCGTGGCATTATGGGCGCCGGAACAAATCGAATGAATATCTACACTGTAGGGATGGCAACCCAGGGGTTGAGTAATTATCTGAAAAAGGAATTTGCAGGAATAGATAAAATAAAAGTAGCTGTGGCTTACGACAATAGAAACAATAGCCGTCTTTTTGCTGAAACAACCGCTAATATCTTCTCTGCAAATGGTTTTAAAGTTTACCTGTTTGATGACCTGAGGCCTACACCGGAATTATCTTTTGCCATCAGGCATTTTGAATGTCAGAGCGGTGTAGTTGTCACAGCTTCACATAACCCCAAGGAATATAACGGATACAAAGTTTACTGGGAAGATGGCGGACAAATTATCCAGCCTCATGATAAAAATATCATCGATGAAGTGAAGAGTATTTCCTCTATTGATGAAGTATTGTTCGAGGATAAACTAAAGGATATTGAAATCATCGGAGAAAAAGTCGATAATATTTATCTCAAAAAGGTTAAAGAGCTCTCTCTGTCACCTGAGGTTATTGAACGAAATAGCGACTTAAAGATAGTTTATACACCGATCCATGGTTCGGGTGTTAAACTTGTGCCTATGGCATTGAGAGAATTTGGTTTCAGGAATATTTATAATGTTCCTGAACAGGATATTACTGATGGGGATTTCCCTACTGTTAAGTCACCAAATCCTGAAGAAACGGCTGCAATGGAAATGGCTCTTAAAAAAGCCAGGGAAATTGATGCGGATCTGATATTGGCAACTGACCCGGACACCGACCGGATGGGAGTCGCAATCAAAGGCAACCGGAACCGGTTTAAGCTGCTCAACGGTAACCAAACCGGTACTATTCTTATATATTACCTGCTAAGCAAATGGGCGGAAAAGGGCATGCTTCAGGGTAAGGAATATATTGTTAAAACCATTGTTACATCTGATCTTCTAACTCGTATTGCCGGGAAATATAATGTGGAATCATTTGATGTTCTTACCGGATTCAAATTCATTGCAGATATTATTCGTAAAAATGAAAATAATAAAGTATTTATCGGAGGTGGTGAAGAAAGCTATGGTTTCCTTGCAGGTGAATTTGTAAGGGATAAAGATGCTGTTATATCGTGTGTATTGTTGGCTGAGGCTGCTGCCTGGGCAAATGACCAGGGAAAAACGCTTAACGATCTGCTCATTGATATTTATCTTGAGTTCGGGTTTTTTAAAGAAAAACTTCATAACATTGTCAGAAAAGGGAAAGTGGGTGCAGAAGAGATTCAAAGTATGATGAAAAAGTTTCGTGATGACCCTCCTACATATATAAATAACTCACAGGTAGTTGAGATCTATGACTATCAGACAAGTATAAAGAAAAATATAGTGACTGATGAAGTATCATCTATTGATCTGCCTCAATCAGACGTCCTTCAGTTTTTTCTTAAAGATGGTTCAAAAATATCAATTCGCCCCTCGGGTACAGAACCTAAAATTAAATTCTATATTGGGGTCCGGGATAAATTGAACGACAAGAGTAACTTTGAAGCCAGTGAACAAAAACTGGAATCTAAAATTAATGCAATTATTAAGTCGTTGAACATTTGAATGACCACTGTCAAAGACAATGTTTCAATTTTAATAATATTAACAACCTGAACCATTCAGGATAATCAACTCACAAAAGAATTTTATTATGAAATCATTTCGTAAAGAACTTTGGTTGGAAACAACAAGCAGAAGAGAATTAATCAACATCACACCTGATGTTCAGGAAGCTCTGGCTGAGAGCGGAGTAATAGAAGGATTAGTTTTATGCAATGCCATGCATATTACAGCAAGTGTGTTTATTAATGATGATGAATCAGGATTGCATCATGATTATGAGGTATGGCTTGAAAAACTAGCGCCTGAAAAACCATATTCACAATACAGACACAACGGTTTTGAGGACAATGCCGATGCTCATCTTAAAAGGACTGTTATGGGCAGGGAAGTTGTGGTGGCAGTTACTAACGGAAAACTGGATTTTGGCCCATGGGAACAAATATTCTATGGCGAATTTGATGGTAAACGTCGTAAAAGGGTGCTTATAAAAATCATTGGCGAGTAATAGAGACAAGGCAAAAGTCATCCCCCGGTCACTCAAAAAATTTATCACTGAAATTAACAAGGTAAAGATTGGATGTAGCCCTGGTTATCGCAGTATAGAGCCAGCGGAGATACTCAATATTCACCATATCCTCACTTAAAAAACCCTGATCTACAAATACATTCTTCCACTGCCCGCCTTGTGCTTTATGGCATGTTACCGCATAACCGAACTTCACCTGTAAAGCATTAAAAAATTTATTTTCTCTTACACTTTCGAACTGCTTTTTCTTAGAACTTTCTTCGCTGTAATCTTCAAGAATTGAATAAAAAAGTTTCTTGTTTTCCTCGTTTGACAGAGAGGCAGCTTCAACATGGAGGGTGTCGAGCAAAACTTTTGCTTCAAACTCAATATTGGTATAATCCAATAGCTTAAATACCATATCAGCAAACCTGAATCCATATCTCTCCTGGTATCCTTTAATTTTAAGTATCTCAAGGATATCACCGTTAGCAATAAATCCAACCGATTCATCTTCCTGCAACCAGAAGTAGTTGTTTTTGACAACCATAAGATAATCTCCTGTTGATACCTCTTCCTCGCGCCAGAGTATTTCGTTCCTGATCCCCTGGTTATAACGATTGGCCATTTTGTTCGACCTGACAACTATTATTGAGTTTTCAAGACCATCCCTGTCATAAGTTGAAGTTATCTCCTCTACCAGATCTACACCAAAAACCCTGGTGATATCAGTGAAGTTCTCAAGCTTAACGGAAGGCAGTTCGAAAGATTTTTTACTCAGTAATTTTCTGACTTTTGTAGCATTAAATAATATCCCGGAATCTTCACTCTGCCTTACCACTTCATCTAAAAAACCTTCCCTTACCGTCATTCCATATCCTTTCAGAACAGTAGGGTCAAGTGCAGGACTGATTTCCAAACCTACCGGGGGGAGTTGAGCAGTATCTCCTATCAATATGAGTTTGCACCGTTTATCATTGTAAACGTACTTTACCAGATCGTCGAGAACCCTGCCCGACCCAAAAATCGAATTATCAAAGGAAGAATTTGAGATCATGGATGCTTCATCAACAATAAAAAAGGTATTTGAATGAAGATTTTCCTCCAGGACAAATTTTCCAAATCCATCTTTCGAAGATTTCTGGCGATATATCTTTTTATGTATTGTAAAAGCCTCCTTCCCTGCTATATTTGCCAATACCTTAGCCGCTCTGCCTGTTGGAGCCAACAGGACTGATTTCAGTTGCAGCTCACGAAGCACCTTTACAAATGACCGGATTAAAGTTGTTTTACCGGTACCCGCAAATCCTTTTAATAAAATAATTTCTCTTTTCCCGGGATCAAGAATAACCTCTGAAAGCATATCCAAAACCACCTCTTGCCCACTTGTAGGAGTATGGCCTAAGTTTCTTAATAATATAGAATTAATATGAATTTTTAACATTTCATTGAATAATGTCCTGAAGACAATTCAATATTAAATATTTATTTATATTTTTGCAGACAAACATAACTAATTAATAAAGAAAAAATGAGAACCGCAATTAGAATCCTCCTCGGTTTGGCAATTATTATTTTAGGTTACTTACTGGTCGAAAGCATTATGGAACCGATACGTTTTAATAAAGAAAAGAAAAAACGTGAACTGGCAACAATACAGAACCTGAAAGACATTCGAACTGCACAAGTAGCTTATAAGGCCAAGTATGGTACATATACAAGTAGTTTTGACACATTAATCACTTTCGTGAAATTGGATTCATTCCCTGTTGTTAAGGCTATTGGCAGTATATCTGACAGTTTATGGGAAAAGGGGGTTACCGAAAAAGAAGCTATTAAAATGGGCATTATTATCAGGGATACATCATATGTAAGTGTACTTGACTCAATATTTACCTATGACTATCCGATTGACTCTCTGAGGTTCATTCCGTATAGCAGTGAAAAATTCTTTCTCGGTGCAACGAAAATCGAAACTGCATCCAAAGTGAAGGTCAATGTGTTTGAAGCTCATGTTCTCAATGATGTCTTGTTGCATGGTTTGAATAAACAATTAATCATCAACTATAGTGCTGAAAAAGAAAAAATAACCGGTTTTAAAGGGCTTAAAGTTGGCTCTCTTGAAGAGGCTACCAATAATGCCGGAAACTGGGAATAATTACATCCTGTTTTCATGTATGAATTTGCTTTTCTAGACGAAACACTTGATATAAATATCACTCAATCGTATCACCTATCCATTCAAGGCAGCTTGAATGGATTTTCTTTTTCAATACTTGATACCGTCAGGAATAAATATGTTGCTCTGAAGAATTATCATCCGGAAAAAGAAAAAGGCAATACAGAAGATCAATTTAAAAGTATTCTTAATAAAGATGAATTCCTCTCCCGCCAATATAAGAGTTCTTCATTCTTTTTCATCTCTGAGAAGTCAACCCTGATACCATCTCCACTCTTTAACAAAGCAAAAGTTAAAGAATATCTTGCTTTTAACCAGCCATTGGAAGAACATGAAAAAGTATTCTTCAACCAGGTTAAAAACACCGATGCCTTTATCGTTTATTCTGTTCCCGGGGGTATCTGTGAAATACTGGAGAAGCAATTTCATGAAATCAAAACTTACCATCAATCAGTTCCGTTTCTCGAACAAATCCTTTTAAAAAACCAACCGGTCGGGTTTGATCATTCTGTTTTCATCCACGTAATGCCCGGTATTTTAGATATAGCTGTGTCACAATCAAAAAAGCTGATACTCTATAACCAATTCCGTTTCAGAAGCGAAAACGATTTTATCTACTTTGCATTATATATTTTTGAACAACTAAAACTTAATCCTGAAAAAACACGACTTGTGCTTTCCGGAGAGATATCGAAAACATCCAAATACTATGAGTCTTTAAAAAAGTATATTAAATCTATCAGTTTTGAGAAGCGTGATAGTCAATTCACTTATAGCTATACTTTTAATCAAATCCCCGAACATGCCTTCATTACTCTCCTAAACCTTTACAGTTGCGGATAATAAGCGGCAAATACCGGGGAAGGCTATTACATCCACCAAAAGGTTTTAAAGCACGTCCCACGACAGATAAAGCCAAAGAAAGTCTTTTTAATATTTTGGCTAACCACTTCGATTTTGATACTATCGAGGTTCTTGACCTGTTTGCCGGTACCGGTAGTATTAGTTATGAATTTGCCTCAAGAGGTTGCCCCGGAATTCATCTCGTTGAGATCAATAGCAGGCATCTTGTATTTATTGAAAAAACGATTAAAGAACTGGAATTTAACCAGATAAAATCCTTCAAAACAAACGTCCTCACTTTTCTTAAGACCTGCAAACATAAGTATGATATTGTTTTCGCCGACCCGCCATATAACCTGAAATGGATCGACTCAATTCCTGAACTTGTTTTTAATTCCGCGATCCTGAAGAACAAAGGATGGATGATTCTCGAGCATCCCCGGGATAAGAATTATTCACAACTTACCGGGTTTAAAGAAGAACGGAAGTATGGAGGAGTGCATTTCAGCATATTTGAAAATTTCACACACCCGAAAACAACCTCCTGATATGCCGCCCATATATATTCTCCTTTACTTCTTCGGATATAATCTCCGAATACTTGTCAAGCATATTCAGGTATCTGTTTCCAAATTCAGCTGCAATTTTATAAGAGATGTGAAGCAGTTGTCTTACATGGGGGTTGTATTCCGGATGGTCAGGAATATGCCGTATTGAATCAGCCAGTTTCTCACTACTCCATTTATTCACCTCAGAAGAAACCGGTAATTTCGCCCGGTCAATATCAATAACAGCAGAGTACGGTGCACAAAGCTCTTCAAACCGTTCAAATCCTTTTGAATAGATCAATTTTACCATTGCCAATGCTTCTCCGCCGGCAAGTGCCAGTCCAATCAGTTCTTCCAGCCATGTGGTTCCGGCAGTTTTTATATGAATACCCTTATCATATTTCCTGATCAGCTTACCCATTACCGGATAAATAGAAAACTTATCACTACCGGAATGTACACTAAGTTTTAGATTTGCGGGTAAGCCAAACTCTTTGATTGCAAAATCAATAACCAGCAGATCTTCTTCAAATTCTTTGGCAAATTGATCAATATTGCCGGCATAATCTACTCCTTTATTGAACCTGCCTGTAAATTTTGGTGCAATTGTCTGAACAGGAATCCCAAACATTGAGATTGCACTCAGAATAAAGAATAATTCAACCGGAGTTTGTGGAAGATCAACCTCATCAATGGAGATTTCGGGAATAAAATTTTCTTTCCCTTTCTTTTCAGATATATAATCATATATCTTTTTCGCTTCCTGAATTGCAAAAAGGAATTTACGGGCGATCTTTTCTAATTCCTCAAGGGTGATCCTGAACGGGGATTCAATTCCCGGAATCAGCAACTCCCCAAGATACTTCCTGTTCCGGTCAAGAAAAGCATCTGTTTTCTGTTTCTCTGATGTTTTATCAATATAATCTGCCACATCCAGAGTAAAAAAATCCGAATTTTCGATAAAATCATCAACATTTGAAAGATTAATGTGATCGGCATCAACATAATATGGCTGCGACCAGTTTAGTTCTTTAACTGCCTGGTCAGCTTCTTTTCTTGTATCAGCAGGACATGTGTGAATGATTGAGTGTTCACGAAACGATTTATTCCAAACCGGTATAATTTCAATTCCATAACTGTTCGCTTTTTTGACAGCTTCAAGTTGTGCCTTTCCCTGGTAACCGAACCGGTCTCCAATTCCAAATGAGTATTTTTCTAATTCCATTTTTTCTCAATTAATTCCGGAATGCAAAAACAATTTTTTAGTTAAAAACAGGCAATTTAGAAAATATTTTATTAATGAAAAACGGTGATACAAATGACTGCCTTGAATGCTGTAGTGTTGCAGTTGCATTGCTACGGGTTACTAAGTTACATGTTGATGAGTAACACACATTTTTTCTTAACATCATCCACAGTGAAATATGCTCCTTCCCCCGGTGAAATATTTTCGTACCTCAAATTTCATAGGGCAAGCGTCGCATTTCACCCCGATGAAATAAAAAGAATTTCATGGGGTAAACGTTGCAAGCATTTACACTTCATCTTTCCAATGTGTTATGGGTTACGGGTTACGGGTTACGAGTAGTGCTTTTGCATTTTTAGGCAATCCGTATCTTATCCTCTGGAGCATCAGGGTTGTTTTGCCGGTTCCACGCGGTCCTTTTTATTGCAATCATCCGTTGACTCCAATCAATTTTACTATATAAAAACCTGAAAAACTTATTATTAATTATCTTCAATAATTCGTTGTTATAGTTAAATAGCTCTTCCATAACTTTTAAATCTTAACAGATAAATGTTTAATGCTATGCACAAAGGTAATAATTATATGTTTAATGCGTTAAACATTTTATTGGCATAATTGCAATACGTACAAAACAAAATAAACTTGATTTTGTACAGTATTCCTGACAATATATTTTAATTCAAAGTATGCAAACCGTTTCTTCTTTTTGGCTTTTGCGGATGAAACCGGTTTGGTTGTTGTGTTGCTGTGGTGTATTGAAGCAGTGTTGCGGTGACGACGAGATTGCCTCCCTCCGGTCGGCGGACTCATTTGGGGAAACCATGCAACAAAACAAAACCCCGCTTGACGGGGTTTTGTTTTTTTGCGGTGACGACGAGACTCGAACTCGCGACCTCCGGCGTGACAGGCCGGCATTCTAAACCAACTGAACTACGCCACCGTTTTAAAATTACCCTGCAAAATTAATTCAATTTTTAATTCTACAAAAATATCACAACTGTTTTTTGAAATTAAACCTTATTTAAAAAATCTGATCTAATATACAGCTCATTTGCTTTTCGTATAATAAATTGCACTGTTCACATAAAATACCGGGCATTTCACACAATATAAGTAAAAACCTTTGATAATTGATCATATTAAAAATAAATTAGCAGAATATCACCGGCTATGAAACCAACACATCTGCATGATAGATCTTCCGGATATTTTGAGTCCGGCAAGGGCATTTTGTTTATTTTTCTTATTGTAGCTGTATTATTCATTGTTTCTGTAGTAATAACAGTTTTATAGTTAAATACAAACCTGAAAAAGCTATTGTATATGAGCAAATTAGTATATCAAGTAAGAGAGGGAGGGATTGCACTTATCAGTGACCTCGCAGCAATTGTCATTCTGTTGGTAAGTGTGGCAACTATTGGTTATTTTTTCTTTTCCACAATTATCAATTTGCTGTAAAGTACGGTCTTGTATTAAGAACATGACTTTGCAAATTAATAAAAAAACAATATTTGATTTGTGTTTTATACTGATTTTTGATATTCCAAAAGGCTAAACGAGGGCTAAAAGGTTAATATGTGTAGTTTGAAACTTTAAAAGCCTCAGCCTTAGCCTTTAATACGAGAATGATATAATCCGGTTATATCAATGAATAATTATGAACCGAGCTTGCGAGCTCATTCCGATACATTTAATTACCATCCCGGAATAAAATTGAGGCCCAGCACTCCTCCATTAATTCCGTCACCCTGGAAAGGAAATGCATAGTAGGGTTCAAGGATTATAGCCCCGAATATATTTACCCTTAAGGAAGCCCCGGCACTGTATACAGGCATCCTGAGATCCGGACTATCTGCTCTGTAAACAAAAGAGATATCATCAAAATCATACCATGCCAGACCGGCATCAAGGAATAAGCATAACTCGGTAAACAGTAGTTTTGACTTGATCAGTGAAAGTCGTTCCGGACCGGTTAACGGGAACCGGAGCTCTAAATTAGCAACTGCCATTTTATCTCCATACAATTGATTTATCGCCTCCTGAACTTCAGTATAATCCTTCATTTCATATATCTTGTTATTGTCATACCCCCTGACATACCATGGATAACCCAGATATAATGGTGAAAGTATCCTGCTATCGATATTGCTTCCATAACGGCCGTAATGAAAAATTCTTGTTGCCAGTGTAAAAGGCCTCATCCTGAAATATTTACGGTAATCTACAAGGGCTGTAAAAAAATCGATCTCTCCGAAATACTTTTCAACCTGGAATCGTGACCTGCTACCCTGCAAAGGTGAAGCGTAACCAAAAATAGAATTATCGGTAACAAAAGCAGCATCCAGCTTCCGGATATTAAATCCATCAGGAGCATCCAGCTTCTCCCGGCTCTGACCTACCAACCCTCCAAATTGATTATAATAACTATGCCACCTGTCAATCCGGTAATAGAACCACGATTGCGAAACACCAAACTCAACCCTACGGGTAGTAGAAAAAGGCAGGTATGCAAACACTGATATCTGATCTTCAAATATTCTCATTTGGTCCATTACCAGATCATCAACAATAACTAATTCCTCACCGAAGTTAAGAGTATCAACGGTAAGGTATGCTGTAGCATACTGGTATGGGATATGGGAAATTGAAGCGCCCCAGTTTAATCTTTTTGCCTGGTTCATATATGCAAACTGACCACCAAAATCATATATCTCACCGTTAACAGCAAGCGTTGTATACAATTGGTTTTTCCCAACTATATCACTAAATATTGCAAATACACTACCTGCCATCCCTGTGCTAAATCTATTCGTACTCACTCCTGCAGATATATTGGAAATATAATCTAATTTGAATTTGGGTTTATAAACTTCAGTGGAATACTTCTCCTTTTCCATGTCTTTATAACTTTCCCGGTTGTGAAGTTTTTCGTCAACCAGGTTAGGATTTATTGGCTCAGCAGGTGGCAGAATAGCTGCCTGAAAATTCAGGGAATCAGATGATACTTCAAATTCCGCAAAATCCGCAACATCGGCTCTGAAAATTGAATACTTTCCACCATAATAATATGAATAAGCTATTATATCCATATTACGGGCAACACTAATTGCCGGCGAAAAATGGGTTATTCCGCTGATCCCTGTCATATACTTCGTCATCTGATAGGTTTTCCCTGTCTTCAGGTGAAAACGATAAAGATTGCGAAACCCATCACGGTTCGAAAGGAAATACACTGACTCGCCATCAGATGAAAACAGGGGATTAAGATTATCTGCTCCATCAAAAACAGGAATTATCCTGATACTACTACTGCCCTCCAAATCAATAATCCCAAGGTTGAAATCCATGTTTGGAACTTCAGAATTATCCGATTCTTTATCCGTGGCAAAAACAAGATACTTTCCATTTGGTGAGAAAGAGGGTTGAATATATGAATAACGATCATTAGTAATTTGATCCACTCTGTTTTCAACCGGATAGAACCTGTAAAGATTGTTGATCCCGTCTACCAACCCGGCTACTATGATACTCTCTCCATCGGGTGACCAAACCGGGTTGCTAAAGGCAGGAACACCAGGAATATTATATTCCTCCACAAGCCTTCCCTTTTCAATATTTATAATCAGAAGTTTGTTCTTCCCTTTTTCAAATGCACTGAATGCGAATTCCTTGCTATCCGGCGACCAGGTGCCTGAGGATTCAAGATAGTTTAAAGCATCTATCTCGTTTCGATGAATAGTGCTTGATAATTTCTTGATTATATTACCATTATCTGCATTAGCCAGAAACAGATCGAGTGAAAGCATATCTCTTTCAGACAGAAAAACGATATATTTTCCGTCAGGACTTAAAGACGGGGAAAGATTCATATTTCCGGCATTACCCGAGAAAAGAATTTTTTCCCCTGTTGGATTATCAATAGTATCTGTCATTATTCCGGTGTAATACCTCTCCATAGCTGATTTCCAGATACCGGAAAAAGTTTCTGCTGTTAATCCGATCTTGTGTTTAATAGCTTCTTCATAGCCAAATCTTGCAGTTTCTACAAACAGGGGCATAATAATCGTATCTCCCCATGTTTTTGCCACAAATGCCCAGAATGCCTGTCCGTAACGATACGGAAAATATTTCTGGTTCCTGGTCATCTCTTTTAATGTGGGAAAATCATCATTCAGGATCGCATCCCTCATCCACATTGCCGTATGTTCATCAACACTGCCGATAGACAAGTATTCTGCCATACCCTCAATCATCCAGAGAGGAAGGTTCCGCAAAGAATTCATATTAGTTGAATCACCCCTTATGATTGCATTGTACTGAAAAGCATGAACAAGTTCATGTCCGAGAACATGGTCGGTTTGCGAATTTGTCAGCGCAATAGGCATTATAACCCTGTTTTTCAAAGCTTCTGTAACCCCTCCGGTCCCAACACCAATTTCTCCCATGATAGCTGTTGTCTGTTGAAAATCAGCATGATTTTTATA
The DNA here is from genome assembly GCA_022561875.1 of Bacteroidota bacterium. Classification (GTDB taxonomy): domain Bacteria; phylum Bacteroidota; class Bacteroidia; order Bacteroidales; family VadinHA17; genus JADFUQ01. Next base: position 4,827 of record JADFQJ010000034.1, on the reverse strand, counting down.
AAAAATGATCGGATTTCGATCTTTTATTGAGTCGTTGAAAATCCGCATGTGAAGTTTGTACCATTCTTCGCATGTCCGGGCTAATTGATCGAGAAGCGAGTCGTTATCAAAATAATGATATATCTCAAAATTTGGAGTTTCATAAACTTTAAAATCAAAATTCTTGTATGAGGGTTTATTTCGTCCAAAATACTGTGCCTCGATATTTACAGATGGAATGAAAAGGACTATAATAAATATCCATGCTCTAAACATAAAACACTTTTTTGCATTTTGATATTTTAATATTGCCTGAAAAATCATGTTCTGATATTTATTATTTAGACATTATTTATCTGCAAATTCCCTTCTGCAAAATTTTACATTACTATTTTCTTCTTATGCATGGAGATATTATGAAAAACCAATCATATTATTTTGCGCAAATATTATACCACTAAAACTATTTCAACAATTCTTTTATCTCACTAATCACCTGTCTTTGTATTTTACTGTCTTCCAGGCTTACTGTTCCGAAGATCATATTTTTATGCCAGAATGCAACTATTTTACCATTATACTTATCGGCAATAATAATCTCACCCTCCCCCGGAGGATTTTCTTTTTTCTCCGCAAATTTAAAATAGTGTTCTAATAGTTTCAGACAATCTGTTTTATTTTCCCTCACTATAATGAACATTTTAAAGCTTTTACCATCTCTTGAATACTCTGCGGTAAAAGCGCTTCCCAAAAAACTGTGGCCAAGGAAATTTTCGGCAGTGTATATTTCAGTCTCCGGTTTTTTACCCTTACCGGGAAACATAGCTAAAGTTTCAGGAAAATGGTCAACACCACCTATATTTTCAGTAACAGAACTGGCAATGGACATCATTGCACTTTCAACCTCTCCGGATGCTGAATGGGTCCTGACTTTTACATAGTACTTATCAGCCAGGAAATGGATCAATGATCCTTCACGGTATCCCTGTATTCCCAGGTCAATAAAATGATAATCAGGCGACCGTTCCTGACTGTATATCCCGAATGCATCCAGGGGTGTGTCATGCCGGTATATTTCAACTTTGAACGATATATCTCCTTTTAAGTACTCAGCGATGTATAATTCCCGGAAATGGTAACTCAGGTAACTGTCGGCAGCTCCGTTAATATAATCCCAAAGTGTACCGGGAAAATATACCGGGTATTCCTGCTTTACCTCCCAACCATCCAATTCAGGAAACGTAAATGGATCTGTTTCCCGGGCAACCGTTCTTAACCCGGATAAACAAACCAATATAACAACAGCTAATAGACTTATTCCAGATCTGACTGATTTGTGTTTCATATTAATAATTTTTGTTTTATACTATTCCGAATTAACCGAGAGACTATTCTTCAAATGTATATGAATATTTCAAACTAAGTATAAGTTAATTAAATTATCATCATAACGATGAAGTATAGCTATAACATCACTTGTGGAACTGTTAAAATCGTACACAAAAATAATAATGTTATTAACAACTATTTAAACAAATATTATACAAAACAGCTGCTTTTACTGCATATCCCTCATCCTAACCTCAATATTTACATTTTTCAATAGCGGGATAAGTTATTCAATCTTTCTCACTTTCTGATTTTCAGTAGCAGCATCCACCATTTTTGCCCAATTCACCTTTTTCCCTGTTTCAACAGATTCATATACATAACCCTCATCTGTCAGAAGTAACTTGCATTTCCCAAGATCATATCTCAATGATTCCACAAAGTCACCTTCTTTCAGGAGGTTGCCGTCCAGATCAGCCATCTTTGGCTTATTTCCGGTTTTCCGGGATCCGTTTTTTTTAAACCATCTAAACATAACTTTTAGATTTTTTTTACTCTAAAGTTACAAAAAATCCGGGTTATATGTTTCAGGTTTCAGGCTTTAATGTTCTACATAAGATAGAATCCTTCATACAAGTTTCCGTTTCTGTTGTATTTAAGTTGCAGCCGCTTACGAATATTTTGCAGTCCTATGCCCCTTCACTTAATAGTTTTGAACCTCTCCCCACCCAAAAATAATAAAACCTTTTATTTAAATCTCACGTTAAAAATATCTTTTGTGCCCTTCACGAAAAACAGAAAATCGGTAAAATGCGGAAAACAGTCGGTGAATAACGAAAAAAGCAACAAAATCTGTTGCTAACTCCTTGAAAATAACGAAACAAAAGTCTGTTTTTCCTTTTATTTCCATTAAAAAGTAAATTTGTAATCATCTCATTATCAAGTCTCTTACACTTAATTCATTTTTTTTTATCTTTACATTAATAAATTTTTAACAGTTTTTTTACTTTCTTTCGGGTAATATTTATAATGAAAAAGAAATAAATAAAGGATTAAAAATGACTGAAATAGAAAAACTTGAAAAAATAAAAATTAATCCGGAATCTCACCGGTTATTGCTTCAACTCATGGATGAGAACCCGAAGCTTAAACAAATTATCCTGTACTCAGAAACAATAAATGATGTTACCATACCAATAAAAAAATGGGCAACAGATATATTAAAATCTCACCCGGTTGCCATGAAGTATTACCGGAATGGGGTAAATGGAAGAAAAGATTTTGAAAAACTTACCTGGCAAGATTTTGCCGCAATCAGAATACTTGATTATATTGATAATGCAGGAAAAAAATATCAAGACTTAAATCTCCACGGAGATATTTCCGTAAGTGATCCGTTTAAGCTTACCTGGCTGGCTTTCCATTACGGAAAAGGAGGAGCAAAATCATATTTCTTTCATGATATGATACATCTTTTCAGGCAATTCTCAGCAAAAGAAACAAGAAAATTACCAACACAAGAGAAAATACAGGAGTGGATGGACAGACATCCATCCGGACTTGATCCTGAGATTATTCGTCTCAGGGAAGAAAACCGTGACCGTATAATCAGCATTATTATTAATAAGATCGATGAAGGAAAGATAAAAAGCAGGAAATACTATTTTAAGGAAGGAATGTCACGGGAACAAAAATATTATAAATGTCTGGAATGGTGGAATGATAAGGGGTTTCATCTCAGGTTTGCAGTCAGAGATCCTGACATGCTCAATGAGATGCTTGAATATTCTATCGATCCTGATACAATGGAGATCCTATATGAAGCGCAGGATCAGGGCATGCCTTTTTTTGTAAATCCATATTACCTCTCACTTCTCAATGTCAGGGTTCCGAGTTCCATGGTAGGTTCTGACCTTGCTTTGCGCGACTATGTTATTTACAGCAAATACCTGGTTAATGAATTTGGACGAATAGCAGCATGGGAAAAAGAAGATGTTGTAAAACCCGGAGAACCTAATGCGGCAGGCTGGTTATTGCCTAACGAATATAATATACACCGCAGGTATCCGGAGGTAGCCATTCTTATCCCGGATACAGTGGGAAGGGCATGTGGCGGACTTTGTTCTTCATGTCAGAGAATGTTCGATTTTCAGAGCGGGCATCTTAACTTTGATCTTGATAAATTAAAACCCAGGGAAAAATGGAAAGATAAGCAGGAAGAGCTATTACAATACTTCGAAAACGATTCACAACTAAGAGATATTCTTATCACCGGTGGCGATGCCTTGATGGCCTCTGATAAGTCGCTGAAAAATATGCTTGATGCTGTTTACGATATGGCTCTCAGAAAAAAAGAAGCCAATAAAAAGCGCCCTGCAAATGAGAAATATGCTGAGATGATAAAGGTCAGGTTAGGAACCCGGCTTCCTGTATATCTGCCAATGCGAATAGACAATAAATTAAAAAAAATACTGGCTGATTTTAAAGAAAAAGCTTCCAAAATTGGCATTGAGCAATTTGTTATTCAAACTCATTTTGAATCTGCCATGGAGATGACACCAATGACAAAAAAGGCGATCAATACGTTGATTGAAGCCGGGTGGATGGTAACCAACCAGGCTGTTTTCACTGCAGCATCTTCAAGAAGAGGACACACAAACAAGCTTAGAAAAGTGCTGAACGAGCTTGGAGTACTTTCATATTATACTTTTTCCGTGAAGGGCTACATGGAAAATTATCATAGTTTTGCCACCAATTCAAGGGCTATGCAGGAACAAATAGAAGAAAAAGTTGCCGGAAAAATACCTCGCAAATATTACGAAACTATCACAAAACTTCCATTTAAGCCAAAAGAAATAAAAAATCAAATTGCAAAGATCAAAAAAGAATGCAACATCCCGTTCCTGGCCACAGACAGAAACGTACTTAATCTTCCGGGCGTTGGTAAAAGCCTTACATTCAGAACAATTGGCATTACCCGTTATGGACGGAGGATTTTAGAATTCAATCATGATCCGACCAGAAACCATAGTCCGATTATCCATAAAATGGGAAAGATTATAATTATTGAATCCAAAGCGATAAGAAAATATTTGGAACAACTACAAAAAATGGGTGAAGATATCTCAGAATATCAAGACCTGTACGGATACTCTGTCGGCGAAACAGAAGAAAGAATGCCGGTTTATGAGTATCCTGAGTATGACTTCAATGTTACCAAAGAGATGACCAACCTTGAGATACCTGGTTTTGTGAAATAGGGGGAATAAAGTTTGGAGTCTAAGAGTCGAAGGGTCTAAAAGTCTAAGAGTTGCAAAGGTAAAATTATACCACAGTGAAATATGCTCCTTTGTCTCATTTCACGTGCCAGGCATTCTACATTCTTTCAAAGAGTTACGAGTTTCGGGTTACGAGTCGACAAGTACCTCATCTTATCATTTACTCACCTACTCACCTTGCTTAACTTTAGTTCACTTTAAGTACTAATTAGTTACAAGTAATGATCCTTATTCTATTTTC
>JADFQJ010000076.1 GCA_022561875.1 Bacteroidota bacterium | reverse complement strand
TATTTCCCCTGTATGGCTTTCTTCTATTCCATCATTATCATCATGAACGGGTGAAAAATTGTTGAGTGAGACAGCCGTTCCGGCCATCCAGGAGCCCTGGATTACACCGATACCTTCTGTGGTGCTCCCGACCGGGAGTGAAGGATTACTTCAAAGTGGTCACTGTCCAAAAAGGTAAATCGGAAATAAACTGATTAATAAAATGTGTTGTAATCTTTTATTCATTTAATTCGTTTATAAGGGCGTAAACGCCATCTTTTTTATTGTATTTTCTTTAATCCCGTTCGTAAACGACTGGGCAATTGAAAAGTTTTCATTATCAAAGTTCATATATCACTCAACGCATCTCTAATTCAAATATATTTACGTAATGGTTTGCTCATTGAATCATTAGCTTTTGTTGCCCAGTCCTTCAGGACTGGATAGATTGTAAGATAATGAGTAAACGCTGTTCACGGCGTTATTCCATGATGTTTCAAAAGAACTCTTCATTAAAACTCTTCCTCTGATGGCGTTCTTCTTAATTTCTAGAGGGCTTTGCAAAACCTTCTTCTAATATAACGCCTGACCTTATCTACCTGGGATTCTGATACGGAAAAGACAGCAAACCCCCGCTGGCATGCAAATTTTCCACTAATAAAATTATTTGGATTTACCCAATTTGACGATTCGCCTTTGATCAAATTGGCTATGTCAGAAGGAGTGTGATTTGGTTTCAATCCGGCGAGTAAATGTATAGGTTCTATTTCGCCATTTGCTGTATCAATATAAATGTTATTTTCATCACCATATTTTTTGAAATGGAAGAGAAGTTTTTGTTTTAATTCCTTGATGATGATTCTTTCTCGTTTTTTTGTGGTTAATTGATTAACCATCTAAATCCAAAGTTGAATGTATAGTCATCACCTAATTGAATACCGTTTAACTTTTGTGAAACAGGATATTGTAGGGACGCTTCTAATAAAAAAGTACGTGAGAATACATGCTGGAGCCCAGGAGAAACCATAAGAATATTACCACCTGTATTTTTCTGCATCGTATTTTTCATTTTATCCTTACCACTAAACTGTGAGAGCAACTCGATGTATACAGTAGAGTATGGAGAAGGATAAATATTATATACTTTGGGAAAGATCCGATATCCAAGGGCGATATTTAGGGTTAACACATCACCGAACTGATAATCAATCGCTTTAGTATTCTTTTTATAGATTACTTCAGTGTTAAAGCCAATACGATTTTTGACGTAAGTAACAATTGTACCGCCTATGAAATCAATTGAGCCTGATCCAAGCTGAAGTGGTGCCGGTAATAATCCTATTGAATCACTTTTATTGTCTTTTCCCGTGGGGAATTCTATTCCTCCAAGGCCGGTCATGCGTAATGTAGAATTTCGTGAATCTCTTTGAAAAAATTGGTATTTTGCCAAGAGTTTAAAATCACCTAAACCTGCATTACTCCTCATAATACGTTGCCCATTCTGTGTCAAATTCATCTCTTTTTTAATATATGGTATTGCACCAATCACCACGAGCTTGTTAGGGATTACCTCGTAAGGAACCATGATTGGAAAAGCAAAAACATTTACTTTTCTATCCATTTCATCGGTGATTTTATTACCATTTTTTAATAGTGTTGATTTGCTGACTATTTTTAAATAGCTCCGGATTGCTCCGCCTTCAAGTCCCATAACGAAAGCAGTATTTGTGTTAATGGGAGGACCTTGTGCGAAAATAAGATTCGATGCTAAAATAATCAGAAATTGAACAGAATAATGAAACTTCATCTTTGGTCAAATTACCATGATTACTGATATTGGTATAGATTGCATGTGGAGATTCCCCTTTTTAAGTAAACATATATTTATCGAGTAATCGAAGAATTGGAACTATTCCATAGGAAAAGAAAACACCCGTTCCATAAACTGCCACAGCCCCCCAAAACATAAACTTTGTAAGCCGTCCGGTATCTTCACACCCTTTCCCACCCGTGACAGAACATGCTATTTTTCCGTGTGGTCGCAAGGTTAGAAAACCGCTGAAACCTATGAGTATTCCAGAGACAAGAAATATCCATCCTTTATGTTGAGAAATTGGAATTAACCAAGGAAAGGTCGTCAAGAAAGTACCTACTGCAGCACCGCCTGCAATCGCAGCAATAGCTGCGGGCAATGCACAGCAAAGTAATATGCCAGTAGATGTAAATAATGCAAAAAAATTGACAATATTTTGTTTCATGAAATCAATTCCCTTTTTATATTTTTTCACTCTTGCTTTGAATTTGCCGAGCCCTTCAATTACTTCAATCAGCGTATCAGCCCTTACAATACCTTTTTTCACGAGAACTTCGGCGCTATTATTCTCTAAGTTTACAATGACCTCATCGACACCCTCTATATTTTTTAGAGCTGTTTCTATATTGAGCACACAAAATTCGCATTTCATTCCATCAATACTCAAATGAATGGTCTTCACGTCATCTCCATTACTTCGTGCTCCTGATAATTCCATAGTTTCGCGTTCAACCTCCCTGGGGGTAAAACCCGCTTCTTTTACTTTCTGCCTGATCAATTTTTCATCTATTTTACCTTTTTCATCCGAATACAGAATAACAACACCTTCATTAATTTTAATGATGAGATCCTCCACTCCATTTAACCTCTCCAGCTTCTTTTCCAGTCCATAGGCACAGAATGGGCATGCCAAACCATCCACCCGCACTGTGACTTTTTCCTTCCAGGAATTCTCCGCAGGTTGTCCGTTAACTAGAATAAGAAACGGGAGGAAAAATAACGTACGTTTTGTTAATGTTTTTATCATTTTCATTTTAGTTTCCTTTTGTTGTTGTTAACAGCTTATTTTCATTTAAATGGCGGCATATGCACATCTACCGCAAATACAAACTCCCGCACAGATGCAGGTTGTGATCCATTTAACTTGTCGAAGATGGGGATTTTGACTCCGGCTTTTAGCATGACGTTTCGATAACTAAATAGGATACCAGGGGCAATACCCAGACTGATACCACCAGAGTTTAGCTCCGGATTTCCCTCACGGTAATTTCGACCTTTAAACTGTCCGAGAATCTCCACCAAAAAAACAGGATCTGGATCTGCATATTCTAATTGCCATGGACGGATGCCATAAGCAGCATTAATATGAAGAATATCACCCCGATTCAGATCACCAATAATTCCATTAATTTTATAACGGATTCCGGCAAAAGCATAGTTACGACGCGATTCATGACCAAATGATAACCCGATCAGGTAGTCTGTTGTTCCACTTCCTCGATTTTCAGACTGATCTCCCGTGGATAGCTTTATACCGCCATGTAATGCAAATGCATTACTTGCACCCGGGGCATCTCTCCGTATGAAACGGTATTTTCCTCGGATGACCAGATCTCCCACACCACCTTTACGACCCTCTACTGAAAACAAATAAGGTAGTGCAGCGGTGATAGCGATATCCGGAGTGATGCCATAGATAATCTCATAATGGTTCGTCCAACCGTCATCATCCCGTTCAATTTCAGATTCTAATGCCCAAGCGTATTGACCAACCGTATGCGGCCCGAGGCCGAAAAGCGGCTCATGAGCAAATACATTTCCAATTAAGAATGTAAATAGTAGTATAAAAAAAGCATTTTTCATTTTATGTTTATGATATGTCATCTTCAATGCATAATGTTTTGAATGTATTGAACGAGACGCTTTTCGTATTTCTTCATTGTCATGAATATTGTACTCCTTTTAAAAACGGCCACAACCAGGTGTTATCTTCTTCTTTTAGCCAATAGAAAGATAATATCCCCAATATTGCACCATGAACAACGTGAGCAACAAATGTAAGTGCAAATAACTGCGGCCACAAATATCTGACACCAAATAATCCAACCATGGGTCCCATCGGAGGACCAACCATCATTCCAAGTTCCATCAATAATAGCCAGGATATGGCTACAAGCGTTGTCTTCTTAAGTGTATGGAATCTTCCAAAGACTAACGTGAATATTAATCCAAAACTGGCTCCATTAAAAAAATGAGCAAATTGCCCTACCCAGAAATACCGTATGAATGAATTACTACCGGTAATCATTTTTCCAAACATGGTCGGTGTATCGGCAGGTAACCAACCCTCCAGAACACCCATTTGTCTGATCCAATCGAGGCCGATTGTAGCTATTGCGCCAGCACCAAGACCGACAACAATTCTACGATACAAATCCGGATAGGTTTTTTTTGTATAAATAATAACCCAAATCAAAAAGATGATTGCAGGGATATATAGTATGTACAAATACGGAACTGCAAATTCGTGAGCAACTCTGATGATTTTAGGACCAATGGCTTGTGCCTTATAGTATTCGGAATATCCAAATGATAACAGTATAAGATGGATTGGAACAAACCCTCCTGCAAATAATGTCAGGAGTGTAAGTACGGATTTTTTATTGGTTAGGATACCCATTTATTTGCACCACTAATTTGTTATTTCATTAATAATAATATTTACAAGACTATCCAGTTCATTAGAAATTGCTTCTACGCCACTGTAGTCATTCAATACTTTCGATGGTTTAAAATATCTTACAATAACGTTACCGTTCGGCTTTTCCATCACAATAAATTTTAATGGTATTTGAATTGCAGCTTCTTTATTGGCCTCTATGACTCTTCTCATGAACTTTGGGTGAAAATAAAAGATCTGTTTCATTCCTTTTATATTCTTCCCGGCCATTCTGAGCATTTTCTGTCCATCGACCACATGAATCACCATTAGGTTTTGTTCTTCAATAGCACCTTTTAGAATGTCAACTGTTTCTCCAAAAGTATACTTGGACATTTTAACGGTTGACCCATCTTTCGGCATCATTTTACTGCTTTGTGCGTTACCTATTTGAATGACTCCAAAAATTAATACTAACGATAAGGTATTGAATCTGTTTATGATTAGGTTTCTCATTTTCGTTCTCCTTTTAAGTTCATTAACAAGCATTTAAGTTTTGTTTTCAAATCACTTTATTTTACGTCGCACAACAACTCAGTTGTTTTACATCTTTTCCAAATGTGATGGCTGCCAATTTGATGCCCTCTGCCATGGTCAAATAGGGATGGAACATGTTCACCAATTCTTTGACTGTTATACCGTACTTGATGGCCAGACTAACCTCCATGATGAGTTCCGACCCCTCTGGAGCTATTATCCTTGCACCGATCAACTTATCAGTATCAACGTTCCTAATCAGCTTAATGAATCCCCTGGTATCACGAGCTGCAATCGCCCGCGGGATCTGATCAAGGTTGATGGTTGATGTTTCAACATTCATCCCTTGTGCTTCGGCTTGATTTTCATCCAATCCGACACCCGTGATCTGAGGGTCGGTGAAGATCACCCAAGGTAACACTGTGTAATCACTATTTACTTTTTCATCGGTAAGTGCATTTCGAGCAGCCAACTTTCCTTCGTATGCTGCGGTGTATACAAACATATTCTTCCCAAGCACATCCCCAGCTGCGTAAATACTTGGAATAGTGGTTTGTAGGTTTTCATTCACGATAATTGATTCATTATTGCCAGTTTCTACGCCTACCTTTTTCAAACCCATTTTTGCAGTATTTGGAGTGCGACCCGTAGCAACGATGAGTTTTTCAGCTTTATAAGTTCTTAACTTATTGCTTACTTTTGACTCAACTAGTATATAGCCTTCAAGTTCATAGACTCTCTGAAAATTGTTACCTGTAATAATATTTATTCCTTCTTTACTCAGGTAATTTGTAATTGATTCGGTCAGGTCATTTATTTCGTTGGGAAGAATGCGAGCAGATCGTTGTAAAATTGTAACCTGGCTCCCCAACCGGGCGAACATTTGAGCAATCTCCAGAGCAATATATCGCCCTCCTAAAACAATAATCGACTCGGGTAATTTGTCCAATTCAAAGGCTTCTTCGCTTGTTAGATATGGGACATCATGCAAACCTTCAATCTCCGGGACATACGGGCGAGCTCCCGTAGCAATAAGGATGTTGTCACCTTCAATCGTTTCATCATTGACTTCAACAGAGGTTGGTGAGATGACACTTGCATGACCTCTAATTAACCGGAAGTCTTTCATATCTTTGATAATGTCAATATATTTCTTTTGGCGCAATTCCTGAACCAGCGTATTTTTTTGATTCATCACTGCATCAAAATCAGTAATTGTACCGTCTGTCTGAATTCCGGGAAAAGGGTTATTCTTTGAGCGGTGTAATGTTTCGGCAGCCCTGATGAGATTTTTAGATGGTACACAGCCTACATTCACACATGTACCGCCAATGGGCAGTCCATCATTAATCATGGTAACTCTTGCCCCTTGCTCCCGAGCCTCAATTGTCGCAGCAAAAGCAGCGGATCCGCCTCCAATAATGATAAGGTGTTTTTGTGATCCACCTTCCTTGCCGTTCTCCTCGTGAGAACCGGTGACGTGATACTGCCCTGTATCATTAATCAATGCAGTGATTTCTTCAGCGGATATTTTCTCCGCATCATAGCTCACTTCAGCCGAATTTCTTCGATAGCTGACATTTTTTTCCACAATGCCATCTGCATCCAGGATCTTCGAAATACTGGTGGCACAATGGTCACAAGTCATTCCTTTAATATTTATTTTAATAGTGTTTAATTTCATTTATTTCTTTTTATTCTTTCTAATTATCATCAGTAAAACTGTTGTTTAGTATGCTAGTCTTGGCTCTTATTTTGTTAATTCAAGATTACCAACGAATAGTGATTCAATAAAGTCACATGCCTTTTGGCAGTTTTTATCTAAGGATAATCGATAATATATTGTTAATCCATCCCGTCGTTTATTTACAAAACCCCTGTCTTTGAGCTTACGCAGTTGATGGGATATTGCAGATACATCCATTTCCAAGATATCCGCAAGATCACAGACGCATAGTTCATTTGTTTTGGACAAACAATCAAGGATTTTTATGCGTGTCGGATTACTTAATATGGATAATGTTTCTCCTAACTTATCGTAATCTTTCAGGACTAAGTCCATCTGCAATTGTTGGATTTTATCATGATCTACATATGACCTAACACAAGATCGCTTTATATTTTCAGCCATTTTCTTCAACTCCTTTAATTACGGTTCGAATGTCACCTAAACAACATTTCCCTTTTGGGTTACTCACCTCACAGGTACACTGTTTGTCTTTAACTTTTTGTCTGACGTCATTTTCAATTTTGGATTCGCCATGTTTTAAATAATCATCAATAATGTCGTGTTTTGTATGACGAAAACAATAACAGACTGTTTTCGTGTTTGAATTGGTTTTAAAACCAATATCAGTTACAACATCATCTTGATTAACAATGAAATCTAAATTCGAAAAATAATAAACAGTTGAATCATCAGGATTTATGCAAAGAAATCCTTGGGTCAGTTCACCATAATGGGGGAAATCCCTGCGGGTCATACTCCTGATTGTGAGTAAATCTACTTGTTTCCCTTTCTGGTCACATGAAGGACATTTTATCTCAGTTGATTTTGTTTCTGTGTGTGAAACTGAACAGCAATCAGACATACTGATCAACCTTTCCCATGAATTGAAGGTTGAATTTTTTGAATTGCTTTAAACCCATTGCTGCTTACCAATTTCGGAATCTTATCAATCGTTAGTTTGCTGTCGTCTGTAAAGCAAAGCATGTTTTTATCTTTATAATTCACTTTGCAATAGTTCATTC
>JADFQJ010000006.1 GCA_022561875.1 Bacteroidota bacterium | reverse complement strand
CCGCGAAGTTCCTTTATTTACAACTACAAACACACTGATAATCAGTTTATTTCGGATAAGAATTTCCTTAACGGAACATGCTGAATTCCTTCATAACTGGTTCCCGAATATTCATCCAGGGTAATTACAAATTTTGGGTAATTATTTTTTATGGACAACAGGTTCCCAAATTCTCTTTCCATTGTTTGTTTTTCTGTAATCCTTAAAGCAACCTGAAGATACATTTTTTCCCCATTCTTTTCGCATACAAAGTCAATTTCTTTGTCCTTTTCTTTTCCCACCAATACGTTAAAACCATGAATTTTCAAATGCAAGTAAACAACATTTTCGATGATTTTCCCTAAATCAAAGGGAGAAAAACCTGCAATGGCGTTTCTTAGTCCAATATCATTGAAATAGAACTTCTCTCCAACTTCAAACACTTTTTTCCCGTATACATCAGTGCGCGACACTTTTGATATAAAAATTGCTATGGTTAGATAATCCAGGTATTTGAGAATTGCAGAAACTGAAAGATTTATATTTTGTGATTTAAGGAACTTGTGTATACTTCTTGCAGATATGATATTTCCTACCTCACCGGCAAGGTATTTTGTAAGGCGGTTTAAAAAATCGACATTACGTACTTGAAACCGGGAAACTACGTCACGGAATAAAATTGCCTGATAAATATTTTTCAGATAATCAAAAACAACATCATCGGTCAATTCAAGATGTTTCAAATATGGGAGACCGCCATATTTAAGGTAAGTATCAAGACTTTGAGAAGAGTTTTCAAGATTATGAAATAATAAAAACTCATTAAAACTTAACTTAAATTCCTAAAAAAATCTTAAAACCGCTTGTTTATTACGTTTGTAGTTGCTACATTTGTATTATGTATATACAATGCAGCACTGTGAATCGTAACGGCAAGATCAGCCGCAATCGTAAACTGGTAGAAAGCTACCGTGATCCCAAGACGAAGCAGCCCAGAGTTCGTACCGTTCAGAAAATAGAGTCCCTGCCGATAGCTGAACGAGCAAAACTGATTTATGAATTTGGCGGCAAAAAGTACCTTACAACCGGAGAATGGGATGTACTGAATGAGTTGGGACTTCTTGCCAAGCAGCAGGTTACCTATGAAGTGGGAGATGTGTACCGTGGTGCCGGTACGGCAGTAGCCTTCTGGCATATGAAAACAAGCGGGATGTTTAAGGTGCTGGACAAGCACATGAGTCGAAGGGGATTTGATGTGATCAAAGAGTTGGTCATTCACCAGTTGCTCTATCCGAAGAGCAAGCTGGAATTCACACGGCTCCGTAAAAGCAGCTTGTTGTATTTGCTGGGCGGCAAGCGGAATTACAAAGAGGATACGGTTTACCTGGCACTGGATGAGCTGGCCTCCAATATGGAGGGCATCAAAAAGGACCTGGTTGAGCAATTGGATGACAAAAGCCGCAGCTTGTTACTATACGATTTGAGCAACAGCTATTTTACCGGCACCAAGGCCGAATTGGGCGGCAGGGGAAAAAGCAAGGAAAAAAGACATGACCGCTACATTGTCAGCTACGGTTTAGTAATGAACCAGAACAACATGCCCCTTGACATCCGCATTTGGAAGGGAGGTACGGCTGATGCCAAAACCGTATTAGGCACTTTTGCCGAATGGAAAAGCACATACAAAGCCAGTCGAGCCATCTGGATTGCCGACAGATCCATGAGCGGGGAAATCACCCTGGATGAAATCAAACGACTTGATTTGAATTATATCACCGGCTTACCCGGCAATACCCAGCAGGCTGTGCTGCTGTTAAAACAGGAACAGCAACCCGAATTGTTTGACCAGGCCGAAATCACCTCATTTGCCCATGAAGGGAAACGTTACGTACTGTGCCGTCACCAAAGCAAGGGATACCGCGCCGAGCGCCAGGGCGCCCAGCGCAGGCGCAAGGTGTACGAGGAATTGAAGAAAATACAGCAATCCCCGCAAAACAAGGATGATAAAAAGCTCTATCACCGGGCCATGAGAGTATTGGAAAAATATGAACAAACCACTTTTTGGGACATTGAAATTGAGCCTCTATCCGGACAACAAGAGCAGAAACGTTATGCATTAAACTTCCGCTTGAATCGTAAAGCTGTAATTGCCCAGGACAGGATCGGTCATTACTATCTATTACAGACCGATCTGGATGCCGAACAGATAACTGATAACCAGGTGGCCGAGAGCTACAAAAGCCTGATGATGGTAGAGAAAAGCTTCAGGGATATCAAAACCCAGATAGAAGTCCGTCCCATACGCCACTGGAAGAAACGAAGGATACAAGCCCACATTTACCTGTGCTACCTCAGCCTGTGGTTAAGCAAATACATTGAAAACAAATGGAAAGAAAGAAATATCACCACCCAGGTAGGGCCAACACTGGTAGAATGGGACCACCAGCTGCTAATGTGTGAAAAGGTAGATCCGCATGGCAACATGGTAGAGGTTAGCTGGAACAAGGGCAAAAACGCCATTACCGCTATCCAACAAATCCAAAGCTACGGGGAGGCCAACGCAATCAATGCTCATTCGTAGCAACTACAGGCCGTTTTTTAGGAATTTAAGATAAGTCTTTAAAAAATAAAAACCGGAAAGCTGACGTAGTCAGCGACCGGGTTTTTTGGTTTGGTGATCCCTCACAAGGGTTCGCGAGCTGCCGCAGGCAGCGAGCAATCCCATCATTCATTTAAAATAAAAACGGTATACTGATGCAGTCAGCGACCGGGTTTTTTGTCTCTTTTACTTTCTTACCTTTACAGGGTATGGTGGTCTTTCAGGTTTAACAGGAGGGTTCTCCTTAAGTTCATTAAGTATAACCTCAATTGCTTTTTCCAGCTGGGGGTCACGACCATTAATCACTTCAGCCGGTAATTGTTCAACTTCAATATCAGGAGGCACTCCCACATTTTCAACTATCCAGCCATCTTCTGTCCAGATAGCCAGGTTAGGAGCTGAAACATAACCACCATCCATAAGTATAGGAAATCCAAGGGTTCCAACCAGTCCGCCCCATGTTCTTTTTCCAATTAATTTACCCAGTTTAAACTTACGAAACATCCATGGGAGCAAGTCGCCTCCCGAGCCGGCTGTTTCATCAATAAGCATAACCTTAGGTCCCTGAATTGATGCACTTGGAGTTTTCAGATCTGCGCCATAGCGCATGTTCCAATATGACACAAAAGGACGTCTTAACAGATCGATATAGTAATCTGCCACACTTCCCCCGCCATTAAACCTTTCATCTATAATAATAGCATCTTTATGGACCTGTGGGAAAAAGTAACGTTTGAAATAAATATGACCAAGAGTTGTGGTATTTGGTACATAAACATATGCTACCCTGCCATTGGTAGCTTTATCGACTTTTTCAATATTGCCTTCCACCCAATCCCTGTTTCGTAAAGAACTTTCACTACTCACCGGAACAACATTGACTGTACGGGAGCCTGATCCGTCAGGATTCGGACCAACAGTTAATTCAACAATTTTACCCGCCGATTTTTCGAACAGACTGAATAAATTTGTCGATGAAAGCAGTTCCTGCCCGTTCACTGCCAACAGATACTCCCCGGCTTTAACATTAATACCCGGTTCAGTCAATGGAGATCTCAGATCAGGATTCCAGTTTAATCCACCGTAAACCTTTTTAAACTTATACCGTCCGTTATCAATAGTATAATCAGCTCCCAATAATCCACCTTCAACAAGTTCGGGATCGAAATAATAATCTCCACCACCTACCCGGTGATGTCCCACCGACAGTTCACTACACATCCACCGGATCACACGGTTGAGATCGCTGCGACATGACAAATGGGGCAAAAAGACAGAATATTTCTCTTTCATAGCACTCCAGTCAACACCATGCATATTAGTTGCATAGAAATAATCCCTGTTTATACGCCAGGCTTCATCAAATATCTGATTCCATTCAGCCTTAGGATCTATTCTGACTTCAATTGCGTCTGTTTTAAGCTTCCCGTCATCTTTCTTCTCCTCACCTGATGCAGGAACAATATTCCAGTCACCGTTGACAGCGTATAATATCTTTTTTTTATCCTGTGAAATCTGGTATCTGTCCACTTTTTGAAGGATCACTTCATCCTTTCGATCTTTAAGATCATATTTATGCAATTTTGGATCATTTGCATTTGGTCCGCCGGTTGTAACAGAAGCTTCCAGATAATACACCTGACCTTCTTCTCCTGCCCGGAGATCATAATAGTTGCCTGAACTTACAGGCAAGGCAATTATCCTCTGGTTTATACCATCAAAATCAATAAAAAGAGGTTCCATTTTTTCCTGTTTTCCCTTTTTCCCTTTTTTGCCGTTGTCGTTTTCTTCCTGTTCAGTTTCTTTCTCTTTTTCTTCATCACTCTCTTTAGCAAGAGGCGAAGGAATATCCTTCCTAAGTGTGACCAGATAAATGTTATTGGTCATTCGCATATCAGTATTCGACATTGCGAACCAATGTTTTACCGGACCAGCATCAGTCGACGCAAAGAAGTATAAATACTTACCGCTTTCATCAAAAACAGGATCACTTACTTCGCTCATTCCATCCGTAATAGGATACGATTTTTTATCACTAAGCGAATAGACATAAACCTTTTGAATATATGCTTCAGAATTCAGGGTATAGACAATCCATTTCGAATCGTATGACCAGACACCACGTATTTTACCAAAGGCGCCGGGTGCATACAAATATTCAGAAGCAATTTTGCTTATTGTACCCGATCCCAGATCAATCAAATAAAGATTCCTGGCATTATCGGTAAATGTCAGTTTTTTATTGTCAGGCGACCAAACAGGTGATGCATAAAAGCCTGATCCGTTTAACTCAAATTTCCTGGTTTCTCCTTTACCATCCTGTTGCGAGATATGAAGTTTATATTCACCCGATTCATCAGAAAAATAAGCGATCAATTTACCGTCAGGTGACCAGACCGGTGATCTTTCATGCACACCGGGTGTATTGGTAAGATTGCGCGGATCACCTTTCTCGGCGGGAACTGTAATTATTTCACCTCTGAATTCAAAAACAGCTCTTGCTCCTGTTGGTGAGATAGAGGAATTCCTGATATAACGGGAACCTTTAACATAACGGGGACGAACTTCCAGAAGATCGGTGGCAACACCAACGGTTAATTTTTCACTCTGCAAATCCTGTAAATTCAGAATATGAATATGTGCTGCCTGTTCATATATTATCTTATCATTATGCGCCGATGCACTTAGAATTGGAAAGTCAGAATATTGAGTAAGCTGTTCAATTTTTTTACTGTTAATATCATATGAAAACAGGTTGAATTCCCCGTTCCTGTCTGAACGGAAATACACCTTGTTTTCTATCCACATGGGATCTGTATCATTACAACGACCTTCAGGCTGGGGAATTTTCACCACTGAATGATCAGCAGATGTGTAAAGCCATATTGTTGAAACAGTCCCACCCCTGTAGTGTTTCCATTGGCGAAAACGCTCACCTAAGGGTGTGTAAGCTAATCTTTTACCGTCAGGAGAATAAGTTGCCTTAAAGGCATATGGAATTTTTAATGATTCAGGGAACCCACCTTTAATTGGTACGGTAAATAATTGGTTATAACGCCTGGTAAAAACAAAACGTGGTGAAATAAAGAGTACGGATGAACCATCCGGGGTAAACCCGCGAACGATATCTGATCCGGGATGCCATGTAAGTCTTTTCGGAACTCCTCCTTCTGATGAAACAATAAAAACATCAGTGTTTCCATCGTATTGCGCACTGAATGCTATTAACTTGCCGTCCGGAGAAAAGACAGGATTAGATTCAATCCCATCATCGGATGTCAAACGGCGCACATTAGAACCATCGTTACCGGCAATCCATAAATCACCGGCATAAACAAAAGCAATATGGTTATCGCTTATTGCAGGCTGACTTAATAATTTTGTGTCATTAATATCAATTCCACTAACCAATAAGGTTGTACAAAACACAACAATAACCGTAGCTAAAAGACAGAACAACTTTTTCATAAATTATTTTTTAAAGATTTTGTTATAAATAAAAGCTACTTATACTTCAGAATTAGTAAAGATACAATTTAACCTGATTAATTAGCTTCGCTGAGCACTTCGTGGTTCATAAAAAAAACAGTCGCTTTACATTGCTGTATGGCAGTTTTCCCGTTTACAAATTTATTAGCTATTGTTTTTTTCTTCAAAGAACCCCGCCTGGAGATAATCCAGTCCCTTGTTTCCAGTATCGGTTTATATTCTTAAATTTAAACCATAATGTAATCTTTATGACTGCAATAAAACATGATCTTGGCGAATGGGTCGGTAAATATACTAATGACCTCTATTCATGGGCTATCTATAAAGTTTCTGACCCGGAACTTGCAAAAGACCTTATTCAGGATACATTCCTTGCTGCAACCGAAAAACTGGCTTCTTTTAGAGGAGAAAGCTCTCCGAGAACCTGGCTTTTCTCAATACTTAACTATAAGATCATTGATGTTTACAGGAAGAAGGTTAACCAGCCTGTTGAAACAGATGATCAGATGTTTTCAAACTTTTTTGATGAACACGGGACATGGCGCCGCGAAAAACGTCCTGTTGACTGGCGCCATGAGGAAAAGAATCCGCTTGATGATGAAGAGTTTCAAAAGGTGCTGAAAGAATGTCTTGACGCCCTGCCGGATCAATGGAACATGTGCGTAAAACTAAAATACCTGATGAATAAAAAGGGTAATGAAATATGTCAGGAACTTGGACTTGCCTCGACTAATTACTGGCAGATAATTCACAGGGCTAAATTGCAACTAAGGGAATGTGTTGAGCTAAACTGGTGGAATAATTGATGAGCATAATGAAAAGAATAATGCATATACTGTTTCTTTCCTGTCTGAAAGCTACAGAATTGGTTGAGAAAAAACTTCATCTCAGGCTTTCATTTAAGGAGAAACTACAGCTCAAAATCCATAAGTTAATGTGTGAAGCATGCCAGCGATATGAAAAACATTCTGAACTTTTAGATAAGGGGATTGCCAATGCGTTGAAGGAGATCCAATTGGATGATTCTATGGATGATCTTAAGATAAGGATTGTAAAAAGCCTGGAAAATAACAGCAACTAGTACAAAGAAATGCACAGATCAGAGATAATCCGCTATTACTTTCACCTCGCAATTGAAAGGAATTCACTTATAAGGGCATCCGGAATTGCTGTCCTGGTGGGGATAATTTTAAATCTGATCAATCATCCGGAAATTCTGTCCGGAAATTTTTCAGATCTCGATTCGGGCATTATGGTGCTGATATTTCTGGTTCCGTTCCTTGTTTCTACTTATTCATCCATCCTTTCCCGCAGCAAGATTAAACCAGGTGAAATATCACATATCGATGGTATTCTGAAGTGCAACAATTGTAAAAAAACCAACTTCCATATTCATATTGGTCAGATGACCGGGGAATGCCCACAATGTAAAAAAGATACCAGATGGAAGATTTCAAAGATTTTTAACTTATCTTCCTCAGATAACGATATGATAAAAAGCCTGGCTCTTTTTGCCCGGCATAATCCGCAACCTCTTTTGAGAACCGATTCCTCCGGCAAAGTACTTGGTTCAAATCCCGCCGCCTCTGCACTGTTCGATATGGAAGATATTACCGGCGCAAATATAAATTCGTTACTCCTGCAGGCTAATGAGATTAACCTGAAATTCAATAATAATTCCTCCTTATGGAAATACCCTGGTCACAGATGTTAAAACTAATTCCTTTTCATTTGAAAGATTTATTAAGCGATAGATAAATATTATAACTCAATATCTCAACCTATTGCGTTATTCGATTGCGAAAAATCATTATCTTCCAATGCTTATATTTATCTTCGTAACAACCGGAAAACCTGCAAAATTTATCTTTCTGACATTACATGTTTTGAGAATATTTTTTTTTTAGCCAACTTGCCCACCTGTTAAATCATTAATCACAATAATTTCATTTATGGGTATTTTAATCCCCCTGATCCTGATCGCTATTAGCTGTTTAATTATTGGAAAATCGGCATATAGTTTTACAACAGCATCCAACTATTTAGGGAGAAATCTGTCAAAAGGCATAAAAGGAGCTACTATCAATGCCATAGCCAGTTCATTACCTGAACTTCTAACCACCTTGTTTTTCCTCTTCTATCTTAATGATATTGATGGATTTTCAGGAGGTATTGGAATTACTGCCGGAAGCGCAACATTTAATATTATGATCATTCCGGCAGTTGTGATTATTGTTGTGGTAATGAAAAAAAATAAAATATCGATATCAAAAAAAACCTTGCTTAGAGACAGTATATTTTTATTTGTTACAGAACTGGTATTTATAAATATAATTAGCCGTCAGACTCTTTATTGGTGGCACGGGTTAATTTTTATTTTACTCTATCTGGCTTATATTATGTATATGTTTCTCCCAATATTTGGAAATAACAATACATCTGTCAAAGCCGAAAGAGAGATAACAAAATTTTATAACCCTGACAAGAATTCGTTGTCATCCTTAAAGAATCTGCTTCTTCTGAATTTGGATAAATTTATTATTGGGAAAAGAACAATAAACAAAGCCCTTGGATGGCGATTGATAATAGTCAGTACTTTCTTTATGGCTTTAGGATCATTATTTTTAGTTCAGGCAACCGATTGGCTTGGCCGTGAGACTTATTACGTGCCTTTACTGGGAGAATTCGAGGGACTTGGAATACCATTGATATTTGTTGCTGTTATCTTATCGGCTGCAGCATCAAGTCTGCCGGATACAATCATTTCTGTATTAGATGCAAAAAAGGGTTATTATGATGATGCTATCTCAAATGCTCTTGGCAGCAATATTTTTGATATATCATTTGCAATAGGTCTGCCTTTGCTTTTATATACATTGTTATATAATCCTATTGAAATGAATTCTGAAACCATCCAGATAGGTACAGAAATCTGGGCTTTTCTGTTTATTATTACTTTATGTGCATTTTTGATATTTTTTACCGGGAAATATTTGAACAGGAAAAAAGCATTTTTATTGATTGGTTTATATGTACTGTTTATGATTTTTGTAATAGGGAAAAATTACGATCTTGAAATTGCTAATAAATTATCCCATATTTTATTAAAAATAGTTGAAATAATTAAACTCTAATCTGCCTCTCGCACCCGGATTTATACCTATTTAAATAGATATAAATAAAAACAACATGTTATGTAAGATGTATTCTTCGAACTACAGAAGCACATTCAACCCTCCGGGAATGATCTTCACATCAATATGCCTGTCCGTTATCATAGGTTCCCCATCAAAGTGTATATACCCCGGTGATTCCCGTTCAACGGAAACCTCTTTACATCTGACTATCTCAACATATCTGCTTGAATCGATTTTTTTGGTTAACAACCGTATTCCAATATCCACAGCCCTGTAAAACGGGAATGGCGATAACATAGAGACATCCATATAACCATCCCTGACATCGGCATCCGGGGCAATGACCGCCCTGTTCCCGTATTGCGAACTATTTGCAAAAGCAACCAGAAACAGATCCTTTTTTATTTCACTACCGTTAATTCTGATAATATATTTCTGTGGAGTATAAGATATGAACCGCGCCAGGATTAGCCGCAGGTAAGAGAAAAAACCACGTTTCTCCAACAGGGAAAATGCATGCCCTATCATTGCATCAAACCCAACACCGGCAGTGCAGAAAAAAGGTGTGCCATTAATCAAACAGTAATCTATGCTAACCGGGCAGGCTGTACTTAGTAACCGAACAGCGCCCTGTAAGCTCAAAGGTATTCCAAGATGCCGTGCCAGACCATTCCCTGAACCTGTCGGGATAATTCCCACGGCAGCTTTTGTGTTCACCACTCCCTTTGCAACTTCATTAACAGTGCCATCACCTCCCACAGCAACAAATCTCTTAATACCTTCTTTAACCTTTTCTTTCACAATAAGTGTTGCCTCACCCTGTTTACCTGTTTCAATAAAATCAGGTTCTACAACAGAATGATCAATCAGTTTCAGGATCTTTTCCTGCAAATTTCTCTGTTTCCGGTTACCGGCAACAGGGTTTATGACAAAAACCGTTTTTTCCAAAATAAAAATTAATATCGTTTATTATTCAAAGATATGTTCACTTTATGAAATAAAAAAGGTTATTCAGCTATTTTAGAATATTCCAAAATGTTACGAGTTTCGTGTTACGAGTTAAGTTTTCCAGATGAATTTAAAAAAAACCAATCGTTTTCAATTTATAACACTTTCCTTAAATAATTTTCGTTCTTGAAAAGTATAAATAACTCCGTCTTCAGATTGTCGACTGCAGACTGAGGATTGCAGACTTAAAAATGCAAAGTATAATGAGATTAGCTATTTTAGCATCCCAAACTTAAGACACTCAATAAATACGAAATTTCTTTTGCTTAATGAAAGAATCGCTAAAAATATTATTATTATTATTTGCTAGTATTCAGCTATATCCTCAAACCGGAGGCACCAGTACTTACCAGTTTCTAACTCTTCCTGTATCAGGCAGAATTGCATCACTTGGAGGAAAGATGATTGCTGTTCCCGGCAATGACCTGAATCTTGTTTTTTCAAACCCGTCCCTGCTTAATAAAGAAATGGATAATGAGCTGGTTTTTAATTATTCCGGATATTTTGCTGACATTCGTTACGGGTATGTAGCATACTCACATTCATTCAATAAATTAGGGAATTTTGCAATTGGTATTCATTTTATTGATTATGGTGAATTTACCGCAGCAGACCCGACAGGAATTATTACAGGAAAATTCCGGGCAGCCGAACATGCTTTTCAACTGACATGGTCGATACCTCTTGACAGCACCATATCTGTCGGTGTCAGTCTGAAACCTGTAATATCAACTTTTGAAAGGTACCAATCAACAGGCATAGCCGCCGACATCGGAATTTCTTATATCAGTAGTAATCAGCTGTTTGCAGCCTCCCTGACAATAAGTAATATAGGCAGACAAATATCAACCTATTATGGCGGGGATCATGAGCCACTTCCTTTCGAAGTGCAACTGGCAGTATCAAACAAGCTGGAACATGCGCCTTTCAGGTTTTTCTTTACAGCTCACAGTTTGCAAAACTATGATCTGCTGCCGCCGGAAGAAAATAACGGTTCAGACAACGGGTATTATAATTCGGAGAGAGAACCTTCGGGAATTGAAATTTTCAGTGACAACCTGATGAGACACATGGTAATGGGACTGGAATTTATTCCCCTTGAAAACTTTTTCCTGCGTTTTGGTTATAATTACCAAAGAAGAAAAGAACTCCTGATACCAACCAGAATATCAACCGTAGGATTTTCATGGGGTTTCGGACTTAAGATATCAAAGTTCAGACTAAGCTACGGCCGGGCAACCTACCACCTTGCAGGTGCCACAAATCATTTTTCCTTCAGCACTAACATGGGAAATCTTTATCAAAAAATTTTTAATTAAATGTATCGGAATTAAAAAGTAATCATTCAAACTTCGCAGTTTCATTTAAATAGTATTAACCTTTTTAATTACTTTGTTAAGCTATGTTCTTTTTACACTTTTTTTCAACTTTCATGAAGATTCTTGTTCTATCTTTGCAGGCAAATGAGAACGTTGAATAAAAAGTGTCTGACAATAGCTGTTGACGGGTATTCTTCGAGTGGTAAAAGCACATTTGCCAGGGAGATTGCCAAAAAACTTAATTATAAATATATCGACAGCGGGGCAATGTACAGAGCGGTTACACTCATGTGCATAAAAGAAAATATTATCAGCGGAGAAAAAATTAATATAAAAGCCCTGGATTTATTACTCTCTCAAGTAGATATTGATTTCCGGTTCACTGAAACCGGAAACAGGTATGAAACTTTTCTGAACAGGAAAAATGTGGAAGATGAGATAAGAACCGTGGGTGTTTCAGATTATGTGAGCCAGGTAAGTAAAATTGGGCAGGTCAGGGAAAAAATGGTAAATATCCAGAGAAAGTATGGAAAAGATGGATGTGTAGTAATGGATGGAAGGGATATTGGCACGGTTGTATTTCCTGCGGCTGATCTGAAGATATTTATGACGGCGCGCCCGGAAGTCAGGGCTGAAAGGAG
This sequence comes from Bacteroidota bacterium, assembly GCA_022561875.1. Classification (GTDB taxonomy): domain Bacteria; phylum Bacteroidota; class Bacteroidia; order Bacteroidales; family VadinHA17; genus JADFUQ01. Next base: position 66,853 of record JADFQJ010000006.1, on the reverse strand, counting down.
ATTCAAAGAGCTACAGGAAAAAGGAGTTGATGTTGACTTTGAAGCAGTGAAGAAAAATATTGAAAAAAGGGATTATATAGACACGAACAGGGAGATCAGTCCGCTTAAGAAAGCTGCTGATGCCAAAGCGCTTGACAATAGTAATATGACTGTGCATGAGCAAATGGAATGGTTTGAAGAATTGCTTAGTGAATTGAACTATGAAAATTGAAATAGATCAGAGATCGGGATTTTGCTTTGGAGTTGAAAAAGTAATTAAAATTGCTGAAGATATCCTGAAAAAGGAAGGTAAGGTGTATTGCCTGGGGGAAATAGTTCATAATCAACGTGAAATGGAGCGACTTGTATCTCTCGGATTGGTAACTATTGATTATGAAACCTACAGAAATATGAAAAACTGTAAGGTTCTGATAAGAGCGCATGGTGAACCTCCTGAAACCTATAAAATTGCTGAAAAAAACAATATTCAATTACTTGATGGAACCTGCCCCATCGTTTACCGCCTGCAGAAAAAGGTAAAAATTGGTTATGAAGAAATGAAAATAAAAGATGGACAGGTGGTTATTTTCGGAAAAGAAGAACATGCCGAAGTTATTGGATTGAAAGGTCAGACTGAAGGCAAAGCTATTGTAATTAGCCATTTGCAAGAGCTTGATCAGATCGATTTTTCCAAACCTGTTGTCCTTTATTCCCAGACTACCCGTAATAAGAAAAAATACCGGGAGCTGGGCAGGGAGATCAGGAAAAGAATAAACGGAGTAGCTGATATAAATGAATTAATAATTAACAATACTATCTGTAACCAGGTGGCAAATCGTGAGCTAACAATCCGTGAATTCGCCCGGAATCATGACCTGGTATTGTTTGCTAGCGGCAAGAACAGTTCAAACGGTAAAATGTTATTCCAGGTATGCAAAGAGGAAAATCCGAATTCCCGGTTCATTTCATCCGAATCAGAAATAAAAAAGAATTGGTTTGATAATGCAAAGTCGGTTGGTATATGTGGCGCCACCTCAACACCGGAATGGCTGATGAGAAATGTTGCTGATAAGGTTAAATCCCTGAGTGAATAGTGAGGTGGTTTTATCTTTGACGAACAACGTAATAAAGTTTTCGTAACTAATCAGTCGGCAGTCCACAATCGGCAGTCGGCAAAAAAGTAAATAACAATCAAACAATTAAAACACAATGGTAACTGGATTTAGAAATTTAACTGTATATATACCAAAAGAAATTCTTGATGATTTCAATAAACGATCTGATGAAATCGGACGATTACTTAATCACATTCCCGATAAATCGGGACTGAAAAGTATAAATAGCCTGGTTCTCAGATTGCCGACTGCAGACTGAAGATTGCCGACTTAATAATGCAAAGTATAATGAGATTAGCCATTTTAGGCATTCCAAACTTAAGACCCTGAATAGTTACAAGTTTTCTAATTTTTCAATACCTTTATAATCAAATAATCAAACTTAATGGGAAAAATAAAACGCATAGGAGTATTAACGTCAGGAGGGGATGCTCCAGGAATGAATGCAGCTATTCGTGCCGTGGTACGGACAGCTATTTATAATGATCTGGAAGTAATCGGTATCCGGCAAGGATACCAGGGACTGATTAAAGGATTCTTTAAACCTCTTAAGTCGCATAGTGTAAGCGAAATAATCCAGAGGGGCGGCACTATACTTAAAACAGCACGATGCGAAGAATTCAGAACTGAGGCCGGCAGAAAAAAAGCACATGATAATTTGAAAAAGCAGGGTATCAACGGCGTTGTTGTAATCGGTGGAGACGGGACCTTCAGAGGAGCCAGAATATTTAATGAAGAATATGAAATACCGTTTGTAGGGGTCCCCGGAACGATCGACAATGATGTTTTCGGCACGGATAGTACTATCGGATATGATACTGCACTCAATACTGCTATCCAGGCCATCGACAAGATCAGGGATACTGCCAGTGCACATAACCGGTTGTTCTTTATCGAGGTTATGGGCGCCGAGGCAGGCTTTATTGCTATCCGCAGCGGGATTGCCTGTGGAGCTGAAGCAATTCTGATCCCCGAACTGAAAGACCAGTTAAAATCTTTAAAAAAACAACTTGAAGAAGGTAACAGACGAAAAAAATCCAGCAATATTATCATTGTTGCTGAGGGTGATGAAGAAGGCGGTGCAGCACAAATTGCAAATAAGGTAAAGGATGATTTTAAGGACTATTCTGTAAGAGTTACTGTGTTAGGGCACATTCAGCGGGGCGGCTCTCCATCAGCTTTCGACAGGGTTACAGCAAGCAGAATGGGACATGCTGCAGTTGAAGCGCTTCTGGACGACCAAAAAAGTGTTATGGTGGGATTGAAAAATAACGAAATTGTTCATGTACCATTCCGAAAAGCTGTTAAAACGCATAAAGAGGTTAACTGGGAACTCCTGAAACTGGTAAATATTCTTTCAATCTGATGTTTAATTGTTTCCGTAACGAAAAAAACATATCATAACATAACGGTTCTACGGTAACCCCAAAATACATTTCCTATGGGAGAAAAATCCTGGTATGCTGATGTAATTCTTCCCTTTCCCATAAAATCCCTCTTTACCTATAAAATACCCGGTGAACTGACCAATAAAGCCCAACCCGGGACACGTGCTGTAGTGCAATTTGGTAAAAAGAAAATTTACTCGGCACTTATCAGGAAAATGCATCAAAATCAGCCTGTAGGATATCCGGTTAAGAAAATTGAAAACATTCTTGATCCCGAACCTCTTATCAGCAATATTCAATTCAGCTTCTGGGAATGGATAGCAGAGTACTATATGTGTTCTGTAGGAGAAGTTATGCGCGCAGCCATTCCTTCGGGACTAAAGCTCGAAAGCGAAACACGCATCATTTATGATCCCGGATTTAAGTCACCGGAAACATTAACAGATCATGAAGAATTAATTCTTCAACTGGTGAAGGGTAAAAAATCTGTTACAATCAGGGAACTTGAAAAAAATTCAGGGAAAATAAAAATTATTCCAATAATTAACAGTCTCTTCGGTAAAAATGTAATTCAGGTCGAGGAGGCGCTCACTGAAAGTTACAAACCCAGGAAAGAGACATATCTGAAATTAGCTTCGGGGATAAATGAAAAGGAGCTGAATGAAACTCTGTCTCAACTTGGGAAAGCGCCCAAACAGCTTGAGATTATTGAGGAATATATCCGGAAATCCGGCGTTTTTAGCGACAATGAAGAAAAAGAGGTATCCAGGCAGGATATTTTGCATAAAGCAGGCGCACAATCACTTAACAGCCTGATTGAAAAGGGCATATTGCAGACATATGAAAAAACAATATCCAGGCTTCCCTCTCCTGCTTTTGACGCTGAGAAAGTGAAAAACCTGAGCGCTGACCAACAGAAAGTCCTTAAAAATATTGAAGTCTTCTTTTCACATAACAAAGTAACACTTTTGCATGGAGCTACCGGAAGCGGTAAAACAGAGGTTTATATTCATCTTATTGACCAGCACATCAAAAAGGGAAAGCAGGTGCTTTACCTTTTACCGGAAATCGCCCTTACTGCACAGATCATAAACCGGCTCAGGAAAGTTTTCGGACATAAAGTGGCTGTATATCACTCCCGTTATGGTGATGCGGAACGTGTAGAGATATGGAGGAATGTCTCAGCCAACTCTGAAATTTGCAGGATAATTCTTGGTGCCAGATCAGCTATATTCCTGCCTTACAAGAACCTCGGACTGATCATCATTGATGAGGAACATGAGAATTCTTACAAACAATTCGATCCTGCCCCAAGGTATCATGCCCGCGATGCAGCCATTATACTTGCCGGCCTGCATCACTCAAATGTTCTTCTTGGAACGGCAACCCCGTCTGTTGAGTCATATAATAATGTGCAGACCGGCAAATATGCACTGGTCGACCTTCCCGAAAGATACCAGAAAATAAAACCCCCGGAAATTATCATTGCTAATATAAAAGAAGCTTACCGGAAGAAAAAAATGCGTTCCCATTTCACTCCCCAACTCATGGAAGCAATAGAAAAAGCGCTGAATGCAAACGAACAGATCATCCTGTTCCAAAACAGGCGCGGGTTCTCACCGTATCTCGAATGCTTGTCATGCTCCTGGATACCACAATGTCTAAATTGCGCCGTAAGTCTTACATACCATAAGGGCATTAGTAAGCTTGTATGCCACTACTGCGGTCACTCTCAAACGATACCCACTGAATGTCCTTCATGCAAAAACGCCACACTGAGCACCCGCGGGTTCGGTACAGAAAAAATTGAAGATGAACTGGCTATATTGTTCCCTGAAGCACGTGTTGTAAGGATGGATATGGATACTACACGACGCAAAAGATCATTCGAAACCATAATCAACCGGTTTGAAAATAATGAAGTTAATATTCTTGTGGGTACCCAGATGGTTTCTAAAGGACTTGATTTTAGTAATGTCAGTATTGTCGGTGTACTGAATGCAGATAACCTGTTCAATTTCCCCGATTTCAGGGCTTTTGAAAGAAGTTTTCAGCTTTTGGCTCAGGTAAGTGGTCGCGCCGGAAGAAGAAATAAACAAGGAAAAGTTATTATTCAAACTTCCGAACCAAATCATCCGGTAATTAAAGATGTTCTTAATTATAACTTTATCCATATGTATAATTCCCAGATGGAAGAGAGGAAAACATTTAATTACCCACCCTTCTGCCGTATTATAAAAATAACACTGAAACACAGGAACAGGGAGGAGCTGAACAGGCAGGCGAAACATCTGGGTGTTAAGCTTCGTGAAGCTTTTGGAGCAAGAGTGCTGGGACCGGAATTTCCCCTGGTAGGGAAAATACAAAAATGGTATCTCAAAACCATAATCCTTAAAATTGAGAAAGACCGGTCGATCGGACGTGCCAAACAACTATTACAAGAGATATTGGAAAAATTCAGGAAGAAAGATACATATCGTGCGTTCCAGGTTATCATTGATGTAGATCCTATGTGATGTGAAGAAGTCATTGAAGAAGAGGTGAGTAGGTGAGTGGGTGAGTAAGGAAGAAAGAAGAGAAGAAGTCATACGATACAATGGTCATACGGTTGTACTATACAATTGTATGACACTTGCGACAGCGAGTATCTTTAATTGTGAATAAATCATAAAAACTTATCTTTGATAATTGTTAATTAAGAAACAATATTCATGGTAAATAGTTCACAGGTCAGGAAGCTTTTTGATAAGTTCACATCGAGCAGGGTGCTTATTATAGGTGATGTGATGATAGACTCCTACATGTTTGGAAAAGTGGAAAGGATATCACCCGAAGCTCCAATTCCCATTGTAACAAGTACACATAAAGAAAACCGGCTTGGCGGAGCGGCAAATGTTGCACTGAATATAAAATCGCTTGGCGCCACTCCTCTCTTATGTTCAGTGATCGGGAAAGATGAAAAATCTGATGTGTTAATGGAAAGGCTGAATGTTCAGGGTATTTCCCCGGAGGGACTGGTACAGACTACAAAAAGAAAAACAACTGTAAAAACAAGGATTATCAGTCAGCATCAGCACCTGCTCAGGGTTGACGAGGAGGATGACACTCTCTTATCAGCATCATTGGAAAAAAGACTGTTAGAATTAATTTACAAAACACTCTCTCAATCGATCGATGCTGTGATCTTTGAAGACTATGATAAGGGAGTTATTACACCGGCCATTATTGAGCACACTACCGAACTTGCCAACGAATATAATATACCTGTCGTGGTTGATCCGAAAAAAAGGAATTACCATCAATACAAAAACATAACCCTCTTCAAACCAAACTTCAGGGAGCTGGTTGAAGGATCAAAGACCGACGTGGTCAAGTCAGATCACAAAAAACTCTTTACGTTAGCAAAAAAACTACATAAGACAAGAAATATTGACCTTTTATTGATCACCCTTTCCGAGGCTGGAGTGTTCATCAGTGACGGCGAATCATATTCAACCATTCCCGCAGAGGTAAGGGAGATCACGGATGTTTCCGGTGCCGGTGATACACTGATCGCCACTGCAAGTCTGTGCTGTGCGGCAGGATTAACACCATTCGATATTGCCAGTATCTCTAACCTGGCAGGCGGACTGGTATGTGAAAAATCGGGAGTTGTTCCGGTAAACCGGGACGACCTGATGGAGGAGATGCTGATAAGATTGGAAAACGATGAATAGCAGGTTTATTATATCTGAAATTATTGAAATATTCGAAATTAGCTGAAGGATTTTCCAAAAATAAAAGCCGGCACTCCCGTGCCGGTCTTTATTTATGTTTGTCGGGGTGGCGGGACTTGAACCCACGACCTCGTCGTCCCGAACGACGCGCGCTACCGGGCTGCGCTACACCCCGTAATCAAGTCAACTATTTATAACATTCTTTTATACTGCGAAAGTAGAAAATATTATGATTTCTTCTAAAATCTTCATATGATTTATTTAGTATAGCAAGCTGAGGGTATTATTGCTATGTATATACAAAATTAAGAATCTGAATAAATCCTATTCCTACATAGTTTTTTTGATGCGGTTGCCTACTGTAGGCAGTGTGTCACTCCGGCAAATATTGCCTGACCTGTTTCAAAATGGGGCAGAAGGTTAACCTCAGCCTCATTCTTAACCTGGTTTAGAACATTAAATATTAATTAAACGGAAAATGGTTTTTGAGACCGATCAATTTCAATTCTTATTTGAAGACATAAATTAATCCTCCCCAAATAAATTTTAAAGTAATAGGAATAAAATTGTACTTTCCGCTGTCTAAATAAATATCACTAGTTAGAGAATGAATAACCTTTACTTAAAACCAAACGACATAAAATGAATCGATCTATAATTTTTCAATTATTTGTTTTGCTTCTTATCTGTTTTATTACAGAAAATACAAAAGCACAGGAATCAAATACTGAACCTGACAGTATGCGTAAAAATGCTGTCCGTCTATTTATTGATTGCCGGTTTTGTGATATGGATTACATCAGGCGTGAGATCCCATATGTTAATTATGTAAGGGACACTGAGGATGCCCAGGTATATGTATTGGAAACACGACAGAGTACCGGTAGTGGAGGTAGGGAATATACTTTTACTTTTTTAGGCCAGAATAAATTTAAAGGAATGAATGACACCCTTGTTTATGCAAGCAGACCTGATGACACCAGAGATCATACCCGTGAGGGCCGTACCCAAATGTTAAAAATGGGATTGATGAGGTATGTTGCAAAGACCCCTATTTTTGAGGAGGTGCAAATCAGACATACAGGTCGCTCAGTACCAGAGGAAGTTATTGACAAATGGAATGACTGGGTTTTTAAACTTGAAACAAGACCGCGTTTTGAGTTAGAGGAATCACTGAAGGAGATAACTTTCCGGAACTCTGTATCAGCAGTGAAAATTACACCCGAGTGGAAAATAGAAATGAATTTTTATCAACGATTCACCAGAACGAAATATAACTTTGAGGATACAACATATACAGAAGATACAAATTCCAAATCTCTGGATAATCTTATTGTAAAAAGCTTAGGTGAACACTGGTCGATTGGAGCCACGTTTGATATTTCTGCTTCAACGTTCCGTAATACCAAATTAAATTATGATTTTTATCCATCAATCGAATATAACATTTTTCCATATTCCCAATCAACACGTCGTCAATTAAGATTATTATATGGAATTGGCTATTCATACAATAAATATATCGATACAACAATTTATAATAAGGTTGAAGAAAATTTATTTGGACAGAAGCTTGGAGTAGCCTATCAGGTCCAGGAAAAATGGGGTTCTGTTAATATTTCTCTTGAAGGATCAAACTATTTTCATGATTTTACTAAGAACAAGATTGAACTCGAGGGATATATCAGTATCAGGATAGTAAAAGGTCTTTCATTTAGTATTTTCGGGAGTGTAGGACGAATCCTCGACCAGTTATCCCTGGTAAAAGGTGAAATATCGGAAGCTGATATTTTACTTCAGATAACCGAACTTGCTACAGAATACAGTGTTGATGGAGGCGTTGGGATTACATATACCTTTGGATCAATATATAGTAATACTGTAAACCCAAGGTTTGGAGGCGGAAGAAATTTCTTTCGCAGGTGATTCTAAAAGTATTAGTAAACGAAAAAAGGGCGTTCGTTTTATTACGTTACGCGATACGAGTTACGGGTTAAGAAATATGCCGGGGCATTGTTAACAAAGCAAAGCAATCTCCTCTTCGCATCTTCACATTTGACATCATTTAGTTCTCAGTCAATAACTTAAACTCTTCACTTCCGACTACTTACTATTTACTTCTTTCTCATTCGCTATTTCGCCTCTTCGCCCCCTCGTTCCCTCGCCATCTCACCGCTCACCGCTCTCTTCACTTCTTATTGACTGCTGCCAGGCATAGCTTGCCATAGCAAAACGAAGATCGCCGTATGTAAATTCATTCCCGAGATATTCTTTTATCGGTCTGAAATTTGTCGTTTCCAGTTTTTCGGATGCTTCAATAACCCGTTTCACCTTACCCTCATCAACAAACAGGGAAATATCAATAAGCCCTTTTGCTACATAATGAGCCAGATGTCCTTCAATGGTAGTTACCGCGAATGATCGTTCTGCAGCAATTTCTTTAATTGTTTTTCCTTTCTGAAACAGATTATAACTTATCTCTTTTGTATCAGGCCCTTTTTCTTTTTTATTCATTTTTTGTGCTCTTCTAAAATTCTTAGTATTATTTTTTTTCAATGTTGAAATACTTTTTCCCTGAATCAAACTTTTCCGCTCTTTATAAAGAGAGGAATTCAGCAGATTTTCCTTTAAAAGTTCGGTGTCATGAATGGCTGAATTGATAAGGGCTTCCGATTTATATATCGATTGAAGTTGTTTAAAAAAGAGCAGTTCAATATCCCGTAATTCATTCAGGTAGGTTTTTATTCTTTTTTGCTTTCTTAATCTGTTTATCTGGTTGAAAATACGTTCTGAAAAACCTTTTAGTAATGGCTCAAAATAATCCTTGGCAGCTTTCACCCTGTTATTTAAAACTGACAGATAACCGGGATAACGCGTTCCTATTATCTGGCTGAGTTGACCTGAAAAATTGTCGGCTACTTCTTTTACAGGTATTAAATCTGTCTGTAGTTCCCCTGCCCAGTTTTTATATTGATGTTTCATCGATCTTTTATCATCTTTTTTGTAGTTTTCAACATGGTAGGAAAATGAGTTACACAGCGAGTTGAAATTAAAGGCTTTTAATACAGTGTCTGCAATAAAATTATCTGTTCCTTCTTTTAATACTTTCTTCAAAACATCCGGACTTTCTTTGCTTTTCAAAAACCCGGTAAGAGCTCTATCCTGTTCCAGTACGGATAATGGGATTCGTCCGGTAAGAACTAATCCATCAAGTGAAACCAGGCGTGAAAGGGCGACGTATATCTGCCCGGGGGCAAAGGCTCTGGAAACATCAATAATAGCTTTTTCAAACGTTAATCCCTGGCTTTTGTGAACAGTTATTGCCCATGCCAGTTTTATAGGGTAATGTGAAAACGTACCTTTTATATTCTCTTCTATCTCGTTTGTCTCTTTATTGAGTTTGTATTTTTTATTTTCCCAAACATAATGTTCAACTATGGCAGATGGTGTCCCGTCATTAAAGCTGACTTCTATCCAGTCAGGAGACAGGTCGCTAACTATACCGATTTTCCCGTTAAAATAACGTTGCTCCCCGGAATAGTCATTCTTGATAAACATAACCTGTGCCTCCTTTTTAAGTTCCAATCTGTTCTCAACGGGAAAGAGGTATTCACTGAAATCTCCATCAATTTCCGCATCATAATAATAAGTTTTCCCCGGCAACTCTTTTAAAGATTGTCTGTTTATTTCATCAGCTTTACGATTATGAGTGGTTAAGTAAATATAGCCATCATTTTTTTTTGGTTTGAACAAGGGTTTATAATGGCTGTTTAACACCTCAATATCTTCTTTTGTAAGAGAATTATCCCGCAGGTTGTTAAGTAAAGAAATAAAGAGTTGGTCCGATTGCCGGTAGATTTCTTTCAACTCAATATGCAAAGGTTTATTCTGCTGTAAAGCTTTCGCATTAAAAAAATAAATCCCGGGATAATAGGGGTTAAGATATTTCCATTCGTCTTCTTTGACCACTGGTGGCAGTTGAAACAAATCTCCTATCAGTAACAACTGGACACCACCAAAAGATCTGTTTTTTTGTCTCTTTATATGGCGCAACACAATATCAACGGCATCAAGCAAATCGGCACGCACCATGCTCACTTCATCAATAATCAGAAGCTCCAGCTCTTTCAGCATATTTCGCTTCGAACTGTTCATTTGAAGGCCCTTGATAAGAGATTGTGGTGTATTAATCTGTGTTGTGATATTGTCTTCTTTTATCCGGTCATTGGAAGGAATAAACGATCCGAAAGGTAACTGGAAAAGGGAATGGAGGGTAACTCCGCCGGCATTTATTGCTGCAATACCTGTGGGAGCAGCAACAATTGAATTCTTATGAGTATATTCAGAAATATACTTCAAAAAAGTTGTTTTTCCTGTTCCGGCTTTTCCGGTTAAAAACAGGTGGCGGTTCGTGTGGTTAATTAACTTTGATGCAATGGCTGCTGCTGAATCTTTGTCCCTTGTTGTCATACACGCATACACAAAAAAATGATATAGATCAAATCTAAAAAAATATTGTATAATAAACAGGTTTTTGCAGGTAATATTTTATGGTAATCCTGTTTTTTCCGGATGATGCATACTTTATTATAAAAAACGGGAAGAATGGAATATTGGAATATTGGATGAATGGGTGTCTTTCCAATCATTCTATAAGCAGAGAAAAATCAATAGAGATTTCTCTTTAGTTTATCATTATTCTTCATAAACAAAATCAGATACTATTATATTCATTATTTGTAAACGCTATATTCATATTATATTTGCTTTTGTAAATGCAATTTTTATAATAACAGGAAACTAAACACTTTTGATAATCATTTCATTATTATGATTATTCGCAGATTATTATTTTCCTCACTGCTTTTTTACATTTTAATTCCCGGAAACCTCTTTTCCCAGGAGCAGCTTACTCAAACAATCAGGGGTGTGGTGGTAGATAAACATTCGAAAAGCCCCCTGCCCGGGGCTTCAGTTGTCTTGCTTGACGCAGAAACACTAACCGGTACATCTTCAGATGCTAATGGAAATTTCAGACTCGAAGAAGTACCAATCGGGCGGAGAACCATACAGATTAGATTCCTCGGTTATAACCCCATCACCATAAATAACCTGATTGTAACTTCCGCGAAAGAAATAAATCTCTATCTCGAGATGGAGGAAAAAGCTTTCACTGCCGAAGAAGTTGTTGTGGTTGCTCACAAGTCGAAGGAACAACCTATAAATAAAATGGCAGCCATAAGTGCCCGCGCTTTTACAATAGAGGAAACCGAAAAATATGCCGGCAGTCGTGGCGATGTGGCAAGAATGGCAATGAACTATGCCGGTGTATCAGGCGCCAATGATCAGAGAAATGATATAATTATCAGGGGAAATAGTCCTGCCGGGCTGTTATGGAAACTTGAAGGGGTTGATATAGGAAACCCGAATCATTTTGCCCAACAGGGAACAACCGGAGGTCCTGTCGGGATGCTCAATAATCACAACCTCAGAAACTCCGATTTTTTTACAGGAGCCTTTCCCGCACAATATGGAAATGCCTTGTCAGGTGTGTTTGACCTGAAATTGAAATCAGGTAATAATGAAAAATATGAGTTCCTCGGACAAATTGGTTTTAACGGATTTGAACTTGGCACTGAAGGTCCATTCAGTAAAAAGAACAGAAGTTCGTTTATTGCCAACTACCGGTACTCCACCTTAGGATTAATGAAAGAACTTGGATTAGACATCGGTACAGGAGGTGGTATCCCCTACTACCAGGATATTGCATATAAACTCGTATTTCCTCTGAAAAAAGGGAAAATTTCATTTTTTGGATTGGGAGGGACCAGCCATATTGCAATTAAAGCATCCAACGAGGAAGGTGATAATATCTATTCACCTGGCGATCAGGATATATATAACGGATCTGATCTGGGTTTTAGCGCTATATCATATTCACAGGTACATAATCCGAAAACCTATTCAAAGCACACAATATCTTTATTATATGAGAAAGGGTGGACACAGCTTGATACACTGGATATTGACAATAACCCATTTAAGTTTTACAGCGATCAGTCTTCAGTAATAAAGCTGTCGTATATTTTTATGCTTAACAGGAAGATCGACCCACGATTATCCTTCATAACAGGCGCGATAATTGACCGTATGGGGTTTGATCTAAACTCTAAAGTGTTTTCTTCTTCAATTGATGACTACAGATATATTACAAATATCAAGAAGACTCTTTCCGATGGAGTGTTTTTATACAGGCTGTATAATCAATGGTTATTTAAATTCAATGAAAGATTTCATATAATTCCGGGAGTTCATTTAATGTACTTTGATCATAATGGACAGGTATCTGTTGAGCCCAGGTTTGGCATGCAATGGAAACTTAATGATGCTATGAAACTTAATGCCGGGTACGGTTTTCACAATAGAATACAGCAACTATCTTCCATTTTCCTGGAAACCCGACTATCAGACAATTCATATATTCAAACAAATTCTGAACTTGCCTCTACAAAAGCGCATCATGTTGTTCTTGGGTATGATTATATCATTAATGAAAACTTAAGACTGAAAGCCGAAACGTATTACCAAAAATTGTTTGATGTTCCTGTTGAAGTGAAAGAAAGCACATACAGTATGCTAAACACCGGCGCCTCGTTTGGAGTTGAAACGTTAGACAGCCTTGTGAATAATGGAACAGGGAAAAACTATGGCCTTGAGTTTACCCTGGAGAAATTTTTCAGTAATAATTATTATTATTTGTTCACCCTTTCAGTGTTTGAGTCAAAGTACACGGGTAGTGATGGAATTGAAAGAAATACTGCATTTAACGGAAATTTTGTATTCAATTCCCTGGTCGGAAAAGAATTCAATCTGAACAGCCGGTCGGTATTGTTTTTTGATCTGACAATTACCTGGGCAGGAGGAAGACGTTATACTCCTGTAGATTTAGAAGCGACAATAGCCAAAAATAGTAATTCTTACTATGATATGATTTACAAAGAAAACGAAGCGTTCGGCAAAAAATTTTCAAACTATTTAAAAACCGATATTAAACTCGGTTACAGAAAAAACTCAAAAAAAGTAGCGCAGGAATGGCTGTTATATATTGAAAATGTTACTAATCATAAGAATCCACTTATGCAGTTTTATGATTCTGAGACCCAGACAGTAGAACTTGTATATCAGCTTGGTTTTTTCCCGGTGATACAATATAAGATATACTTTTAGTACTGGTTGAAAAACATAAATCGAATATTTTTTGTAATTTTAGTCCAAACAATATAAAACTATTATGGAAGTACTCGAATCTGAAAACACCGGTCAGGTAAGATATGCCGGTTTCTGGTTACGCTTCGTCGCCTATCTCATTGATGATATACTCCTTAGCGTAATAAGTTTTGTTATCGCACTACCGTTTATCGGTACAATCATTTTCTCCGGTATCGCCCTTTCCGATCTGGATAAATGCGAAGAATCAACTTTCATGGGTATAGCAGGCATTGCAGGAATAGTGTTATTACTTATCATTACATTAACAGCTGTCAGCTGGCTTTACTTTGCCCTGATGGAATCATCCAGGCAACAGGCAACTCTGGGTAAGATGGCGCTTGGTCTGAAAGTCACTGACATGGAGGGAAACAGGATATCGTTCGGGAGAGCAACTGGCCGCTATTTTGGAAAGATCATATCCGGAATGATATTTATGATCGGTTATATTCTGGCCGGGCTCACCGAGAAAAAACAGGCTCTGCATGATATGATAGCAGGCTGCCTGGTGATCAGGACTTAATTGCTGTCATACAAGGGAAGCTTACTGATCCCATTTCTTATTGCTTTATACTCGTAACCCGACTCGGAGTCGGGTTACGAGTTAATGGCGCGAGGTGTACGACCATGCCTGTGAGGAGGAGAAAACCGGGTTAACAGACAAATATCCTGCAATTTTTTCCAAATTCTACCTGGTCGGCATTCTCAACAAGTGCCGGTGCTATATATGTTTTTTTCTCCTGTTCAAGAGGTATTGCTTTCCCTGTCAAAAGTATTACCAGCTTATCTTTTAATATGACATCCTTTTCTTCCCCAGGATTGACTACTTTCCCCTTTTCCAGAAGCTCTCTTAATTGAGATTGCCGCCAGTAACTATATGGTTCAATCTCACGTAGCAGGTTTTCAGCCAGCCGGAATCCACCAATCCTCCAAAGTCGTTTCTCCAGTGTCGATGACTCCTTTATTATATCTTTCATTTGAGAGGAAGACATCCAGAGTACAGTTACAGGAGATTCTGCACTTACTTCTGCTGTTCTGGGCAAACCTGTTAAACCTGCCATTTCACCGATAAAACTTCCCTGACTGAGAACATCCAATACTTTTTTCTTATGAGTTACCTTTACCGTACCACGTGCTATAAAGAAAAACCCGTCACTATGTCCGCTTTCCCTGATTATTTTATCTCCAACAGAAAAAACCCTTGTTTGGAAAAGCCTGACAACCATATCCATAGTCTTTTGCTCAATACCCTGCAGCCAGGATACATCTTTCAATAATTCAATTGCATCGGGTAAATCAACTGATGGAGGTGAATCCATTAATCTTTTCATCCTTTCTTCAATTTTAGAAATCATTTTTTTTGCCTCATCACTTTCGAGCCTGCCATTTTTCTGCAGTCGTTCAACTGTCCTCCTTTCATAGTTCAGCATAGACCGTATTGCCTGACGGGTAGCTACGGCTGTGTATATTTCCGGGAAACCTTTTCTCAGGTTTCGAAGGAATGTTTGTCCATGTATCTTGTTCTCATTGATTTCCTCTTCGATAATTTCGAGAGTTTCTTCTTCTTCCTTCTTGTTTTTATTTAAAGTATCTGCTTTCAATTGTCTTCCCATACTTTCGATCAGTTTCAATGCTTCTTCCTGTGCTTCAACAAATCCCCTGGCACTGTCATAACTAATAGCCAGTCTTTCAAAGAATTCCCGTTTTGCAAGTTTCCCGATGACAGGCAGAGATTGCATTTTGTTAAGCAATTTGGGGGTTTTCCAGGACTCCTCCAGGTCCTTTCTTTCTGAAAGCGAAATCATTCCACCGGCATCCAGTATATCACTGATGCCATCTGATAGTCTTCTGACAGAAACAGGTCCCAGTAACCCGTCCCTGAACTGGTGCCAGTAAGCACTTTTCTCTTTTTCCAATACCCGTCTGCGGATTTCTGCAATTGTCTCAATTTCCAGGTCCTGTTCATCAAACCTCTCTTCCTCTATTGGCAGATAATCCTTTACCGCTTTCCAGTTTGCCCTGCCCATAAACCTGTCCTCTTTCAACTTTGCAATTGTATTTTCCGTGCTCTGTCGCAGGTACTGGTTAGCATTTGACAGCATTAGCGCTTTTGCAGGAGATATTTTCGTTAAACCCAGTTTGTCAACAAGAAATCCTATAGTTGTTGCATTTACCAGCAAAGTAAGAGTAACAATTCCGGCTGTTAGAAAAAGGAACTGATTCCTGATCTCTTCCGGGATAGCTTTCTCGTTTGCAACAATAAGTGCAAGCGCCAACCCTATGGCGCCGCGCAGTGCGCCCCACCATAATACATAAGAATCTTTTCTGGATAATCCGTACCCCGTTCGTTTCATCACCGGGAAGAACATAGCTATTACAATAGCCCGTATGATGTGTATCCCAACATAAATTATTCCAAGGATCAGAAAATCTTTACCGGAAAAAACCACTCTAAGGGAAATAACTACACCAACAATCAGGAAAATGAGGGTATTTGCAATAAAAGCCGCCAGTTCCCAGAATTCATGAAGGAAATGTTCTACTTCCGGGCTTATTCTTGTCCTGCCTATACTTGCCATTGCCAGGCCTAGTGTTACCAAACCAAGTACACCGGAAACATGGAAAAAACGTTCACAGACATAAAAAGTCAGATATGCAGCTGCAATGATCACACTTATTTCAACCAGGGCATCATTGAATACTCTTCTTACCCAGCTAATAGTAATACTCCCGATCAAAATCCCAACCAGGATGCCTCCCAACGCTACTCTAAAGAATTCAACGATGGGTGAAGTTCCGGTAGCTTCACCTGTTATACCTGCTAAAAAAACCATGAACAAAACGATGGCTGTACCATCATTAAGCAATGATTCACTCTCAATAAGGGTCCCGAGTTTCTTGCTTGCTCCCAAATCTTTCAGAAGAGATACCACTGCTATCGGATCTGTAGCGCTTATAACAGCGCCGAACATCAGAGCTATTGGCCAACCCCATCCTGATAACCCTATTCCCGCCAAATCAAGTCCTATTGCAAGCGCAGCGGTAAGAACCATGGCAACTAGAATGCCCGGTATAGCAAGTATCGACGCGTTACCAACTGATTTTTTGAATGTATGAACATCCATTGCAAACGCGGCTTCAAAGATCAGGGTAGGCAAAAAAACGAATAGGATGACATGCGGATCAATGTTACCCGCCCATTCCACCGCGTTGTTTAGAAACCTAATATTAATATGAACCGATCCGAAAGACCATGTATCAAACCAGCCAACGCGTGCTGCAACGCCAAGCCCTAAGCCAATAAGAAGTAAGCTAACAGTAAAAGGTAATGGGCTTTTTCTTAATCCATGCCGCGTAGCAGCGCCGATTATCAACGCAAGGATCACAAAAAACAGGGGTGACATATTGCTTCCGTGCTCTTCAGCATGCTCTTGCTCCGGCGCTTGTTCGTTTTCATGCCGGATTACTTCTATTTTGTCCTGATGAGATTCGTTTTGTGGCTGCCCAAGGACAGAATATACCCCAAACCAACAGATAAAAATTGTACCCAGGAAAAGAACTTTTTGCAAAAAGTAATGTTTTATTTTCATGGCCTGTCAAAATTTTTCGACAAAATAGCAAATTGATTGGAATTTCAGTTCAATAATTAAGGATTGCACACAAAAAGTAGATTTTAATTAAATTGCACTTTTCTTAATGAAGCTTCAAATTGGAATAAAATGAATGAGTTTTTCCGTATCACTGCACAAACAGGTGTATTCTTTTTGTTTTTATCTTTAGGTACATTGCTTCATGCTCAGCAGCCTAAAACTTATGAAAGATTTGAATTCGAACTCCAAATTGATCTGTTGCCTGATCTGGATCTCGAGATCAATCCTGAGATTAGATTCAGTAACTTCATGGAATTCAGCGAACTTATCCTGCAAGGCGGACTAAATTATAAACCTTTTAAGTTCCTGAAACTAAGTGGATATTACCGCTTTATCGCAGATTATACTAATGATGAACCCGAATATCTTCACAGGTTTGCATTCGATGCTGAGCCAAAATATGAGATCAACCGCCTGGAACTGGAACTTCGTTTAAGATATACAAATTATACTGACTTTTCCGGAGAAACAAGGGAGAACAGATCGTACTACCGGTACCGTCTTCAGGCTAAATACGATATTAAGAACTTTAAATTTAATCCACATATTTCATGGGAAATATTCCAGAAAAGCAACGAGAAATCATTTTATAAAGGCAGGTACGAAGTTGGTATAGAGTACGGATTTAAGAAGAAGAATGAGCTGGAAATATTCTATTTTTTGCAAGATTATTATAACAAAGATGAGTTACATCATATAATCGGAGTTAAGTATCAGCTTAAACTGTAACTTTTCAGAAAAAATGATAATTATGTTTTTTAATTCACCCTGTGAAATAAATCGAAAATTTATTGCGAAGCAATATTTCATTAGTCTAATATCAGATTAAACATTTTTATTTTAATTAATTGTAATATGTATCTTGTGATACGTTTTCAATCATCCATTTATATGAAAAGTCTTTTCCCATCCGATACATATTTAACACCTTCCGGCACCCGGGGGAAATTCCCGAACAGACTAATTAAGAATTCAAGTTTGTTTTTTATTATCAGGTTTTTATCTCTGGTGTTTAAAACCCGCCGATTAGCCGTAAAAGGGAAATTAGACAGGCAGGCGTGGGCAATCTCATCACATAGTGTTTTGAAGCTGATCGAAAGGTTCAGTGGCAGGTTTCATATCGAAGGATTAGATAATATACGTCAGAGTGACGGCCCTGTTGTTTTTGTCAGCAACCACATGAGCACGCTTGAAACAATGGTATTCCCGTGTATTATTGCTTCTGAAATGGAAGTGACTTTTGTTGTGAAAGACAGTCTTGTTAACTTTCCTGTTTTTGGTGCGGTTATGCGTGCACGAAATCCTATAGTGGTGAGCAGGTCAAATTCAAGAGAAGATCTTACTATAGTTATGAATCAGGGAAAAAAGTTTCTTGAAGAAGGAACCTCAATTGTTATCTTCCCCCAAAAAACAAGGAAAGTTGATTTTATCCCGGATGAATTTAATTCAATGGGAGTAAAATTGGCTGGCAGAGCAGGTGTTAAGTTAATTCCTGTTGCAATTAAAACCGACTTTTGGGGAAATGGTAAATTCATTAAAGAACTTGGGCCTATCTATCCTGAGAAAACAATTTATATGACTTTTGAAAAACCAATGCACATTCAAGGTACAGGTAAAGAAGAACACAAAAAGATTATTGAGTTTATTTCTTCCAAACTGGAAGAATGGAGTGACACAATTAAAAGAAACAATATATAAATCTAAGCTAAGGAAGATAAAAGGTTTATTTGTGCAGTGATTGTGATGCAGTAATGAAGTAATGCGATGGGCAAACAGATATAAAAATGAACTAAAACTAATTAACATTTATCAAAATGAAACCTCACATTTTATTTAAAACAGTAGTTCTTTCGTTAGTAGTATTAACCATTTCCTGCCAGCCAATACAAAAGTCTGATAATATACTTTCTTCCTTTTTGGTAGATGGATTTCCAGAAGAAGCAGGGATGTCCACAAACAGGATCAGTAAAATTGATGGCCTGTTACAGGAATACATTGATAATGGATTGATCCCCGGTGCAGTCGGACTTGTTGCTCGCGATGGTAAAATAGTGTACCACAAAGCTTTTGGAATGCGTGATATTGAGGAGAATGATCCCATGAAAAAAGATAATATTTTCCGGATCGCTTCTATGTCCAAAGCAATTACCAGTGTGGCAGTTATGATGTTGTATGAAGACGGGGGATTTTTACTGGATGATCCTGTTTCGAAATATATCCCTGAGTTTAAAGATCCGGAGATACTGGTAAAATCAAATCCGGATGGAACATACGAAAGCAAACCGGCTGAACATGAGATCACCGTCCGGCACCTGCTTACCCATACCTCGGGTATTGGTTACGGATTTATTCATTCGGAATTAAAACCAATTTACGACAAGGCAGGTATTCCTGGCGGATTCGTTCTGACAGATGCCGTTTTAGGTGATAAGATCAGAACACTTGCAGGTTTACCACTGTTGCATGAGCCGGGGGAGAAATATACCTATGGCCTGAATATGGATGTTCTCGGGTATTTTGTTGAGGTCTTGTCCGGTATCTCATTCGATGAATTTCTGAAAGAAAGAATTTTCAAGCCCCTCGGAATGGAGGATACATACTTTTATCTTCCTGAAAAGGATTTTCCGAGACTGGCAACCATCTATGCTGAAAATGAAGATGGCATTTCACCTTCAGACGATGAAGAGTATCAATACCCGGTTAAAGGGGCCAAATCATTTTTTGCGGGGGGCGCCGGTTTATGCTCAACTGCTCTTGATTATGCAAAATTCCTGCAGATGCTAGTTAATGACGGTTCATATGGAGAATATCAACTATTATCTCCCAAAACCGTTGAACTGATCAGCATGAACCACGTTGGAGATCTTTTTGGTGATAATCATTTTGGACTGGGCTTCGGTATCACTACAGATAAAACAGTGCATGAGAATTTATCTTCCGTAGGCAATTACTGGTGGGGTGGCTATTTTCATACCCATTTCTGGATCGATCCGAAAGAAGATATGGTGGCAGTGCTGATGCTACAAATGTACCCGGTTATTCACGGTGAAATAGCCCCTAAATTCCAGAATCTGGTTTACCAGGCAATAACTGAAATAAAATGAAAAAAAAAGTATTTTTCCTGGTTTTAATCTCAGTAATAGCATGTGCATCCAACCTGAAACATAAACCCAAAAACGAACAAAACCTGCCATTGCCTAATATCCTCTGGATTACCTGCGAAGATATAAGTCCTTATTTAGGGTGTTACGGAGACAAAAATGCCAACACACCAAATCTTGATAAACTGTCCAGTGAAGGAATTATATATTCAAATGCACATGCCAATGCCCCTGTATGTGCTCCCGCACGGTTTACAATTATTTCAGGAATGTACGCATCCAGTGCAGGAACACATCACATGAGAAGTACAAATAAAATACCGGAAAATATCAGGTTCTATCCTGAATATTTACGCGAAGCCGGTTACTATTGTACCAATAATGCAAAAACAGATTATAACTGCACCGGATACGGGGAACTTTGGGATGAATCTTCCCGGACAGCACATTATAAGAACAGGAAACCCGGCCAGCCATTTTTCGCAATATTTAATATTACAGTTACCCATGAAAGTAATATCTTTCAATATAATTCCGATAGTTTGTATCATAATCCTGATAAAATGGAACTCCCTCCCTATCATCCTGATCTGCCCGAAGTCAGGAACGACTGGGCGCGCTTGTATGACAATATAACCACTATGGATAAGCAGGCAGGTGATTTATTAAAGGAATTGGAGCAATCAGGATTAAAAAAGAGTACCATCGTGTTTTTCTACGGCGACCATGGCGGAGTGCTGCCCAGAAGTAAAAGATTCATTTTTAACACAGGCACCCAGGTACCATTTATCATAAGGATCCCGGAATTATACAAAGATCTTTCACCAGGCGCCCCCGGAAGCAAAAACGAAAGGCTGGTGAGCTTTGTCGATCTTGCCCCTACACTGTTAAGCATTGCCGGAATACCCAAACCAGGAAATATGCAGGGACATGCCTTCCTGGGAGAGTATATAGAGGATAAGCCCGACTATGTTTATTTTTTTAGGGGAAGAATGGACGAAAGGTATGATATGATGAGGGGAATTACCGATGGTCATTACAGGTATATTATCAACTTTATGCCACACCGCCCTTATGCACAACATCTCAATTATTTATGGAAAGCCTCTTCGATGCAGGTTTGGGAAAAAGCTTATCTTGATGGTCAGTGTAATGATATTCAGAGCAGATTCTTTGGCACAAAACCATTTGAAGAACTATATGATACTGAATCTGATCCGTGGGAAGTCAATAACCTTGCCGGTGATCAAAAGTATGCTGATGTACTGAATAAAATGCGGCAGGAAATGAAAAACCGCATCCTTGAGTTTCACGACGGAGGTTTTATTCCGGAAGGAGAATATGAAAATATTGATAGTACTTCTCTCTATAACTACTTCCGTTCAGACAATTATCCGTTAGATGATATCCTTAATGCTGCATTGACAGCAGCAAAAGGAGATAAACAAAATCTTGACTTTTTGATTGAAAGTTTAAAAAGTCCAAATTCATATATCAGGTACTGGGCAGCAACGGGATGTGCTATCCTGGGTGAAGATGCGAAAAAAGCAACAAAGGAACTGGAATCATGTTTAACCGATGAATCTCCGGATGTCAGGATAGCTGCAGCAGAATCGTTGTATCAAATTGGAGGGAAGCAAAAAGCTATAAATACTTTAGGTGAGATTTTGCAAAATGATAATCTATACGTGGTTCTGCATGCACTTAATGTAATACAGGAACTTGGTAATGATGTGGTTAATGCACTTGACAAAGAGATTGAAACAGTAAAGAAGAAATATGTAGCGAACTACTATATTACCCAAACAATAAACTACTTCAAGATTCAGGATTAATAGATTAGAAATCCGTAACAGGTTAAAAAAATAATATTATGACACATTACATTATTAACAAACTGTTTTCACTGCTCTTCCTCGTGATTCTATTTACTGGTTGTAATAACCCGGCACCGAAAAATCCGGGTGACACAGGAATTTTAAAAATCGATTCTTTGACAAAGGCAGGGTACGAGATAATTGATCTGCATGCACATCTGAAGGGTGGTCTTACTATGGAGCAACTCCTTGAACATTCTCAAAAAACAGGGATCAAATATGGAGTTGCTGTTAACTGTGGCGTTGGATTTCCAATTCAAAACGATTCTGATCTGAGTGAATATTATCATTCGGTTAAAGATTACCCGGTTTACCATGGTATGCAAGCCGAAGGCAGGGAATGGGTTAATACATTTTCGCCCGATACAATAGCTCTGTTCGACTATGTATTTACCGATGCACTTACATATTATGATCACAAAGGGCGAAGAACAAGATTATGGATGAAAAATGAAGTATTTGTTGAAGATGCAGATTCATTTATGAATTACTATGTCAACCAGATTGTTGAGATACTGAATAATGAATCTATCGATATTTATGTTAACCCGACCTTTCTGCCTGAGATAATAAGAGAAAGGTATGATGAATTATGGACAGAGAACCGGATGCAGAAGGTTATCGATGCATTGACCGGAAACGATGTTGCTTTAGAGATAAATGCGAGGTATAAAATTCCTTCTGCTGAATTCATAAAGAAAGCAAAAGAGCATGGTGTGAAATTCACTTTGGGGACAAACAACGGAGCAGATGATCTGGGTTACCTCGAATACAGTCTGCAGATAATCGAAAAATGCGGGCTTGAACCTGACGATTTCTGGAAACCGTAGGTTTTTTTCCCGATAATACCCGGTCTGAACGGTTTGAAAAACCAACCATAAAAAAACACAAATAAATCAAAATGAAAAAGAACACAGGTTTGATGCTTTACTGGTTCTTTTCCGGGAGTGTTCAAAGAAGTGTGTCATTATCATTAATTCTACCAAACCACCGTCAGGGTTTGTAACCGCTGACGGGGTTTTAGAATCGTTAACCCTTTCGGTGGTTTACTCGCTCCCACATTCCATCGCCCTAACCTGCTCATGAGACATTTCACTCACTCGCCCTGTGAAATAGTGGCGGAGCCACTGCTGCGAAGCAGCATTTCACAGGGCAAGTTCGCGAAATGGTTTACACCCCGAAAGTGGTTTAAATGGTTGAAAAAGGATTTTGCGAGGAGCGTTAGCGACGAAGCAATCTCCCCAAAATAACCGGTAAGCCAAATAATAAACCTACATGGGCTTTATGAAAAGTCATGAAAGATTGCCTCACTGCGTTCGCAAAATCAGAGTTATTTATTATGCTTAAAAGGTATGTGAATCGTCATTTACAGCGCCACCCGGGGTACGGGCAAGTATAGTAAAAGCGCCGGAACTACCGGCTCCAAATAGAACTACAAACGTTGCATCCGGCGTTATTGGAAACAAAACCGGATAACAGAAACAAAAGAGTTGTGATGCGGTGTTGAAAAGTTTATAAGCTGAGAAGTTAGTGAATTGCTGTATGGTTAGATTACCAGTTTTTTAACCTGGTCAGCGGCTTCCTGCAATGTGATTGCTGAAAACACTTTCAACCCGGAATCATCAATTAGTTTCTTGCCCTCTTCTGCATTGGTTCCTTGCAGACGAACAATCACAGGTACCGGTATATCTCCCACTGAATGATAGGCATCAACCACACCCTGGGCCACCAGGTCGCAGCGAACAATCCCACCAAAAATATTGATCAGGATTACTTTTACGTTAGGATCTTTCAGGATAATACGGAATCCTGCTTCAACTGTTTCAGCGTTGGCGGTACCACCGACATCAAGAAAGTTTGCCGGATCACCGCCGGAAAGTTTTATAATATCCATAGTAGCCATGGCAAGCCCTGCCCCATTCACCATGCAACCAACATTTCCATCCAGTTTAACAAAATTAAGATCATACTTGCCTGCTTCGACTTCAGCCGGATCTTCCTCTGACAGATCCCGCATTTCAGCATAATCTTTATGACGGAAAAGGGCGCTGTCATCAATGTTTATTTTACAATCCACTGCGAGAATATTGTTATCAGAGGTCTTCATAACAGGATTAATCTCCAAAAGTGATGAGTCGCTGCTTTCGTAAGTGTTATAAAGAGCCATAGCAAACTTAACCATTTCTTTTAATGCACTACCACTGAGCCCCAGTCTGAATGCAATTTTCCGCGCCTGAAAGGGTTGAATGCCCACCTTCGGGTCAATTTCTTCTTTGTATATCAAATGTGGTGTTTTTTCAGCTACACTTTCGATATCAACTCCACCCTCAGTAGAATACATAATGATGTTCCTGCCTGTATCCCTGTCCAGCAACACACTCATATAATACTCTTCCGTTTCAGATTCGCCCGGATAATACACATTCTGTCCAACAAGAATTTTCTTTACCTTTTTACCTTCAGGACCGGTTTGGTGTGTAACCAGCTGCATACCTATCATTTCTTTTGATATTTCCAGAACTTCATTCAGAGTTTTAGCCAGCTTTACACCACCTCCTTTACCTCTGCCCCCTGCATGTATCTGGGCTTTTATTACCCAACCCGCCATTCCGGTTTCTGATTTTATTTCCCTGGCAGCCTCAACGGCTTTTTCAGGAGTATCAGCAACTATTTCAACTGGTACATTCACTCCAAAACTCTTCAAAATTGATTTTCCCTGGTATTCGTGTAAATTCATTATTGGGGATTTTAAATTAAGTATCCAAAAATAATCTTTTTGGAAGATATCTCAAAAGGATAAATATATTAAGTTTTAAAAACATATAGTGAAGCACTGAAGGCAAAAACTGCACGTATCGAAATTAAAAACTGAGGCTGAGGCTGAGGCTAAGGGTTAAGGCTAAGGTTTTTATGTCTTCATTTTGAACTTGTTCCTTTACTTTTGTGTTTATTTTTTGAATTTAAAACATAATTCATCTTTATTTTCTTTTTTTCCTCAGCCTTATTCCGTAATAGTTTCATTTGAATTGTATTAACCTATAATTACTTTGCGAAGCTATGTTCTTCAAAGTCCTTATCTTTGCCTGAACCCGGATTATAATCAAATGAGAAAACTAAAAAACAGCGAGCTTGGAAGAAAGTCGGTAAAAGAGTACAAGAAAGCAGACAAATTTCCTATTATCGTGGTATTAGATAATGTACGGAGTTTGAACAACATAGGTTCAGTTTTCAGGACTTCAGATGCTTTCCTTGTTAACGCGGTTTACCTGTGTGGAATTACAGCAAAACCTCCTAATAAAGGTATTCAAAAAACCGCCCTGGGCGCTACTGAATCGGTTTCATGGAAATATTATGAGTCAACAGTGGAAGCCATTCATGAATTAAAAGCGGATGGTTATGATATCATTTCTGTTGAACAAGCTGAAGAAGCGGTTTCGCTTGAAAATTTCACCGTGAAAAAAACCGGGAAATATGCAGTTATATTCGGGCATGAAGTACGTGGTGTATCCCAGGAAGTCGTTGATCTGAGTGACTATTGCGTTGAAATACCACAGTTCGGCACAAAACATTCATTTAACATATCGGTAAGCGCCGGAATTGTACTCTGGGAATTATTTAACCGATTGGATTTTAATAAATAATGCAAAAAAAAGGAGCGGTTTTCCGCTCCTTTTTTTCTTTAAATTTCTTATTATTCTACTATTGACTTAAAAGTTGCATTTTCGAAATACTTACCAAATTCCACATCGGTTTTAGCAAGACCTTTAATTTCCTCATTTGCAGCAACTGCAGATTTCAAATGATCAAAAACATCCTGTTCATTATCTGTTCTGGCACCAATAACAGCTAAAAGGTAATCTTTCCACTCACAATCGTGGTCAATAGCTTCCAGTGTGTTCTTAGCGCCTGTTGTATTTCCATTGAGCAATTTAGCTAATGCTGCATTGAATGAAGGAGTTGTACCGAAGTAATTCACAGCATCCTGATAGTTGCTATGAAACAGGCTAATAGTTCCAAGTCCGAAATTTGACTCATCGGTTGCCTTTTCCATTGAGGTGAAATATTCCTGAGCTTTATCAAGATCGCCTTCAACCAGTGCAACGAAGCCCAGATTATTCTTTGCATAATCGCCTCCATGAAGTTCCTGAGCTTTTTCAAATGCTGCTTTTGATTCCTCGATTTTACCCATTTTCATCAGGGTATAACCTATTCCGTTAACAGCACGGAAACCATTAGGCGCCTCAATAGATGCCATTTCGTAATACTTAAGTTGCGTCTCGGCATCTTTGGTAAGTGTAGCTGCATAAAGCATCTCTTCAAGACCGAGTGTATCAGGGTTACTTTCAATATAATTTAGTATTTCCTCATCAGAGAAGCCAATCACATTTACGTTCACAATAAGTTTTGATCTGCGAAGTTTGGGAAGTATATCATCTTTCAATACTTCAAAAGCTTCTGACATATTTTTTATCTCTTTTTCTCTGACAACAGGATCAGAATACATTGAAAGAACACGAAGAATGAGGTCTTTATCCTGAATATCCGATTTCTCCATTAATTCTTTAAAGCCATCCCAGTCTTCAGCAATGGTAACTATCTTAAGAAAATCTTCTTCTGCAGCTGCATCAACTTTTGCCTTCTTAAGTTCACGGCTAAAGAATTTCTTTGCTGTTTCAGCTCGTTTACCTGATAATTCCTCATTCAAATCGAGAGGACCATCAGGAGAAGCATAAGCAAAAATTTCCGTGCCGGCAAATTCGTAGTTTACTTTTTCTTTAGCTTCTTTAAGGTAAGCTTTAAGAGCAGCAATATCTTCAGCTTTAAGTTCCGAACCTCTAACATTCGCACGATTTATCACATAATGGATATCAGCTTCTTTTGACTCAGGAATTACCCTTTTAAACGCATCTCCTATCAGTATTGGGTGACCATGTTTCTCGGTCAGAGTGGAGGTTGCTATAACGCCATCAGCAAGTTTTACATCAGGCAGCACTACTGATTTACCTTTCATTGAAGCGGTAGATTTAAGTATCAGTTCAGATACTTTCATTTCCTCTTTGAAAGCAATCTTTGCTGAATAAGTGAAGTTGTCACCACTAAATTTAATCACTTCATTGTTTGCTTCAATATCTTCGCCCTGCAGGGTTACAGGTTCGAATTCAGTCTCTCCACCTTCATAAACAAGTACCGGAACAGCTTTCAGTGTAGCTTTTTTATTAAAATAGCTTTTAGGGAAAGAACCTTTAATGGTTACGGCTATTTCGCCACCATGAGTTTCAAGTATCTCAGGTTCAACCTGATAATTTACACTTCCAGCTTCCTTCAACATTTTATTTATTCCACCACAACCACTGAGCAATGCAACTGTAAGAACCAGAGAAACAAAATAACTAACTTTTTTCATAATCACTTTTTTATTTGTTATACAATAGTTTAAACATGATTTGTTATGAATGCAAATCTAATAAAATAATAACAATTAAACCAAATTAATTTAGTTTTATCTGCTATAATACAATTCTATTAATTCCTTTTTGATATTGTTTGTCAAAGATCGTGCTTATCAGATTTTCATAATCATCTTTATTGTTGACAAAATCGATATTACCAGTATCAATAACCAGGATTCTCAGCACTGTTTCCTGTTTAAAGAAATCAAAATATCCCTGTTGGATTTTCCTGAGGTATCCGGCGGTTATTGATTGCTCATAATCCCTTCCGCGGTTTTTTATATTGGATAACAATATATCAGCATCTAGATGCAGATATACATACAAGCCAGGTTTGGGAAGTGATTGGTAGATAATATAAAAGATTTGTCTGTAAAGCCGGAATTCATCGTCGGGGAGTGTTGATTTTGCAAAAATCAGGCTTTTCATAAAATAATAATCAGAAATGGTAAAATTTGAAAAGAGGTCCTGATCGCCAAGTTTTTTCTTCAGTTGGTGATACCTGTCAGTGAGAAAAGAGAGTTCGAGGGGAAAGGAGTATCTTTCCGGATCGTCATAAAATTTAGGCAGGAATGGGTTATCAGCAAATCGTTCCAGTATCATCCTGGCGTTGTATTGTTGTGATATCATTTTCACCAGGGAAGTCTTTCCTGCGCCGATATTCCCCTCTATAATAATATAGCTATATTCCATTATATTATTACAAATTATGACTTCCTATTGCAACAACTTACGACTAATATCCTGGTGTAATTCCCATATTATAGAATGTAAACGACCAGAGATCGGCTGCCTCCTCGATCCTCTTTTTTGTAGGTTTTCCACCTCCATGACCTGCTTTGGTCTCGATCCTGATCAACACGGGATTTTTTCCATTATATTTTCCCTGCAGAGTTGAAATATATTTGAAAGAATGAGCCGGCACTACCCTGTCATCATGATCAGCAGTAGTTGCCATAACAGCCGGATACTCCACCCCTTCTTTTATACTATGCAGAGGAGAATATGTGTAAAGGTATTTAAACATTTCATCACTATCCTCACTTGTACCATAATCGGTTGCCCAATAGCGGCCAATAGTGAACTTATGGTAGCGGAGCATATCCATGACACCAACTGCCGGCAGTGCAACCCTGAATAATTCAGGTGCCTGGTTGATCACAGCACCTACCAGAAGTCCGCCATTCGATCTTCCCTGAATTGCAAGTTTACCGGGATTTGTATAATTCTCATTAACAAGGTATTTCGCTGCAAAAATAAAATCATCAAATACATTCTGTTTGTTCATTTTGGTTCCCGCCAAATGCCATTTCTCTCCATATTCCCCTCCACCGCGGATGTTTGCAATAGCATAAACACCACCATTCTCAAGCCAGATGACGCGGCTTGTACTGAAACCAGGGGTTATACTAATATTGAACCCTCCATATCCGTACAGAAGCACCGGATTATTCCCATCCAATTCAATGCCCTTCTTATGAACAATGAACATCGGGATTTTCGTTCCGTCCTTACTTTCATAAAATACCTGTTTAGTCACATAATCCTCAGGTGTAAAATCAAGTTTAGTGGTATGATACACTTCAGATGTATTATTCCGGAGATCATATTTAAAAACGACAGGAGGATAAGTAAAAGAGGCAAAAGTATAGAAAGCCGTATTTTCTCCCCTCTTTGCACTAAAACCACGAAGCGATCCCAAAGCAGGCAGTTCCAGTTCATAAAGGAACTCTCCATTCATATCATATATCTCAACCAGACTACGTGCATCCTTCAGATAAGTTGCAATTAACTTGTCCCCTCCAATGGTCACACTTTGAAGAACCATATCAGCTTTCTCGGGAATAATATCTTTCCAGTTTTCTCCAGCCGGGTTATTTACATCTATTGCAATAAGTCTGTAATTCGATGCTTTATAGTTTGTAATAACAAGAAGGCTGCCATCGATGTGATCCAGAACCCAGTAATTATGATCAAAAGTTGAAACAATGGTTGTGAATTTTTCGTCTTCGTTTTCAAGATTTTTAAATGCCAGGGCATTCCCGCTTGTTGATTCTATAGTTGAGAGCACGAGATATTTTTGATCCTCAGTAACTGAAACATTAAAACCCCATCCGGGGTGATCCGTTTCTTCATAAATCAATTTATCCTCTTCCTGGTTTGTGCCAACCAAATGATAATACACCTTATTGTTTTTATTTTCACCTTTCAGTACATCTCCTTCCTTTGGTTCGGGATAGCGGCTATAAAAGAAGCCATTCTTAAACCATGAAATGCCTGAGAATTTAGCCCACATAATATGATCATCAAGATCTTTGCCTGTTTCCATATCTCTGACGTATAATTCACGCCAGTCGGATCCGCCCCGTGAAATGCCATAACCAAAATATTTCCCGTCTTTTGACAATGTGAAATTTGTCAATGCAACTGTCCCGTCTTCAGACATTGTATTCGGATCGATAAAAAGTTCGGGGTCACTCTCCAGATCTTTCTGCATATAATAGACACTTTGGTTCTGCAAACCATCATTCTTTGTAAAGAAATAGTACCCGCCTTCTTTCCAGGGTGCCGATATCCGGGGGTAATTCCAGATTTCAGTGAGTCTTTCCTTCACTTTTTCACGGAAAGGGATATTTTCAAGATAACTAAATGTCACCATATTCTGAGCTTTCACCCATTCAGCCGTCTCTTCAGAGTTATCATCTTCAAGCCAGCGGTACGGATCAGCAACGGTTGTCTCAAAGTAGTCATCTGCCTGATCACTCATACGGGTTTCGGGATAATCAATTCCTGATTGGCTACAGGAAAACAAGAGCATGAATACAAGAGCACTTAGGAAAAATGTAAGTTTTTTCATCTATTTAGATTTTTTTTTGTTAAATAATATGAAAAATTTGTAATACCACTGCAATAAGTCGTATAGTAGATTATCTCGTAAACCGAAACGTGTAGCAATATCAGCAATCATAGTTGCCGGTCCTGCTTTTTGATTTCATTATCCCTCCTTTTTCCCAGGATCTGTCCAACAATCAATCCTATTACCCAGCCCAGCAAAATCCCCGTTTTGAAAATATCCGTACTTTCTTCCTGAATATAGTAGATCATATACGCAATAAGAAGGCCTGCCAGAATTCCAAATACCATCCCCAATAATGAATAAAGAGAAGCAAAGTAAGATTTCGGACAGAGTTTATGTGTTTTTTTCAGATGCTGGAATATGAGAGCAAAGGTTTTTTCATACTCTTTATTGCCTGATGCCGGGTTATCCGGGAAATTTTCCGGATTTGCAACTATCCGGGACAGATCATTTTTGAAAAAAAAACAATCTCTGCAGGTAGTTGAAAATTCATCCGCTTTTTCTGCCATTTTTGCTAATCTTCTAATCTGCAAAAACCTGTAGTTTCTCCCTGAAAGATCGTTTGTGCTTATCTTCAGTTTATCATTAAAATCTGTCAGCCATTCCGAAGAATTTGTCATTATTGAAATAATCTTCAGCAATTAAGTGGGTTAAATATAACAAAAAAGGCCGGGAAAAACCGACCTTTTCTTATACAAATTATTTATTAATTATTTTCTTTATCTCTGATTATTTCGGTCAGGTTTTGGGAGTAACGCTTTCCGCGACAGTTTGAATTTCCCTGTCCTTTTATCAATATCTAACAATTTCACTTCAATCTCATCACCTTCAGAAAGCACTTCATCTACTGTTCTCAATCTTCTCCACTCAATTTCCGAAATATGAAGAAGACCATCCTTGCCCGGCATTATTTCAACAAAGGCTCCAAAAGGCACAATAGTTTTAACTTTTCCTGTATACACCGTACCAATCTCAGGTACAGCAACAATGTTATTTATCTGCTTAAGCGCTTCTTTGATTGACTGTTCATTATCGGCAAATACATCAACAATTCCTTTATCATCGATTTCTTCAATTATAATGGTTGTCCCTGTTTCACTTTGTATCTCCTGTATCACCTTGCCTCCTGGCCCTATAAGAGCGCCGATCATATCTTTCTGAATAGTAATCTGGACAATTTGCGGTGCATGAGGTTTAAGGTTTTCTCTTGGTTCAGCAATTGTTTCCGCCATTCTATCAAGGATATGCAATCTTCCTTTCCTGGCTTGTTCAAGTGCTTTTGCCAGTACCTCATATGGAAGGCCATCAATCTTGATATCCATTTGAGTTGCAGTAATACCATCCTTAGTACCGGTAACTTTAAAATCCATATCACCCAGATGATCTTCATCTCCAAGAATATCTGAAAGAATTGCAAATTTCTTGTTTTTAATATCAGAAATAAGACCCATCGCGATTCCTGAAACAGGTTTTTTCAATTTAATACCTGCATCCATAAGAGCCAGTGTGCTTGCACAAACCGTTGCCATCGATGAAGATCCGTTGGATTCAAGAATATCCGATACAACTCTTATTGCATAAGGATTCTCATTATCATCAGGAATCAGGTTTTTCAGCGCCCTATGTGCCAGGTTCCCATGTCCGATTTCCCTTCTGCTTGTACCTCTTGCAGGTCTTGCATCTCCTGTTGAAAACGGGGGGAAGTTATAATGCAATACAAATTTATTAGTACCCCGGATAAGGACTTCATCAATTACTTTCTCGTCAAGTTTTGTACCCAGCGTAACTGTTGTAAGCGATTGAGTTTCCCCCCTGGTAAAAACAGCGGAACCATGAGCCGCCGGTAATGGATCTATTTCGCACCAGATAGGACGTATTTCGTCAGTTTTTCTTCCATCCAGGCGTATTCCTTTATCCAGAATAAGATTACGTACAACCTCTTTCTCAACATCATGGAAGTATTTCCCCACCAGGGCTTTATCTACCTCATCTTCTTCAGTAAACTGTTCGAGAAACTTATCCATAACAGCTTCAAAAGCTTCACTTCGTTCATGTTTGCTGGTAATTGCTTTTTCAGCAACCTTAAGTACTTTATCGTATGTTTCCTTCCAAATCTTCTCCTTTAATTTTTCATCATTCTCTTCATGTTCGTACTCTCTTTTTTGAGTAGCACCAACCATTTCAGCCAGTTCTTCCTGAACCTTACATTGATCCTTTATAGCTTCATGAGCAAACTTAATTGCCTCTATCATATCAGCTTCAGGAATCTCTTTCATTTCACCCTCTACCATAAGAATATTTTCTTTGGTAGCGCCAACGATTAAGTTAATGTCAGCATTTTCAAGTTCTGAAAAACCAGGATTGATCTTAAATTTCCCATCAATTCTACCTACCCTGACTTCGGAGATCGGACCACCAAAAGGGATATCAGAAACACTAAGAGCTGCAGAAGCTGCAAGCCCTGCCAGTGAATCGGGTAAAATATCTTTATCAGCAGAAATAAGGCTTATTGTTACAAATGTATCGGCATGATAGTCTTCGGGGAATAACGGTCGTAACACCCTGTCCACTAATCTGGCAATAAGCACCTCATAATCAGAAGGTCTGGCTTCTCTTTTCAGGAACCCACCAGGAAATCTTCCCAATGAAGCGTATTTCTCTTTATAATCAACGGAAAGTGGCATGAAATCCACATCCTCCCTCAGCTCTTTAGCTGATACCACAGTGGCAAGAAGCATAGTCCTGCCCATTTTAACAACAACAGAACCATCGGCTTGTTTGGCCAGTTTGCCTGTCTCAATAGAAATTGTCCGGCCATCACCCAGATCAATTGTTTTCTCAATTAATTTATACATATTTGTTTCTTTTGTTACCGCAACAGAATTACTCTCAGGTTAATAAGAAAGAAGGCAATGTTGAAATTGCCTTTTTCGCTACTTCCGTAATTTCAGTGCTTTAATAATTGCACGGTATCTTTCAATATCTTTCCCTTTAAGGTAGTCAAGCAACCGTCTTCTTTTACCTACTAATTTCAATAATGACCGCCGTGTATGATAATCATTTTTCTTGGTTTTAAGATGACTTGTCAGGTGGGATATGCGTTGTGAGAACAATGCTATCTGAGCCTCTGTTGACCCGGTATCCTTCTCGTTACTACCATACTTCTTGAAGAGTTCCTTTTTCTTTTCTGCAGTTAAATGCATTATTTTCTTGGTTTTTAACTAATTATATTTTACTCAATAAGAAGTGCAAAAGTATTTATTTTTTTTCATTATTCAATAAACTCCTGCAAAAATATTTAGCATAGAGTTAAAAAAATAGAACATAGCATTTATTTAAGAAGCCAAATAATTATCAACTATCTGCAGACCTTCTTCGAATGACCGCGGGTGATAGTCTAACTCCCTCCCGGCCTTTTCAAGCACAAACCCTGTTGACCGGGGCCGTTGTGCTATTTCATTCAGTTCGGCAGATGATACTGGTGTAATAAGCGACTTGTCTAATTTATAATAATCAGCCACTTTATAAGCAATATCCAGAATGCTCATCATTTCAGGGCCTGAGATATGAAAGAGACCTTCTTTTTCCCTGACCGCCATTTCTATACATGCATTAGCCAGGTCGTCCACCAGGGTTGGTGCACGAAACTGGTCGTTCACTACCCGAATGGGGTTTCCTGCTTCAAGTGAATTTTTCACCCATAATACAATATTCGATCTTGTCAATGAGCGGTTAACTCCATAAACAAGAATAGTACGAACAACAGTCCATTTATAAGCCATGGACATTAATATTTTTTCTCCTTCCAATTTTGAAAGTCCGTAATAACTCAATGGGTTAGTTGTATCTGTCTCACTATAAGGACCTTTTATCCCGTCAAAAACAAAGTCAGAAGATAAATGGATCAAATGGGCATTTACATTATTGGAACATTTCACAAGGGTTTTTACCGCCTCCACATTTATTTCCCAGCAATCAGCTTTTTGCTCCTCACATTTATCAACCTGTGTCATGGCAGCAGTATGGATAATTGTATCAGGATTGTGAACCCGGATAATATACTCTGTTTCAACATAGTTGGTAAGGTCCAGAAGTTCGAAATCATATCCTTGTACCCCTGCTATCTTATCCGTATTTTTAGATGTTGCAATTATCCGGACTGTTTTTGCACCTGCTAATATTTCAACGATTTTTTGCCCCAGAAGACCATTACTTCCTGTTACAAGGATCTTTTTCATTTTTTTGAAATTACAATTCTATTTCAGCCATGTGTAATGAAATATATATAAAATGACATAATATATTTTTACTTTCCTTTCTCAATAAGGGATTTAAGACTTTCTATTTGCTCTTGTTTGCCAAGCACAAAAAGTTGATCTCCAGGGAATAATTTTATATCTGGTGAGGGGTTAATAATAAAACTTTTATCCGGTCTTTTTATTCCGATGATATTAGTTCCCGATGCATTGCGAATATCGAGTTCTTTTATTGACTTGTTTTTGAAACAGACTGCAAGGTTCTCACATGAGATTTCCTCAAGGCTCACATCTTTATGGCTCTGAAGCATCAGGTATTCAATAAACTCAACCAGGTCGGGTTCAGCAACCAGTTTCGCCATCTGCTGTCCCCCTATTTTATCAGGCATAAGAACATTTGAAGCGCCGGCTCTCTTTAGTTTCTCTACAGAGTGATCATGCGATGCTCTGCTGATAATCAGCAAATCCGGATTTAATTGCCTGGCAGTAAGGACTATATACAGATTATCTGCATCATTGGGTAATGCGACAATCAGTGCTCTTGCACTTTCCAGCTTTGCAGCTTCCAGAATTTCATCATTTGTAGCATCGCCTTCAATATAAAGCAACGATTCATCTTCACGAATTTTTTGAATTAATGATTCATTTTTTTCAATAATAACAAAACCCTCTTTATGATCGTGAAGACTAAAAGCAGCCTGTTTCCCATTTCTTCCGTAACCGCAAATGATTACATGGTTACTTAATTTCCTGATTCGTTTTTTCACTTTGTTATCTTTAAAATAATTCCTGAAAATTCCATCAATAATATATCGTGTAAAAGTTGTAACAGCATATGCAAAAATACCAAAACTAAAAATTATCAAAAAGGCAGTAAAAATCCTGCCAACATCTGATAAAGGATGAACCTCCTGAAATCCAACTGTTGCCACAGTTATAATGGTCATAAAGAAGGATTCGATGAATGAAAATCCTTCAATTATCATATACCCTAAAATGCCAATACTAACAATGCCAATCAGCAGTACAAAAGCGTAAACAGCCGGTTTGAATTCACTTTTCATTTGATTTCATGAAGTATTAACCGACTACCAATTTGACAATTTATACATTTTTTCATATTACAATATACATTTTTAAGCTGTAATAATGCCTGAGAGTCGGAAGCATTTCCGGCTTCGACATTCAACTTTTTCCACTTCCTGATGATTGAATTGTCCTCGGGAGGCAGGCTCTCGAGAATATCAATTGCCCGTTCACTCAGATCGGGGATTGCTTTAGATTTACCATACAGGAAAACAAATGGAACCACCGTGTTGATCAAAATGTTATTAATGCCTGCTTCACCGATCCTTTTTTCTTTTTTAGTTGATTTTTTACCAAAACGATAATGTTCATCCCAGTATTCGGATGCCCCAATTCTAAAAAAATCTTTAATTATGCCCGCCTCTTTTGTCTGGATGATTTTTGAAAACAGATGAGATGAATGGTGAATAAGCATTGAAAACTGTGCAATCCGGATTGTAGGGAAATTAGAAGGTCTCAGCCGCATAAACTTCCAAAGGTGCTCACCAAATGGTTTCAAAGAGAACTTTTTCTGTAGGAATTCATACTCCTTTTTTAACTTGGTCTGATACTCATCCACCGGAAAGGCTGTTTGAAGAAAACCTGCCTGTCCGAAAAGCATTGCCTCAATTTGCAACAGATTATCTTTATGTTTTCCAAGGTATTTCAGGGGTAATAAACTGGCAAGAAGCCTGAATGGTTCACTATTCTTTTTAAAACCGAAGCTTCCTGCAAGTGCCTGGTAAAATGATTCTTCCCAGCTTTGGTTATTTTTCAATAATATCTGCTGTAAATCACCGGTTTTACTTTCCAGCCTTTCCACCAGCAATTTATATAACCATTGTTTTATGAAAAACGGATCTACTTTGAATATCTGGTCATGGCACGGGATCCATTGCCTGTTCAATAATAAGGTTTCATAGTTTTCATATAGTTTATCCCTGAATGTCAATTCCATTGCCGGGATAGGATCCCCGTTACTTCTGGTCACAACCCTGTCATCTTTGAACACGGCATGTAAAATTACATTATCGTATGCTTTATCGTTATTATGCCCATGTTTTTCCCAATCGGAGGAACAGATATGTATTTCCACATTCCCCACCCACAAAGTTCCGTCAATTTTTACCTTAGCATTAATAAAATCGGGGCCTGCGTCCGAATTATGCTGACCCGGATATACTATTTCAATATCCTCTCCTGATGTTGAACGAAGATCGCTTTTATTAAACAACTCATACATCCACACAAAATGGAGGAATTCTTCTTTCATTACAGCAGATGATTTTGGAACAGAATGTTGGACATTTCATCCTTAACAATTTTTGCTTTCTCGCCGGCCTTTTGAGCAAATTTCCGTGATTTGTCAGCAAATATTATTCTCCGGGAGGAGTTTACGATCAGTCCGCATTTATTATTAATTCCATATTCAGCCACCTCCTGCAAGCTTCCTCCCTGGGCTCCAATACCGGGAATAAGAAGAAAATGGTCAGGAATTATTTTCCGGATGTCACTTAGCATTTCTGCTTTGGTAGCACCCACTACATACATCATGTTATTATCCGTTCCCCATTCTGAAGATCTCCGTATTACTTTTTCAAATAACCGGCTATGATCCTCACGGTCTATAGTAAACTGAAAATCCTCCGCTCCGTAGTTTGATGTAAGAGCAAGAAGTATCACCCATTTATCAGTATATTCCAGAAATGGTGACACAGAATCCTCTCCCATATAAGGCGCCACGGTTACAGCATCAAAATCAAGGTGCTCGAAAAATGTTTTGGCATACATCCTCGATGTGTTGCCGATATCACCACACTTTGCATCAGCAATCAGGAATATTTCAGGGTATTGAGATCTGATGTAATCAACTGTGTTTTCAAGGGATCTCCACCCTTCAGCTCCACGTGACTCATAAAAAGCGATATTTGGTTTATAAGCTACGACATATTCATTTGTGGCATCGACAATTTCTTTGTTAAACCTGAAAACAGGATCTTTTTCCCGGTGAAGCAGATCAGGGATTTTTTCAATATCGGAATCCAGTCCTACACAGAGGAATGATTTCTTTTTTTTTATTTTATTGAAAAGTGTGTTGGAGTCCATATTAGTTAATATTTTGGTTCTTCAGGATAATACGTAGTTATCTTGGAATATCCATTTTCCGTATGAACCATGATTTTAGTCCAGTCCGTTTTCTTTGAGGCGTTCGGCATTTTCAGCTATCTTGAGTTTATCAATGATATCTTCAATATCACCATTCATAATTGACTCAAGGTTATACATTGTCAGGTTTATCCGGTGGTCGGTCATCCTACCCTGGGGGTAGTTATATGTCCGGATTTTTGCCGACCTGTCGCCTGAAGAAATCATAGTTTTCCTTTTTGAGGAGATTTCATCAAGATACTTCTGATACTCAAGATTATATAACCTGGTACGCAATTCAGCCATGGCTTTATCCAGGTTTTTTAGCTGTGATTTCTGATCCTGGCAAGTAACAACGATACCGGTGGGAATATGTGTAAGTCTGACTGCTGAGTAGGTAGTATTTACAGATTGCCCCCCGGGACCTGAGGAACAATAAGTATCTTTCCTGATATCATCCTGCTTTATCTCGACATCAAATTCCTCTGCCTCAGGGAGAACTGCTACAGTAGCTGCAGAAGTATGGACTCTTCCCTGAGTTTCTGTCTTTGGTACACGCTGAACGCGATGTACTCCCGCCTCATATTTTAGAACTCCATAAACTCCTTTACCGGAAACGGAAAAAACAATTTCTTTAAACCCACCGGCAGTGCCTTCCGATATTCTGTTAATTTCAATTTTCCATCTTTTAGCCTCACAAAATTTTGTATACATACGGTACAGATCGCCCGCAAAAATACCGGCTTCATCACCTCCGGTACCAGCCCTGATTTCAACCACGGCGTTTTTTTCATCCTCAGCATCTTCCGGTATAAGTAACAATTTGATATTTTCCTCCAAACCGGGAAGTCTTTCATTCAACTCCTCCAGTTCCAGCTTTGCCATTTCCCGCATCTCTTCGTCTTTCTCTTTTTCAAGCATTTCACGGGACGATTCAATATTGCTAATAATATTCTTGTACTCTTCAAATGCATCTTTGATCGGTTCCAGATTTTTGTATTCTTTTTTCAATTGAATATACCGCTTCATATCCGAGATGATCTCCGGTTCTGCAATCAGTTTCTGAACTTCTTCAAACCTGGCTTTTACTCCTTCCAGTTTTTCAAGTATCAGGTTGCCTTCCTTGCTCATAATTTGTAGTTTATAACAATGATTCTTTGAAATTAATTAATAAGAAAATGTCCCCATCTCTCCTGAAATTGTAAGTTTTTTTCCTTTGAAGTCAATACAATGTCCAATAATCCCGGCATCAATATTAAATCCTTTTGAAATGGAAATAATATCTTGTGCGATATTCTGATCAACGTATATTTCAAACCGGTGTCCCATATTAAATACTTTGTACATTTCTTTCCACGATGTTCCGGATTGCTCCCGGATAATTCTGAAAAGAGGCGGTATAGGGAACATACGGTCTTTTACCACATGCAGGCAGGAGATAAAATTAAGAACTTTTGTTTGAGCTCCTCCGCTGCAATGTATCATTCCATGTATCTTCTTCCTGTATTGCTTCAACACTTCCATGATCACAGGGGCATATGTACGGGTAGGCGAGAGAACAAGCTTACCGGCATCCACTCCCAGTCCCTCAATATCATCGGTCAACCGGTAATCACCGGTATATATCAATTCATCAGGCACATGCGGATCAAAACTTTCGGGATATTTTGAAGCCAGGTAATGATTGAACACATCATGCCTTGCTGATGTCAGGCCGTTACTTCCCATACCGCCGTTATATTCATTTTCATACGATGCTTTTCCGCTGGAAGACAATCCTACGATCACATCTCCATGCCTGATATCATTAATAATGACATCAGATCTCTTCATCCTGGTGATTACGGTAGAATCAACAACGATTGTCCTGACGAGATCACCCAGATCAGCTGTTTCACCACCGGAGGAAAAAATTGATATTCCCAGCTCTCTCAATTCCTTCAGCACCTCTTCGGTCCCATTAATAATTGCAGAAATAACTTCACCGGATATAAGATTTCTATTTCTCCCCAGTGTAGATGAAAGGACAATATTCCCTGTTGCACCAACACAAAGCAAGTCGTCCAGATTCATAACAACAGCATCCCGGGCAATACCTTTCCAGACAGAGATATCTCCGGTTTCTTTCCAGTAAACATATGCAAGGGATGATTTTGTCCCCGCCCCATCGGCATGCATTATATTGCAATATGCCGGGTCGTCACCCAGAATATCCGGGATCACTTTGCAAAATGCCTCAGGATATAAGCCCTTATCTATATCTTTAAGAGCCATATGAATGTCTTCTTTAGATGCCGAGACGCCTCTGCGATCATATCTTGCCTCATTTATCATACATCCGGAGTATTTATTTCAGCTCTGCAAAGGTAATAATTCTTTTGGGCTTTTGCCTGCTGCAACAGCATACAACAACTAATCGGATTCGTAGTCGGTCCGCAGGACCTGGAATTCTGTCCGCCGGTTTATCTGGTGAGTTATCTCTTTTTGTTGGGAAGTTGTTAATTTATTAATATAAGCTTCATCAAGAATATCTCCCTCCTTAATGAAAGTATGATCTTTTGCCAGTTTTGCATCAATTACTTTTGGACGAGACTCACCATATCCTTTTGCTGAAAGTCTGTCCGGAACAATTCCCTTTTCAATAAGGTAATCAACAACAGATTGGGCTCTTTTTTGTGACAGATCCTGGTTAAATTCTTCAGTATCCCGTGAGTCAGTGTGAGATATTAATTCAATAGTCACATTGGGATTATCCAGCAATGTCTCTACAAGTTTATCAAGTGATACCATCGACTCAGGCCGCAGATCCCATTTGGCAAAATCGTAAAAGATATTCGGAATTTCAATTGGGTTATCAATAGAAGATAACAGGATTGTTGTCTGAAAATCTTTACTTTCATTTTGTCCTTTAGTGGTTTCTCTTCCTTTATTGTTCAGGTATCCTCTTTTTGAACCAATAAATATGTAATCGGTATTTGATTTAAGCATAAATTTAAAAGAACCATCCTCGACTGTTTCTGTTTCAATATTCATCCCGTCACTTCCAATAAGCTTTACTGTTGCTTTAGCGAGAGGTTCTTCTGATTCCTCATCCCTTACCACACCGATCAGGTTAAACTTAAGGGGAGGAAGAATAAAAGAATAAATCTCATCATTCCCTCTTCCTCTCCTTGTAGAACTGAAAAATCCTTTTTCCGAATCTCTTTCTATTACTATTCCGAAATCATCTGCTGATGAATTTACCGGATATTTCATATTTCCCACCTTCCAACCCCCATCTATTGTCCGTGTAGCCTGGAAAATATCCAATCCGCCCATTCCCAGATGATAGTCTGATGAAAAATACAAAGTACCGTCCGGATGAATAAACGGGAACATTTCATCTCCTTCCGTATTAATATCCTCTCCGAGATTTTCAGGATTACTCCAATCTGCCCCTTCAGCAGTCCTGGTTACCATCCATAAATCTTTACCCCCAAATCCGTCCGGCATATCGGATACAAAGTACATTGTCATTCCATCATCACTCACGGAAGGATGAGCAACAATCAGGCTGTCATCTGCAATCTTAACAGGTTCGGGGTTACTCCATGAAGAGCCGGTTCTGACAGTTTTAAAAATAGTACATCCCAGTTTTTTTCTTTTGCTAACTACACACCTTGTAAAATACATAGTATTATAATCACTTGTAAATGCAGGAGTGCCTTCCTCATACTCAGTATTTAGCTCTTCGATAGGAACAGGTGTACTCCACTTTCCTTTCCTGTCCATTTTAGTCTCATACAGATCGGTAAAATTCTGACCGGTTCCTCCATGGATGTCATTGCCTGAAGATTCATCGCGTGCAGACGTAAAAATTATGATCCGGTAGTCATCCCTGGCAAAAGCGGGACTAAAATCACTATTTCTTGAGTTTATATATTTCATTCCCTCTACTTTGTATCCGGTAGGATTATCTATCCATTGAAGCGCCAACTCGCATGAAAGTATACCATCACTTGCATGAAAGTCGTCAGGAACAAGTTGTTTATAATGGTTGTATTCATTTATGGCATCTTCATATTTCCCTTCCATTTTTAATACTTCAGCATACCGGAGAATTGCAACAGGATTGTGGTATTCTTTTGTCACAGCTTTTTTGAACCAGGTTTTTGCATACTTTGACTCGTTCATTTTGTAATAACATTCTCCAATTTGAAATGCTATACGCGTTCGTTCCGTACGGTCATGTATGCGGGAATATGCATCTTTATACAGGTCAACTGCATCAAAATACTCACCGGCGTAAAAGGCTTCATCAGCTTTCTCAACTTTTCTTTTTTGAGCAAGCAGATTGGAAAAACACAACATCACTGCCAAAAACAATAAAAGGAGAAATTTACATTTACCCATTTAATAAACTATTACTTAATTATCAGTAAAAGTAAGTATTTTTTTAATCAATAAGAACAAGGTGCAAGTTTCTGTAACCGGTCTAATCACCGGGTAAATAAAAGTTCTCTGTACTTTGGCAGAGGCCATATTTCATCATCTACGGTAAGTTCGAGCTTATCGATATGGTACCTGATGACATTAAGAAATGGGCTGACATTTTTGTGATATACAGTAGCTTTTTCTGTAATATCATCTATTTTATTGGCTACTTTTCTTTCCTCAATCATTTCATGAACTTTTTGTTTAATAGAAGAAATATGGTGCGATACTTCTTTAATCAATTCTTTCCTGGCGCCGGCCAATTCTTCAAATTCTTTATTTTCGAATATTTCATTCAAACCTTTTACATTATCAATAAGTGTATTTAAGTATTTAACTGCTGTTGGAATTATATGGTTCATGGCAATATCTCCAAGAACACGTGCTTCAATCTGGATTTTCATTACATATTTTTCATATTCAACTTCAACCCTTCCAATCAGTTCCCTTTCATTAAAAATGCCATTTCGTATTAACAGGTCTTTGCTCTCCGGTTTAAGATAATTTGACAAAGATTCGGGAACAGAAGTAATATTTGTTAATCCTCTTTTTAAAGCTTCTTTTTTCCACTCCTCACTGTAGTTGTCCCCTTCAAACCGGATCTTTTTAGTTTCCACGATATATTTCTTCAATATCTGGAATATAGCTTCGTCCTTCTTTATCCCATCGCTAATAAGCTTATCCACAAGCTTTTTAAACTTATTAAGCTGATCCGCAACTGCAACATTAAGAATTATCATGGATGTGGCACAGTTAGCAGAAGAACCTACCGCCCGGAATTCAAACCTGTTGCCGGTAAAAGCAAAAGGGGAAGTCCTGTTCCTGTCCGTATTATCCAGAAGTATTTCAGGAATTTTACCAATTCCCAGTTTAAGTTCTGTTTTTTCATCAGGGGTCATTTTCCTGTCACTTACTTTTTCCACAATTTCATCAAGGGTTTCGGCTATTTTTTTCCCAAGAAAAACAGAAATGATTGCAGGAGGCGCCTCATTAGCACCCAGGCGTTCAGAATTACCGGCTGTGAGGATACTTGCTCTGATGAGATCCTGGTTTTTATAAACAGCTTTCAGCACACAAACTAAAAATGTAAGGAACTGCAAATTACCCTTTGGGTTTTTTCCCGGGGAGAAAAGGTTGATACCTGTATTAGTCATCAGTGACCAGTTATTATGTTTTCCCGAGCCATTGATCCCGGCAAAAGGTTTTTCATGGAACAGTACCCTTAAATTATGTTGACGGCCAACCCTTTTCATCAGGTCCATTAACAATTGATTATGGTCATTAGCAAGATTAACCTCTTCGAAAATCGGAGTACATTCGTACTGGTTAGGAGCTACTTCATTATGACGTGTTTTAACCGGTATCCCAAGCTTGTATGCTTCAATCTCAAAAGCTTTCATGAAAGCTTTTACCCTCTCAGGGATAGATGTAAGATAATGATCACCCAATTGCTGGTCCTTTGATGATCTATGTCCCATTAGTGTTCGTTCAGTGAGTATCAGATCGGGGCGGGCCTGATACAGAGCTTCATCAATCAGGAAATATTCCTGCTCACACCCGAGATTTGCAGTAACCTTAGTAATATTTTTGTCAAAATATTTACATACCTCAACTGATGCTTTATCAACTGCAGAGAGCGCTTTTAAAAGAGGCGTTTTGTAATCAAGGGCTTCGCCTGTATAGGAGACAAAAACTGTTGGAATACAAAGTGTATTACCAAGAATAAATGCCGGAGAAGAGACATCCCAGGCTGTATACCCCCTGGCTTCGAAAGTATTCCGGATCCCTCCGCTGGGGAAACTGGAAGCATCAGGTTCCTGTTGTGCAAGCAGTTCGCCGGAAAAATTCTCAACCACTCCTCCATAATTGCCAAACTCAATGAAAGCATCGTGTTTTTCAGCAGTAGTATCCGTAAGCGGATGAAACCAGTGGCAATAATGCGTAACACCCATTTCTATCGCCCAGGCTTTCATTCCAAGCGCTACCTGATCAGCCACTTTCCTGTCAATCGATTTGCTTTCCTCAATTGCGGTTATTACACTCTTATACGCCCCGTGTGACAGATAACGCTCCATCTTTGACTGATTAAATACTAACTGCCCATAATAATCGGAAATTTTGTTTGAAGGAAATTTTACTTCTTTCGGCTGCCTGGATATCACTTCCTGCAATGCCTGAAATCTTAATTTTGC
Organism: Bacteroidota bacterium; assembly: GCA_022561875.1. GTDB lineage: Bacteria > Bacteroidota > Bacteroidia > Bacteroidales > VadinHA17 > JADFUQ01. Next base: position 22,323 of record JADFQJ010000006.1, on the reverse strand, counting down.
CATTTATAATATAATTTTTGGGGGTTAATGGGACAAATATACAACATTTTGATAAACTACCCCCAATATTCAAGGGGTGTTGATAATTTTTTAATATCTTTTTTTTGCTTTACCCCAAAAAAAATACACTAAGGTCGGTTTGGTTAAACAAAAACGTATTTTACTTCATTTCAGCAAAATATTTGAAAAATAACGGAATTGTCTCAATTCCTTTAAAGAAATTATACAATGGATAATTCTCGTTTGGCGAATGAATTGCATCCGAATCGAGTCCGAATCCCAGGAGGATAGATTTCACTCCCAGTACCTCCTCGAAATCAGCAACAACAGGTATACTACCTCCACTTCGCACGGGTATCGGTTTTTTACCGAAAGTATCTTCACAAGCCTTGCTGGCAGCCAGATAGGCAGGTGAATCAACAGGCGCGACATATCCTTCTCCACTATGCAGGCTACGTACCTTAACCTTCACACCTTCAGGGGCAATTGATTTAAAATGCTCCTCGAATAATTTATCTATTTTTTTTGATTTCTGATTGGGCACCAGTCTCATTGATATTTTTGCCGAGGCCTTTGAAGGCAGAATGGTCTTCGCACCTTCCCCGGTATATCCACCCCATATTCCATTCACATCAAGAGAAGGTCTGATACCAAGTCTCTCGATAGTGGTATATCCTACCTCGCCGGTTACTTCGTCAACATTGATTGATTTTTTATATTCATCAATATTGAAAGGTCTTTTAGCCAACTCTTTTCTCTCTTCGTCAGTTGCTTCAAGAACATCATCATAAAATCCCTTAATTGTCACCCTGTTATTCTCATCCGTGAGAGATGCGATCATTTTACTCAAAACATTAACCGGGTTTACCACTGCTCCCCCGTACAGTCCTGAATGAAGGTCCCTGTCAGGGCCGGTAACCTCAACCTCCATATAGCTCAAACCCCGTAACCCTACAGTGATTGAAGGAATATCCCGTGCAATCATAGTAGTATCGGAAACAAGGATCACATCAGATGCCAGCATATTTTTATATTTTTGACAAAATATTTTCAGGTTAGGAGAACCTATTTCTTCCTCTCCTTCTATCATAAATTTGATATTGCAAGGCAGCGTTTCCGTTCTCATCATGAATTCAAAAGCTTTCAGATGCATGAACAGTTGTCCTTTATCATCATCAGCACCCCTGGCATAAATTTTCCCCTCACGTATCTCCGGCTCAAAAGGATCAGAGTCCCATTTTTCAAGTGGTTCAGCAGGCTGGACATCATAATGACCATACACAAGGACAGTTGGTTTGTCATCACCGATTATTTTCTCACCATAGATCACCGGATGCCCGTCGGTTTTATATACTTCAGCTTTATCAGCACCTGCTTTGAGAAGCTGATCCCTGATAAATTCTGCAGCTCTGAACATATCATTTTTGTTTTCAGCTTTTGAACTGACAGATGGGATCCTTATCAGATCAAAGAGTTCTTCAAGGAATCTCTCCCTGTTTTCTTCAATGTAATTCTTTATAGTTTCCATAAGTTGATATTAAAGGTTAGGGTTATTGTTTATTGTTTGTTTTTTATCCAATAGGTTTGCCGCTTTTTCCAGCTTCATGTACCATATTTTTCCATACACTCTTACCAGTGCTTCATTAAGAAACTTGTATACAGGTATGTTTTTTTTTATTCCAAGAGTTCTTGCAGACCGGCATATAGCCCATTTCTCATAATTAACAGCTTCAAAATCAGGATATTTCTTCCTTCGTACAGGGAACAGATGGCATGATTCAGGTTTTCTGAATTTAATTTTCTTCTCAATCCAGGCTTTTTCAATCCCACATTTATAAATACAATTCTCCAGATAAGTATATACACATTCTTTCCTGTTTATCAGTGGTGTTACAAGATCGCCATCATCATCCTTGATACTGGTTCCCTGTTCCTCAATAGCAAGTATTCCCTCTTTCCTGAGGAAAGGCTTAATTTTCTGAAAGTCTTTTTTAAGTTTCTCCCCTTCATCCTCTTCCAGTGGCGCTCCTGAGTCGCCATACCTGCAACAAGCCCCTTTACATTTTGCAACATCGCAAACAAATTTTTGTTCCAGCAGGTCAAGGCATATAATTGTATGATCTATTTGTAACAAATTCCTGTCAATTGAAAATTTTATTTAATAAGCACTTTCCCATTCATTTCTTCAGGAATTTCCAAATCCATCATAGATAGAATTGTCGGAGCAACATCTGCGAGTATTCCATCTTCCACCGATCCATACCGGTCGCTCACAATAATACATGGAACGGGATTCAGAGAATGAGCAGTATTTGGCGATCCATCGGGATTAAGGGCATTATCAGCATTCCCATGATCGGCAATTATCATAACTTCATATCCATTCGACCGGGCAGCATCAACAACCTCCCCAACGCATTGGTCCACTGTTTCAATAGCCTTTTTGATAGCTTCATAAACACCGGTATGTCCCACCATATCGCCGTTAGCAAAATTGAGACATACAAAATCAACTTCATTTTTATTCAGTTCATTCACAATAGCATTTTTCACTTTACAGGCATTCATCTCAGGTTGCAGATCGTATGTAGCAACTTTTGGAGACGGGATCATTATGCGTTTCTCATTCCCGAATTCATCTTCCCTTCCTCCTGAAAAGAAAAAAGTAACATGCGCATATTTTTCGGTTTCAGCAATCCGTATCTGTTTTTTTCCATTCTTCGCGAGTATTTCCCCAAGGGTATTTGTAATATCCTGTTTATCAAAAACAACTTTAACCCCCTTGAAATTATCATCATATTGTGTAAGGGTATAGTACCTTAAATCCATTACTGACATTCCATACTCTGGTATTTCTTTCTGTGTAAGAGCAATTGTTATTTGCCGGAGGCGGTCGGTCCTGAAGTTAAAACATACAATCACATCACCCTCCTCGATCAGTGCAACAGGTTTATCGTTTTCATCTGCACAGATTACCGGTTTTATAAATTCATCTGTAACACCATTATCGTATGATTCCTGAATAGCCTGAATAATGTCATGTGCCGGTTTGCCTTTCCCTTTCACCATTAAGTCATATCCTTCCCTGATCCTTTCCCAACGGTTATCACGGTCCATAGTGTAGTACCTTCCCACCAGACTGGCAATTTTCACAGATGATCCTTCAAGATATTCGAGCAATTCTTTGATAAATCCTTTTCCGCTTCGGGGATCAGTGTCCCTGCCGTCGGTAAGAGCATGAATATATACATCCTTAAGTCCGAAAGACCCGGCCATATCGCATAGCTTATATAAATGTTTTTGTGATGAATGAACCCCTCCATAACCGACAAGTCCAAGCAGATGAACTTTCTTTTTCTTTTCTTTCGCATAAGTAAAAGCTTCATTCAGGTGTGGATTCTGCATAATTGAATCATCCTGAACAGCTTTATTTATACGTACAAAATCCTGATAAATAATCCTGCCTGCACCAATATTCATATGCCCTACTTCAGAATTACCCATTTGTCCATCGGGAAGGCCAACATTCTTTCCTGAGGCATGTAATTGCGAATGAGGGTATTTATTATGGAATCTATCCATATTGGGTGTTTCAGCATGCCAAATTACATCAGCTTTTGATTTGTTGCCAATTCCCCATCCGTCTAATATCATTAGCAGTGTTTTCTTTTTTTCCATAAATACAAGTTTATTAATTCAACCCGGAAAACTCACAGAACTTCCCTGTCTCCGACTGCGTGCCGGGACGTTATACAGCATTTCTCATATCCGGTCAGCAGTTTTCAAACAAAGTACAAAAGTATCTTTTTATTACAGGAAGAAAAAAATCTCATTAGAAATTACAAACAGAATCTGCCGGCAATAATTCACCTATTGCAGGATAAGATATCAAAAATAACCTCAAAGTATTTCAAGGATGCGTAAAAGAACGCAAAGAAGAAAAATGAATTAGTACCTATCTAATGTACCACTGAAAGTCGTTTTATTCCAATTGTTTTATTACCTTTCATTATCCGGATGAAATATATTCCGTTTTTATAATTCTCCGTATCAAGAATACTGTATTGCACTCCACTCCTCAAAATCTTGTCTTCAATCAGGGTACCCAGACTACTGAAGATCTTAAGAGAATAATCTTCTTGCAATGATTTGGAAAATAATAAATAAGTTTTTCCCGAACTGGGATTAGGATAGAGTTTAGTGGATAATTCCATATTATCATAATCCTGAGGAAATATTCCAGTTGAAACAGAAGATGTATCATCGGTTGAAGCCTGAAGTATTTCTTTCGTAGTTTCATCCTGAACAAAAACAACTACTTTAACCTGTTCCTGGTCATAAATATTCTCCATATTCCACGAGATATTAATACTCTCTGTTTCTCCGGGTGCCCATTCATGTGAAAAGTTAGTACCTCCGGCATCAGGAAGCAATTTTTTAAGAACACTTTCATACACCACTTCATTACCTTCCAGTGTAATTAGCTTTTCAATTACTGCAATCTGAACTGTAACGTCTTTTTCAGGAATTGAGTTAATAGCTGTAATATCAGTATTGATATTTATGGTACTGCCTGTAATTTCAGTTTCAAGAGTGATATTGAAATCAGGATCAACAAGTGATCGCAGGTTAAGACTGTCTTCTTTAAAGATAGAATTTGTATAGTCATATGGATTTGTTATGTTACCATCAATAATTGTATAAGACACACCTGGTATTCCATAATATAAAGTTCTGGCACTGGGATCTGACGGATTATCAAGATTCATAGGATCGCTTTGAGGGTAACTTGTATGGTATTGAATATCGACTGCATCAAGTGGATTATTATTAACAATCGGATTAAAAATTCCATTGGCAATATCGGATGCATTATCTGAAGCATTGGTAAAATGTTATGGTTAAGAAATAACGGATCGACACTTACCAGCCAGATGGTTGATTCAGTCGCTGTAATTACTATTACTTACCTTTGGGCTAGTGATGCAATAATGATTAAGATGGGAGAAAGTGTTGTACACGGGTTAATAATTCTCATTCTCTCCAACTATATGTTTAAAATGGTTTCTGCCCTGCTCGATACAATCCCATTTATTATTGGAACAAGATGGCTCTCAAAATATTTGAAACTTGATCCTACCAAAGAATTCAAGAAAAGGGAAAAACTAACGGAGTAGTTTAACAACTGAAGATATTTCAAGGTTTATTGCTTCAACAGTATGGTGTGCCATTCTGTAGTATTTTTCTCTTTCTTCCAGGGTAACTGAAATATAATTTCTAAGCTCCTGTCCGTACATTTTCTTAACGAGAGGGCGATCATATTTTGAATTGAGAAGTCGTGAGTGTAATGCTGCAACCGGCATTCGCAGATAAATGGTAATCCCATTTTCATTCATCAGCGACATATTGTTGAAAAAGCATGGTGTGCCACCGCCACAACTTAATATAATATTATCTTTCTTAATAATCTCCTTTAACAAGCGGCGCTCTGTTTCGCGAAAATAATCTTCCCCCTTTTCATTGAAGATATCATCAATTGTCCTGCCCTCTTTCGTTTGGATGTATTTATCCAGATCGATAAAAGGCAGTCCTGTTTCTGAAGAGAGCTTGCTCCCAACAGTAGATTTTCCACTTCCCATAAAACCTATCAAAAAAACTCTCAAATCAAACAGAATTACATTTCAAATCGCATTTGTCCCGAATCATCATACTTATTCCCGGCAGGTATAGTTTTATTTTCTTCATCAATTTGCTCATCGGGTTCCACGGCACCTTCCTTTTTAACAACAGGCTCAATCTCATTGATGTTTTCAACATGATAATTGGTCACTCTTTTCCCCTTAGCTTTGTAGCTTTTTATACCAATAAATTCAGCCACTTCAATAATCTCGTTGTCCCTGCTTTTATTCTTCCCTCCAAACACAATTTCGAACCGCGGGTATTCAACTTCGGTAATACTTATCAGCTTAGTTTCATGATTCTCATTGAGGAAATTAACCGCCCTGGTAACCGGGTCAATAATAAACCTTTTAACATAGTAAAGATCCTGTCCGGCATCCCAGTAAATAACAGAAAAGACTTTGTCCGGTTTGAATTTTTCGAGTACAAGAACATCGTCTTCAAAATGATTGTTCAGATCAAAGGAAGCCAGGCGAAACATTCCACTCCTGGTCATTATCAATATTTTATCATCACTGTTGAATTCTCCCAGAGATCTACCATAACCTTCAGCATTCAAACGGTTCACTTCCTCATCATACCAGATTTTACGGCCACCAAGGGTAGATTCTCCTTCTTCTTTCATTGAAATCTTATTAACCGGATGTTTTGTAAGAATATTTCCGATTGAGCCCTTTCCTTTAATAGCCAGTTCGCTAAAATCAAATTCAATAACAGTTTTTTTCAGACGGGGCTTGGGTTTAAGGTAAGTCTTAATAACCTCTGCTTCTCCGTTAGCGTTTGAACTGAAATAAAGTATTTTCGAGTTAGGTGTTCCTTTGGTAATATGATACTCCTTATCACGGGTAACGGATGTTATGGCACATCGTTTTATCATAGTTTTCCCTGTCCTTCCGTCTCTGTATACCACATTAAAAATCCTGCGTTTATCATTCTTCTTAAAAATTGCAATATGAATAATATCCTTCCCCACGAATTGTTTATCCTCAACCTTTGTTACAATGTATGTTCCATCCCTGCGGAAAATAATGATATCGTCAATATCAGAGCAATCGCAAACAAATTCATCCTTTTTTATCCCTGTACCAATAAACCCTTCTTTACGGTTAACATATAATTTGGCATTGGATGCTGCAACTTTCGCAGCAACAATTGTATCAAAATTCCGGATCTCTGTTTTTCTCTCTTTTCCCTTGCCATATTTTTTCTCTATCTGTTTGAAATAATTGATGGTAAACGGAACAATGTTAGCAAGATGGTTTTTTACTTCATCAATTTCTGCTTCAATCCCTTTAATATATTCATCTGCCTTTTTCGAATCATATTTTGAAATTCTTTTGATTCTGATCTCTGTAAGATGAATAATATCGTCCCTGGTAACTTCCCTGACAAGATATTTTTTAAAAGGTTCCAGTCCTTTGTCAATTGTCTCGATAATAGACTCCCAGCTTTCACAATCCTCAATATCGATATATATCCTGTTTTCAATAAATATCTTCTCAAGTGAAGAGAGATGCCGGGCGTCTTCAAGTTCCTGTTTTCTTATTTCAAGTTCTTTTGTCAGCAGGTTAACAGTATTAACGGCAGAAAATTTCAGCATTTCGCTAACCCCGATAAAAACCGGTTTGTCATCCTTAATCACACAGGCATTTGGAGAAATTGAAATCTCACAGTCAGTGAAAGCATACAGGGCATCTATGGTTTTATCTATCGAAGTACCAGCCGCTAAATAAATAATGATTTCTACCTCATCAGATGTATTATCATCTATCTTTTTGATTTTTATTTTACCCTTTTCATTTGCTTTCAGAATAGAATCAATCAGCGCTGAAGTGGTTCTTCCGTAAGGCAGATCAGCAATAACCAGGGTTTTATTATCACGTTTGGTGATCCTGTTCCTCAACCGGACTACTCCTCCCCTCAAGCCATCATTATATTTAGAAAAATCAGCCAATCCGCCTGTTGGAAAATCAGGATATATTTCAAACGATTTTCCCTGAAGGTGCTTTACGACGGCATCTATCAGCTCATTGAAATTGTGTGGCAGAATTTTTGAAGCTAATCCAACAGCAATACCTTCAACACCCTGAGTTAGAAGCAGTGGAAACTTCACCGGCAGTGTTAACGGCTCTTTGTTTCTTCCGTCGTATGAAGGCTTCCATTCTGTTATTTTCGGACTGAAAACAACATCCAATGCAAATTCAGACAACCTTGCTTCGATATATCTGGGTGCGGCGGCGCTGTCACCTGTCAGGAGGTTACCCCAGTTTCCCTGAGTGTCAATTAAAAGATCTTTCTGCCCCAGCTGAACGAGAGCATCTCCGATAGAGGCGTCTCCATGAGGATGGAACTGCATGGTATGACCAATTATATTTGCCACTTTATTATACCTGCCATCATCCATCCTTTTCATCGCATGCAGTATTCGCCTCTGAACAGGCTTTAACCCGTCAGAAATATAAGGCACGGCTCTTTCGAGTATTACATAGGAGGCATAGTCAAGAAACCAGTCCTGGTACATCCCTGACAAGTTTGCCATTTTATGAAGGTCTCCATTGGTCTGTATCCAGCCGGGCAGTTCGCCGTTTGACCGGCTTTTTTCACTCACACTATTCTTCTTATCACTTTCTTTCATAAATTCACCTCAAAAAAATGTGATCAGGCTTTTTTTTATCCGGATATCTCTACAGGCTCTTTTCCAGGGTCTTCTCCACCCTCAAGTTTTCGATAATAAAATCCTGCCTCTCGGGAGTGTTTTTTCCCATATAAAATGAAAGGAATTCGGGAACAATATCTTCCTTCTTCAACCGGACAGGATCGAGTTGCATATTTTTTCCGATAAAATGTTTAAACTCATCCGGAGATATCTCTCCTAATCCTTTAAACCTGGTTAACTCCACCTTCCCGTCAAGTTTTTTTATTGCGTTTTCCTTTTCACTCTCATTGTATGTATAAATTGTTTCCTTTTTATTTCTTACCCTGAACAGCGGAGTTTGTAAAATGTACAGGTGACCGTGTTTCACCAGGTCGGGGAAAAATTGAAGGAAGAATGTAATAAGTAACAACCTGATGTGCATGCCATCCACATCAGCATCAGTAGCAATTACAATATTATTATAGCGAAGGTTTTCAAGACCATCCTCAATATTAAGCGCTGCTTGTAACAAGTTAAATTCCTCGTTCTCATACACAATCTTTTTCGATAATCCATACGTATTGAGTGGCTTCCCCTTCAGACTAAAAACAGCCTGTATTTCAACATTTCTCGATTTTGTAATAGAACCGCTTGCTGAGTTTCCCTCGGTAATAAAAATCGTGGTATTTAACCTGCCGTCAGCTTTTGAATTATAATGGATCCTGCAATCTCTGAGCTTTTTATTGTGCAGGTTGGCTTTCTTAGCGCGTTCGCGTGCCAGTTTCTTCACATTTGAGATCGCTTTCCTTTCTTGTTCCGACTCGAGTATCTTTTTCAAAAGAAGGTCTGCTGTCTCAGGATGTTTATGAAGATAATTGTCAAGATAAGTTTTAATAAAGTCATTAATAAAATTCCTGACTGTAGTCCCATCAGGAGACATGTTTTTGGATCCCAGCTTGGTTTTGGTTTGCGATTCAAAAATCGGCTCTTCAATTTTTACACTGAATGCTGCAATTATACTGGCACGAATATCTGACGGTTCGAAATCTTTCTTGTAAAATTCCCTGATAGTTTTTACAAATGTCTCCTTGAAAGCCGAAAGGTGTGTCCCCCCTTGTGTTGTATGCTGTCCGTTAACAAAAGCATAATATTCCTCACCATATTGATTCCCATGAGTAAATGCAATTTCTATATCGCTGTTTTTCAAATGAATAACAGGATAAATACCGGAAGAACTCATTTTATTATTCAACAAATCAAGCAGGCCATTTTTAGAACGGATTTTTTCACCGTTGAAATTTATTGTAAGTCCGGTATTCAGGTAAACATAATTCCACATCATATTCTCAACATATTCTGAAGTATAATGGAACTTCCCAAACATGCCACTATCAGGAATGAATGTCACTATCACCCCGTTAGTTTCTTTAGTGGATTTAAGATCTTCGTCTCTTATCAGTTCGCCTTTCGCAAATTCCGCTTCTTTGAGTTTACCATCCCTGATCGATTGAATTACAAATTTATCCGACAAAGCGTTAACTGTCTTTATACCTATGCCATTCAAACCAACCGATTTTTTAAACACTTTTGAATCATATTTAGCGCCGGTATTCATTTTAGAGGCAACGTCAATCAGTTTACCTAACGGGATACCTCTACCGAAATCACGGACTTTAACAGATTTTTCCTTAATGGTTACATCGATCAAGCTCCCATACCCCATCATATGTTCATCCACCGAGTTGTCAAATACCTCTTTCAAAAGAACATATATTCCATCATCCTGAGACGAACCTTCACCTAATTTCCCTATATACATACCTGGTCTGCGACGGATATGTTCCTTCCAATCCAGCGTTTTTATTGTATCTTCAGAATATTTGGCTTCCATTTTTTCTTTATTTCTGCAAATATAAACAAAAGGAGCACCGCAGATATACCAATTTATTAACAATAGGCGAAAAGATATTTCGGACAAATGATTGATAAGATGTCAGGCGACCTAATCTATTCCACTATTATTCTGGTTGTTAGACTATAATTGGTGAGCCTTTTCAGATTGTTGAAAAAATCCCGGATAACCAGTATTTATAAGCATTTTAGTCAAATTTATCTTTATACTTTTATGAAATACCATTATGATGTAAAAACAGATCTCTGAGATTTGTATTAACAACCTATTTAAATAGGTATTTTAACAAACTGCATTCAAGCGTATAATACTGATTATAAGATGTGTTACAAAGATGCAATAATTAAAGACTAATAGCCGGAGTTTGCAGTCAGTGTCCCGAATCCTTCCCGCTGGCTATAAATTAAAACAGCGCATGCACAAAATCAATTATGCTTATACTCTGAAAAAAGGATGATTTATGAAACTCTGACAATTTCTTTGCCAGAGATGTTTCTTCATGTTGCAAACCGGTTAAGGAGGCAGAAATCTTTTCAAGTTCATCACTAAATTGCCCTGAATCACACATACAAAATTTTTCGATTATCCCTTTCGAAACAATTAATTCTACTGTGATTCTATACTTTCCGGCGGTTATTATTTTCCTCATCATATACCTGGGCGAGCAACCATAGTTCCACTCCCATTTAAAATATTTTTCCTCCACCAGTTTGCTTATTTTTTTAATATCTTCATTTGTAAAATGATAAAATGAAGTGTTTGGGAAATAATTAAACATAAACGACTGTACCAACTCCTTAAATTCTGATATCGAGGCAATCTCTTTAAGATATGAGCTAATATTGGTTACCTGGCTCCGGATCGATTTTACAGCCTTATCGGAATAGTGATCCTCATCTTTTTTAACGGCATTCTCCAGGTTATCCAGGTTTGAATCAAAAAGAAGTGTTCCGTGATGCAAAATCTTATCCCTGAAAATATGTTCTGCATTCCCTGAAATTTTCAACCCATTTACTCTCAGATCATTTTTCCCTTCAAATTTTGCGGTAACTGAAAGACTGGCCAATGCTTTTATTACAGGATCGGTGAATTTTTTAAAATCTACCGGTTTCCCTTTCTGTCCACGCATAATAAAAGTAAAGTTCAGATTCCCGGGGTCGTGGTAAACTGCACCTCCACCAGACAACCGGCGGACAACTTTTATATTATGCCTTTTAATAAAACCCCAATTTATCTCAGCGAGTGTGTTTTGATGTCTCCCAACAATTACAGAAGGTTCGCTTCTCCAGAGCATAAAACAATCCTCATTAAAATTCCTGAAAATATACTCTTCCGAAGCAATATTGAAAAATGGATCTTTATTTTCATTTACAATACAAAGCATTAAAAGGATAATTAAATATACCGGAATTTAAAATTATCTACTGATATATAATGAGTTAAATTATTTACGTAATTTTTTTCGTTTTAAAGGCTAAGGCTGGGGTGTGAAAAAGTATGGTTATACAATTTTTTTTATCCAATACGTTTCTATTCTTTTATAAAAATCATAAACAATCCTTCCAAGTATCAACCCCAGAGTTATCCCTCCCAACACATCACCGGGGTAATGCACTCCCAGGTATATCCGGCTGTATGATACAAGAAGTGCCCAGAAAACTATGAGATATGAATAGGTGTGGTTTTTGAAAAGCAATAAAGTGAAAGTTGCTATTGCGAAAGAGTTAGAAGCGTGTGAAGAGATAAATCCGTATTGGCCGCCACATTTATCATTCACAATATGTACCAAACCTTCCAGATCAGGATTATGACATGGTCTGAGTCTCTTTATCACCTCCTTGAAAAAATGTACAGAGATCTGATCGCTCAATGTGATCAGCAGGGTAATGACCACAAGCAGAACCAGGGTTTTCCACTTCTTTTTTATTATTATCCAGCCAAGCATAAAAAGATACAGGGGTATCCACGTATATTTACCACTGATCCACCACATTACCTGATCCCAAAAGGGAGAATGGAGATCATTAAGAAAGAGGAAAAAGCTTAAGTCCCATTTTTCAAGAAGTTCAAACATAGTTTTATTATTCATTCAAAGTTGTCCAGATCAGGTCTTTCAATTTATTAATCCCCCGGTTCTGAACAGCAGAAATAAAAATATGTGGAATATCCGGAAGATCTTTTTCGAGTTCCTGCTTCAATTCATCATCCAGAAGATCAGATTTAGATATTGCCAGAATCCGTTTCTTATCCAATAACTCAGGGTTATATTGTTTTAGTTCATTAAGCAGTATCTTATATTCATTATGAATTTCCAGATTATCGGCCGGCACCATAAACAATAACACAGAATTTCTCTCAATATGTCTTAAAAATCTTATTCCCAGACCCTTGCCTTCATGCGCCCCTTCAATGATCCCCGGAATATCTGCCATAACAAATGATCTGTTATCCCTGTATTGAACTATTCCGAGATTTGGAACAAGGGTTGTAAATGGATAGTCGGCAATCCTGGGCTTCGCAGCAGATACAACTGAAAGAAGGGTTGATTTACCTGCATTGGGGAATCCGACAAGTCCGATATCTGCAAGTATTTTCAATTCGAAAATAAACCAATTTTCCTCTCCTTTCTCTCCTGGTTGGGCATATCTGGGTGTTCGATTTGTAGATGATTTGAAATTTGCATTCCCTAATCCGCCTCTGCCTCCCCGTATCAGGATTTTTTGATCATCATTTTCAGTAATTTCAAAAAGGATTTCATCTGTTTCAGCATTTTTTGCAACGGTGCCGAGGGGCACTTCCACAAAAACATCATCTCCGTCAGCCCCTGTTTTTAATGCTTTTGAGCCATTTGTTCCATTCACAGCGAAAACATGTTTCTTGTATTTAAGATGCAACAGTGTCCAGAATTGCCTGTTCCCCTTCACGATCACATGGCCTCCTCTTCCCCCGTTACCACCATCCGGTCCGCCTTTCCGTGTAAGTTTGTCGCGATGAAGATGTACCGATCCTGCACCGCCTTTTCCGGAACGGCAAAATATCTTTACATAATCAACAAAATTCGATTCGGCCATATTCTTCCTCTTTTATTTTGGCATCCTAATTATTTAACAGTTTGCTTCGTCACTTCGTTCCTCGCAAAATCCTTTTTCAACCTTTAGAATCCGGTTAAAACTTTGTCTTTCAGGAAAAAGCATTACCATGGATCAAAATCTTTCCCTAATGACTACTTAATGACCTCTTCAATAACCCTACACAACCGGTCAAATATCTCATCGATAGTACCCATGCCATCTACAGGATAGTATTTATCCATTTTTCTAAAAAATTCGATTACAGGAGCTGTCTGATCATGGTAAACTTTTATCCTGTTTTCGATTACTGACAGTTTATCATCTGAACGTCCTGTTTTTTTCCCCCGGTCGATAAGTCGTTTTATCAATTCTTCTTTTTCTACATCAAGCGTCAGTAGGGCATATATCATTGTATCCCGTTTCTCAAGGTTCTCTTTAAGGAATAAAGCCTGCTTCCCGGTCCTGGGGAATCCATCAAATATAAAACCGTTAGAATTCATATTTTCATCAAGTACTTTCATCAGCATACCAATAACATCCTCATCAGGCACAAGTTCCCCTTTGTCCATATATTCCTGTGCTTTTACACCCAGACCAGTTTTCTTTGCCAGGGCATCCCTGAGGATATCTCCTGTTGATAAATGAACCAATCCGTATTTTTTTTTCAATCTGACAGATTGTGTTCCCTTCCCTGATCCGGGAGGTCCGAATATTACAATATTAAACATAAGCATAGAAATTAGTCTGCTTTACCAAAAATAACCAAGCCGTATTTATGAATATAAAATTTATTACAAAGATATATTAAGAAAAATTGAATTGTTATCATGAATATCTCGTGAGAATTTACACTATTTCCTAATACTATACTCCATTCTTCCAGCATTCCCCTGTAGAAACAGCTCCTTCCCCCGGTGAAATATTTTCGTACCTCAAATTTCACCGGGCAATCAATTTCACCCCGATACAGTCGTTCCTCCTTACAGGGCAGGCAGGGTAAACTTCCTTGCGGGGCAGGCATAATTCCATCACTCTATAACAGTATAGATTTGTCTCAGATTCCTGCCGAAACCATTATAGTCGAGTCCGTATCCGACAACAAAATCATCAGGAATTTCCATCCCGACATAGTCAAGGGGAACATCCTGCCGGCATGCTTCCGGTTTGTACAACAAGGTTGCTACTTTGATCTCAGCAGGTTCATACCCCTTTAACTGCTTTTGTATAAAGTCAAGTGTAGTACCGGTATCAACTATATCTTCAAGAATCACAACAGTCTGGTCTTTAATGTCTTCATTCAATCCAATAAGCCGTTTCACTTTCCCGGTTGATGAAGTTCCCTGGTAAGAAGCAAGTTTCAGGAATGTAATTGTGCAATCAAAATCAAGATTCCTTACCAAATCGGAAACGAACATAAAACAGCCATTCAGTATCCCGATCAAAAAAACCTTTTTCCCTTTAAGTTCTTGGTTCATCCGGAGAGCCATTTCTCTAACCGTTTCCTGTATCTGCTCTTCTGTAATGAATAATTTGAATTCTTTGTCGAGGATCCTGATGTTGTCCATTTGGCAAAACTTTTATATTAACCTTACGAAAATACAAATTAGTGAATAACCCTGTTAACTTTAATAAAATCATTATCTTTATCCAATAAGCAGAAAACTCTGTTTATATAACTTTGTTAACAGGTTTAATCTTATTCTCCAGCACATATCCTTAGATACAATAAACATATGAAACCAAAAGTAAGCATCATTATGGGAAGCACTTCCGATCTGCCTGTAATGGAAGAAGCAGCAAAGATACTGAACAATCTTGAAATTCCATTTGAGATGAATGCTTTATCGGCACATCGTACGCCTGATGAGGTGGAAAAATTTGCAAAGTCGGCTGAATCGAATGGAATTGAAGTGATCATTGCTGCTGCGGGTATGGCAGCTCACCTGCCGGGTGTTATTGCAGCCATGACCCCTGTTCCGGTAATTGGAGTACCCATTAAAGCATCGCTCGACGGATGGGATTCCATTCTTTCGATCCTGCAGATGCCTCCCGGGATCCCTGTCGCAACAGTTGGATTAAATGCTGCAAAAAATGCCGGTCTTCTTGCTGCCCAAATATTATCTGTCGGCGATCCTGAATTACGAAACAGGTTTAAAATCAATAAAACCGAACTGAAAAAGAAAATTGTTAAAGCAAATGAAGAGCTCGCGAAAGTTGAATACAAATATAAAACCAACTGATCCTGCAAGAAAAACCTGAGTCTTGAATCTAACCGAAAAGCCCTAATTTATTTATGCTGATGACATACCCCGGGAAAAAAATAATCCTGTTTCTTCTCATAACAATTTGTTCAGGGAAGATATCATTTGGCACAAACGATAACTACCCACTCGGGGCACGTTCAGCAGGCATGTCAAATGCTACTGTGATGATGCCTCATTTGTGGTCGGTTTTTCACAACCAGGCAGGGCTTGCCTGGCTGGATCAGTTTTCTTTCGGTTTTCATCATGAAAATAAATTTGTTGTACCGCAGTACGCCCTTCAGGCAGTAGCAATTGTAATACCGACTGCTCCGGGAACAATGGGAATTACCTATTCATATTTTGGTTATTCAAAATATCACGAAAACAAGATAGGAGTCGCTTTTGGCAGAATGCTTGGGAAAAATATTTCAGCCGGCATTCAGCTGAATTACCTCAATGTATTTATCGCAGACCAATATGGTAACCAGGGAAATTTAACTGTCGAGGCGGGGATAATGGCTCAGCCCGTTAAGAATCTTTTTCTTGGCGTTCACGTTTTTAACCCAACCAGGGCGAAGGTTTCATTAGATACTGAAGAAGATATCCCTACAATATTCCGGTTTGGTATGGGGTATCGTTTCGCGAATACAATTTTCCTTGCTGCTGAAACCGAAAAAGATCTTAATAACCCGGCTGTCTTTAAAACAGGCATTGAATTCGAATTGGCAGATAACCTCACACTAAGAACAGGGTTTTCAACAAAACCAGCTTTATATACATTCGGACTCGGCTATAGTTACAAGAGAATTAAAGCCGATCTGGCATTCACACGCCATCAGCAACTTGGATTCACCCCCCATTTTTCAATTTTGTACACCTTTAATCTATGATACGGGAACCCCCTGTAGAGACAAGGCAGTCCTGTTCTTTTGTTACATATCTGCTTATCTTCCTCATTATATGCATAAATCAACCCGTCACAGGACAAGAGTCTTCGCTTTTCACTGAAGAACGTTTCATGCTTTTAATCGAGGAGTTGGGGGAACAACATGATGGGAATATCGACCTTACTATCCTGCAGGAAGAATTTATACAGCTCGCAGCTAATCCCGTTGAAATTAATCATGCTTCTTTTGAAGAGCTCAGCAGGATCAGATTGCTGACAGATTTCCAGATCCAAAGCCTTCTAAATTACATTCATGAAAATGGCACGGTACTCTCCGTTTATGAATTACAGTTTGTGTATGGTTTTGATACAGAGCTCGTTAAGTTGATATTACCATTCATTGATCTGCAAAATAAAACACATGCTATTTCTGCTGAAGATAAAGTACTGACATCAGGCAGACACCGGATCTTTCTGCGGACAAGCAGAAAATTTGATAAAGAATCACAAAACTCTCCGGATAATGATTCAATATCCGGTAACGGATCAACAACTCCAACTCTTGGCAATCCTGCAAAACTCTACATCAGATATGATTACCAATACAAAAGAAAGATAAGATGGGGAATAACAGCGGAAAAGGATGCGGGTGAGGAATTTTTCAAAGGCATCAATAAAAATGGATTTGATTTTTACTCAGCACACTTGCAGATAAATAACCTTGGGTTTGTGAAAAACCTGTCGATTGGCGATTATCACCTGCGGTTCGGTCAGGGCCTGGTACTTTGGTCGGGGTATTCATTCGGAAAAACTTCCATGCCTCTTGATGTAAAAAAGCGTGCTGCAGGAATCACCGCTTACCGGTCAACAGATGAAAATCGTTTTTTCCGGGGCATAGCTACAACACTAAACCACAAAAATATTGACCTTTCTTTTTTCTATTCCGGTAAAAGAATTGACGGGAATATCAGTGAATATGATTCAACAAGAAATAAAGCAATTGTTGTTTCGACCCTGCAAACCTCCGGTAATCATTCTGTAACAGGATTAGCCTCAGACAAAGATGCCGTGTTTGAACAGGTATTTGGCACCAATCTGACCGTTAATTTCAACAATGTAAAGACCGGTTTTACTTTTGCACACACACGGCTGGATACTGAGTTAAAACCTCCCGACAGATATTATAACCAATTCTATTTCAGGGGAAATCAATTAACACATTTGTCAGGAGATTACCAGATTCTGATAAACCGGATAAACTTGTATGGAGAGGCAGCATATTCCTTTGGGAGGGGTTGGGCTGTTTTGAATGGTGCACTTTTTAATTTAAGTTCAGAAATCAGCCTAACTATGTTATACAGGAATTTTCAAAAGGAGTATTTTTCTCTTTATGGAAATGCTTTTGCCGAAAGTTCCGGGGTCAGGAACGAGGAGGGATTTTATCTTGGGGCAGTGATCAGTCCCATTCCCCGATGGAAAGTGTCCGCATATTTCGATACATACAGGTTCCCATGGCTAAGGTACCGGGTAACCTCCCCATCGTCAGGCACAGATTACCTGTTAAAAATAGATTTTCAACCGTCATCACAGGTAGAAATGTACTGGAAGATAAAAGGTGAATCGGATTTCGCCGATAATAATGAAAATACCCCCGGTATTGCAAACCAGGAAACAATTGATCGTCTCAACATACGCTATCACCTGTCATTCATTACAAGTCCCAATCTAAGATTCAGGAACAGGGTTGAAATTTCAAGAAACAAGGTTGGAGATCATTCGCCTGAATGGGGATACATATTATACCAGGATATATTATTCACATTCCGGCGAATACCCGTTGACCTCAAAGCAAGATATGCTATTTTTGATACCGACTCGTACAATACGCGTATTTACACATACGAAAATGATGTTTTATACAGTTTTTCAGTTCCTGCACTCTTTTCAAAAGGAACCCGCAGTTATCTGTTAATGAAGTATTCGCCCGGCAACGCCATGAGTTTCTGGTTAAAATTATCACGTACCCGGTTCTCGAACAGGATACCACCCGGTTTTACCAGTATTGTTCCGGGCAACGTGCTCAGTGAAATAAAATTCCAGATCAGATATAAATTTTAGAGCAGAAAAGCCTGCAATCCAAAGTCTTATTTATCTTCAAACGGCAATCCAAACCCAAAGGGGAATAAAGGACTGTCTGAATCATATGGAACGTCTTCATTCTGATTCTTTACTGCCTCCATTGATGAAGGTAATTCGAACGGCAACTTTCCGGCAGGATTAAACTTTCCAAAGATCACATCCAGAACTGCTTCATCACTGGCTCCAAAACTGGCTATCAGCGCTTTACATTGTTTTGTTATTTCCGGGATCACTGCCGGGCGCTCAAGACAGATATCAATAATTGTCGGAACTTTTTTGGCAATATCAAGTATATGTGCTTTTCCCTCTCCCTTAAAATCCAGGTCACCCTGGTGGAAAAACCTTTCGATAATACCTTTGCCTAATCCTCCTGTGTATGGGGTTGCCAGTCTTAGAATTGCAAAATCAGCCTCTTCCGGGTTATTTGTGACAGCGCCATACTTTGCAGCTGTTTCGATATCTATATTCTCAACATATAATTTTATGTTGTTACCAAGCGGCAGAGGTTTTTGGGCTGAGGGATCGCCATTCTTCAGCATAACAATAGCTTTTCGCTGGGATAATTCTCCAAGCTGTTTGAATTCCTCTTTACCAACAATTTGTTCTGCTTTTTCCTCATCGATATAAGGATTATCAAACAATCCCAGGCGGAATTTATCTCTGAGCAGACGTTTTACCGACACATCGATACGGCTTTCTTCAATTCTACCATTCTTTACCAGGTTTGCGATCATTTCCGGTTCCGTCTCACCACCAAACTGGTCAACCCCGGCATCAAGGGCTTTAATAAATCTTTCTTCTTCAGTCAGATCGAAAACCCCGTAACTTCTGGGTTCCATCTTGAAAACACCTAATAATTTCTGCTTAGTTACTATTCCCCAGTCTGTGCAAACAACACCGTCGAAACCATATTTATCACGAAGCAGACCGGTAATCACCTGTTTGTTATAGCTAAAAGCAACATTCTCGCTGGTTTGTCCCACCGGAACACCATAGTATGGCATAATCTGACCGGTATTTGCGGCAAATGTCCCACTGATCCTTGCCCAGCGGGGCTCGGTCGCCAGGTCAGCCATGGGATGCAGTGCGGTACGGATCCCTACTGCCAGGTACTCCTGCCTGGCAATATCACCAAATTGCGCAACGAATGTCGAATCGCCGATAGCTCCAAAGCCGACCGGTTCGCACCATTTTGAAAAATGGCCGGAGGCAAAGTTAGCAGCGCCGGAAGAAAAAGCATGTCGCGGGTCGGACGAGATTGTAACAGGTATTCCCAAACGGGTTCGTTCTGCAAGCTTCTGAAGGCGGTTATACCAGGCAGCCATATTTCCGGGATCTGTGACCAGGTAAACATTGAAGTGATTCATCTGCTTTTTTAATAACAAAGCAGAGCTGGAAGGGCTGAGAAAAGAGAAAATATCAGAGAGTTATTATTTAGTGCAAAATTAAAGTTATTTTACAACTTCTATATCCTTGATATTTATTATAATTGATTATGGGTTTACTTTCAATATTTTTGATAGGGATAGGATTATCGGTTGATAGTTTTGTGGTAAGCATTACAGCCGGTGTTTGCATGGTTAAGGTTAAATTAAAAAATGCACTTAAGGTTGCCCTCTTTATGGCGGTTTTTCAGGCATTAATGCCACTGATTGGCTGGCTGGCAGGAAGTAGTTTTCAGCGTTATATTGAGAGTTTCGACCATTGGGTTGCTTTTGTATTGCTTCTGGCAATCGGGAGTAAAATGATTTATGAAGGAGTTAAGCACAAGGATAAAGCAGAAAAAAGTTTTCCCCTTTCAAATAACCTGATGCTTACCGGAATGGCAATGGCCACAAGCATCGACGCTTTAATAGTGGGGATTGGTTTTGGATTGCTTGAAGTTTCGATTATTATTCCTGTTTTAATAATTGGTGGTTTAACTTTCCTGTTTTCCGCATTAGGTTTTTTGCTTGGAAATAAAATAGGCACCCGCTACAATTCAGGACTTGAAATATTCGGAGGGATTATACTTGCCGGACTTGGTATAAATATCCTGGTTGACCATATTTTGTTTGTTTGATTCTTTTAGTTTATTTAAAGTGTCTGTTTTTGTAATTATAATTCAAAGGTGGTAATTTTTTAAATTATCATTAATTACATCAATTGTATCAACGCTTTTAAAATCATCATGGACATTATGTCTATGGGTTTGCCCATGAGTATAGGTTTAAACAAAAATATTACAGTTTAAAAAGTAGATGCAAGGTATTAACCGAACGTCTACGCCGAAGCTTCAGCACAGGCGTAAGGACATTTACAGTACCAGGAGGGTCAAGCTTAAAAAAAAATCCGGTGGGCTTTTTAAGCGAGGAGCCGGTATGCAGGGTGATATCAAGCACGAGCTGGTTATGGTGAGAAGTCCTGTTAAACATGCTTCGCATTTCACGTGGTATAACCTTTTCCAAATCGCTCAATATAGCTCTTTACTATAGCACCATTTGGTGGTTTATTCGCAAATATTTAAATATTTAAATTGGTGCTCATGAGCTTCCTATCGCTCGGTTGAAGTCCTCTTCCCGATATACACCGGGACAGGCTCTGCAAGACGATTTCGGTGGGTCAAAGACCCTGACATTTATCGTCAGTTGTCGGTTCCACCATCTCAATTACAGCATGCAGTAAATATATTGCCGTTTACTGCTTCTCGGCACACCTATTGTTAGTAGCGGGTTTCAAGGCTGTAAACTTTCAGTTTTGCACTTGCTTTTTTCAATGCAATACGGATAAAATTTAGCACAAAACCGCCATTAACTATACACATTAATAGCATTTGGTTGTTTCTGTTTTAAAGACTATCCGCTAAATTATTTATCCAATTTATAAGCAGTAATTTTTCATTTTTAGAAATTTTCGCATTCCTATATATTAAAGTATAAGAAGATAATGGCATTTTATCATTTTTTATTTGGCTTGCCATAGATTTCAATTTGCTTTTTTGTCTCCTAAGGGAATATGAACCAAATTCACTGAAATTTAATTCTGCTTTCCCTTGTTCTATATGACTTTCTAAAAACCAACTAACTGGTTGAACTTTATTGTACCATGGGTAATCAGTATTATTACTATGGCAATTATAACAAGAAGCCTTTAAGATAGATTGAATATTTTCAGGAACATTATAAGTTAATGATATATCGGAAAGCAATTCTTTATTGCTTTGATTACGATTTGTGGGGATAAATTGAATCCCTGCAAAAGCAACCAACAGAACAATAAATACTTTCTTAAAAAGCTTCATTTACATTATTTCTTTTTGAATCTTACCACAAGAGAGCATTTTACTGCCGTAAAAAGGATTTTTTATTTCTTTTGTTTCGCTAAACCAAATAGCTCCTTTGCCATCATTGTACATTGGGCAAAAATCTTGATACAGGTGTTTAGTTGTACCAATAAGTGTTATTAAATCACCTACATCAATGCTCAGAATTTCAAAGTGTTCTCGTTGATGGTCAATAACTCCAGCATTTTCTAAAATATGTTCGGCATGCTCAACCGCATCTTCTTCGATTTCTAAAAACTTTTTCTTTTGAGTTTCTGTAAGTGATGATTTATCAAAGCCTTTAAATGCATAGAGCATCTGTTGTCCGGCTTTTGAAGCTTCTTGGCTATTATCCGATACCAAAGCATTTTTTAATTGCAAGTAGCTATCTACAATCAGTGTTAAATCTTTTGTGTTTTCTCCTTCATAAGTTGCTGATGTCATATGATTATCCTTA
>JADFQJ010000033.1 GCA_022561875.1 Bacteroidota bacterium | reverse complement strand
TGTGAAACATGGGGTAATTAAGGACCGGAAATTATTTAACTATTTGAATAATCACCCTGATGAAATAGAAAACAGGGAAATAGCTTTTCTGACAAAAGTTGTTAACGATTCAATAAAAATAAAAGCCGGAGTGGTTGGTAAAGATCCAAAAGAGCAGGGATACCGGCGAATACTGAATTTCGGACACACTTTTGGTCATGCAATTGAGAGTGTTTACGGATTGACACATGGGGAATCGGTAAGCCTGGGAATGATAATAGCTTCGGATCTTTCAGTTAAAAAAGGGTTACTTGATAAAAAGGAAGCCGGGAAGATAAAAAAACTATTATCGGATATGGGCCTCGTTGATCGAACAAAACTTGACTATGCCCGTTTATCCTCTGTTATTGGCAAAGACAAAAAAAAGGATAAAGACCTGATACATTTTGTCTATATTACTTCAATCGGTGAGGCACAAGTAATTCCCACACCTGTTGAAGACCTTGAATCGTTTATTAAGAATTACAAACTGAAAATTGATTAATTGTAACTGATCAGTAATTGAAGTGAAGTAAGGTGAGTAAATGAGTAAATGATAAAATGAGAGAATGAGGTGGAGTTTTAACTAGATAACGACCCACGACTCACAATTCTTCAATTTTAGTCATTTTGAATTTTAGAAACTGAATAGTTAATACTAAGTATTTATCCATGAATATAACGGTACATCCTTCTCAAATAAGTGGTGTGGTGACAGCAAATCCATCGAAGAGCCATATGCAAAGAGTGGTTGTTGCAAGTTTACTGACCGGTGGAAAAACGGTTATTTCCAATCCGTCGGTTTGCGATGATGCTAAGGCAGCTTTGAATGTTGCCGTGGATTTGGGAGCAAAAGTGGAAATTGAAAAGAACAGGATTATAATTGCAGGAGGGTTTGATCCTGTGACCAACATACTTGATTGTGGTGAGTCGGGTTTAGGTTTGAGAATGTTCTCAGCCATTGCTGCATTATCCGGTAAGGATATTACTTTGGCTGGTCGGGGAACCTTGAAAAACAGGTCGGTTGCAATGATTGAAAAGCCTCTTATTGAGTTGGGTGTCATGGTAACATCGAAGCAGGGTAAGCTTCCTGTTACAATACGTGGTCCGTTAACCGGTGGAAAAGCAACAGTAGATGGTTCATTAAGCTCGCAATTCCTTACCGGCTTGTTGATGGCTCTTCCTGTGGTGCAAAAGGATTCGGAACTGTTTGTAAATGATCTGAAAAGCAGGTTCTATATCGATCTTACAATCAAAGTTCTGGAAGATTTTGGAATTGAAGTGAAAAATAATGCGTATAAACACTTTGTAATCCCTGGTGATCAGACGTATAAACCCGGGGAATATGAAATTGAGGGCGACTGGAGCGGAGCAGCTTTTTTACTTGTTGCAGGTGCTTTGGGTGGCGAAGTGGAGATAGAGAATCTGGATGTTAATTCGAGCCAGGCTGACAAGCGGATTCTGGATGTACTGGAACAATTCGGTGCGCGGATAAACAGAGGTAATAATGCAATTCGGGTAACCAAAGCAGAGATGAAACCATTCAACTTTGATGCAACCGATTGTCCCGATCTGTTTCCTCCTTTGGTGGTTCTTGCATCATATGCGAAAGGGAAAAGCAGAATAAAAGGAGTTAGCCGGCTTGCAGGGAAAGAAAGCAACAGGGCGGAAGCGCTGGTTGAAGAATTCACGAAAGTTGGCATTGCGATTGAAACAGATGGTGATGATATGATTGTACAGGGTGGGCCCGTATGCGGAGGTTCAATTAACTGTAGAAATGACCATAGAATTGCAATGGCGGCGGCTGTAGCCGGAATAGGAGCTCGTAGTAGTATTAATATTCGTGGGTATGAGTGTGTCAGCAAATCGTACCCTGATTTTTTTACAGATTATAAAAAAACAGGAGGTAAGTTCAATGAATAGTTTTGGAAGAATCTTCAGGATAAATATTTTTGGTGAATCCCATGGCCCGGAAGTGGGAGTGACCATTGACGGGTGTCCCACGGGAATTCCACTTTCAGAGAAGGATTTTGAGACAGACCTGGCACGCAGGAAGAGTGGTGTAAAGGGAACAACACCGAGGAAAGAATCCGATATTCCCCGGTTAATAAGTGGGGTTTATCAAGGGCGTACAACAGGCGCCCCGCTCACAATGCTTTTTGAAAATGCTGATACCAGACCGGAAGATTATGCCGGTTTTACGGATATACCCAGACCTGGACATGCTGATTTTACAGCCATGAAAAAGTATTCGGGTTATAATGACCCGCGGGGAGGAGGACATTTTTCCGGACGGATAACAATAGGTTTGGTGGCTGCAGGTGTTATTGCCAGGAAAATAATCACCCCTGTTGAAGTAAAAGCCAGCTTGAAAGAGGCAGGTGGTGAGAAGGAGATTGAACATGCTGTTAAAAATGCAATTGATGCAAAAGATTCCATTGGAGGGATTATTGAGTGTGAGGTGGAACAAATGCCGGTGGGACTCGGTGAACCTTTTTTTGATTCACTTGAATCGCTTATCAGTCATATGATATTTTCAATACCTGCAATAAGAGGAATTGAGTTTGGTGCAGGATTTGGCGCAGCAGGGATGAGAGGAAGTGAACATAATGACTGTTTTATTTCTGCTGAGGGTAAAACAAAAACCAATAATGCAGGGGGGATCAATGGAGGTATATCCAATGGGAATCCGCTACTCTTCAGAATAGCTGTAAAACCTGCATCCAGTATTGCTCAAAAACAGAGAACTATGAATATGGCTACCGGTGAGATGGTTGATCTGGAGATAGGGGGAAGACATGATGCGTGTATTGCATTAAGAGTTCCGGTGATCGTTGAAGCAGTAACAGCTATTGTGCTTGCCGACCTGTTTTTGCTTAACCCGTAACACGAACCTCGTAACATGTAACTCGAATATGAATAAAATACTTATCCTCGGAGCCGGTAAAATGGGATCCTGGCTGGCTGAGTCGCTATGCCTGGATTATGAAGTTGGGATATATGATAAAGACCTTAAAAGACTCAGGTATCTTTTTAAAACCCAAAGGCTGACTAATTATGATGAGATTGCGGCATACAAACCCGACTTATTGATCAATGCTGTTAATCTTGAAAAAACCAGGGAAGTATTTGAGGAGGTGATACCATATCTCCCTGATCAATGTATCCTGGCAGATATTGCTTCGGTAAAAAACGGATTGAAAAAATTCTATGAACAATCAGGAAGAAGGTTCGTTTCGACACATCCAATGTTTGGACCGACGTTTGGGAATGTAAAAGATTTGAGCAGTGAAAGCGCTATTATTATTAAAGAATCTGATAATGAAGGGAAACAGTTTTTCAGATCATTTTACGGATCACTGTCTCTGAATATTTTTGAATATACATTTGATGTTCACGACCAGACCATAGCATACTCATTATCAATACCATTTTCATCAACTATGGTATTTGCAGCTTGTATGAAGAAGATTGAAGTCCCCGGTACCACTTTTAAGAAGCATTTGGATATTGCCGTGCGAGTGCTTTCGGAGGATGTTTATCTGTTGTCAGAAATACTTTTTAATCCTTATACCATTGAACATGTCGAAAAAATTCACGACCAATTAGGTGTGTTAATTGATATGATCAGGAAAAAAGATCAGAAAGGTATTCATGAATTTATTCGGAAACTCCGGATGAATGTAGGATTTGAGTAAGTTACGAGTTCACGCTCACCTCTCACCTCTCACCTCTCACCTCAACCTGCTTCTTACTTCTCTTCATCATTCATCCTTAACCACCGGTGCATGCCAGCCGTAATCCATATATTCCCATTCGAAATTATCACCACTGATAGTGATTAATAAAAATCCTTCAACCGTGCCATAGTATGGACCAGCCCACCATCTGGCGCTTACTGCTCCGCTCGTAATATAGTGTACGTCCCTGGTATACATATCTTCCAGAACATGCAAATGTCCCTGTAGAGCCAGTTTAAGATTATATTCCTGAAATAAGTCCAGTACCTGTTTGGAGTTCTTAATTGTATTACCTTTAGTATTAGGAGCATAACTTCCCTTATTGATCATATTTTGTATAGTGATAAAAGGAATATGAACGCTGAGAACAATCGGTGTCTCTTTATCAACCAGTTTCAGATCTTCAGAAAGCCAGTCGATCTGGTCCTGACTAACATGTCCGTAATATCCGCCATCAGGATGCTCATCAACCGAGTCGAGAATATAAAATCTCCATCCTTTATGATTGAAAGCATAATATCGTTTACCCATGAATTTTTCGAATAGTTTCTCCCCGTAGAATTCATGAGTTGAATCAACACCGCTTTCTTCATACAAACCAAAAACCTCATGGTTTCCCATGGTATTATAAACAGGCATATTAAAATTACCTGACATTTCCTGGTACAGCTTGTAAAGGCTGTCAGCCCGTCCGTAGGTTTGTCCCAGTGCATCCATTATCAGGTCACCGCCGGCAATAACAAAATCAGGTTCCAATTCATTAATTTTTTCAATAGCTTTTGAGAATCCTTCAGTGGCTACCCCTTCCGGCTGAACATGAATATCTGTCATAAATGCAAAGGTAAAGCTCTCCTCTTTTGGTTTGCACGATGAGAATGTGATCAAAAGGATGAATATTACAGCCTGGAATAAGTAAAGGAGTTTTTTAGTTTTCATGATTATTAGTTTTTAAAATAAATTTCTCTCAAATGTATAAATTATTCGTCCAGTTTGCCCTGCTTAAGAAATTTTTTCATGAGGCATACTTGATACCATTGACATTCTTTCCTCATGGCAATAGTTTCAATATCATATTATAGTTTTCCTGGATTATTTCTTCTTTTTCAGGATTAAATAGAATAGCAGTGGGATGCCTGACTGGAAAAATTATTCTGTCATCAGCATAGAACAGTTTTCCAAAAAGGTTTTTATATTCATTTTTAGGAGGTCTGTCAAGATTATATTTTTTTAAAATATACCGGGTGGTATGAAATCCGAGAGCTACAATTAATTTCGGATCAATTATTTCAATCTCTTTGTCCAGATAAACCGAGCATTGTTCAATTTCATTTTTTGAGGGCCTGCGGCATTTAGGCAGGTAGCACTTAATAAGATTTGTTAAGTAGATATCTTCCCTGTGAATCCCGGCATTTAATAATAACCTGTCAAATATTTTTCCCGAAGGACCTATGAACATTTTTCCTGTCCTGTCTTCATCTTTCCCGGGTGCCTGTGCTATTATCAAAATTCCCGTATTGAAATTGCCTTCCCCGGTTATTGCATTTTTTCTCGATTTATGCAACTTGCAATTGGTGCAGGATTTGATCTTTCTGCACAGTTCGTTAATATCCATGATCCGGTAATTTGCTCTCTGCAAATTTAACAAACTTTTGTCTTGCTGATTAGTTCATAAGTTAATCAATTCATATATTTGTTTATAAATACATTACCGGGAATAAAATTAACAAAAGGTTTGTCTAACAAATAAAAGATAAGTGCCGGTGGGGAATTACACCAGTTATAATGATAGTGAATTGATTGAAAAAGCTAAGTGCGGAGAAGATGCGGCTTTTGAGGAACTGGTTGGACGCTACGAGCAGCAGGTGGCTAACACTGTAAAAGGAATGCTCGGAGATAATGCTGCAGCTGAGGATGTGGGACAAGAGACTTTTATAAGGTTTTACCGTTCCCTGGAAAAGTTCAGAGGGGATTCAGCATTGGGTACATATATTACCCGTATTGCAATTAATCTGTCTCTGAACGAAATTAAGAAACAGAAAAAGGTGATATCTTTATTTCACCGGAAAAATGTTGATGATGTGAAAGAGATTGATCTGCCTGATCAAAGGAACAGGGAGAGTGAATCGGAGTCGAAAGATTTGGTTGATAAAGCTTTGCAGAATTTAAAACCCGAATTCCGGATGGTTGTTGTGTTAAGAATGCTCCAGGGATACAGTACAAAAGAAGCTGCTTCGATACTAAATGTACCAATAGGAACGGTATTGTCACGATTGGCAAGAGCACAGAAAAATTTAAGAAGAATATTGAAACCATTTATTTAACAGAATATGATTAACCAGGAAATGTACGAACTTTTGCTTCGTTCAATGAACGAACAACTTTCTGCGGATGAAGATAAAAAACTCAAACTGGCCCTTAAAGTGTCTGCAGAACTGAGGGAAGAGCAGGTAAAGCTTGGCAAGGTGGGAGAATTGTTATCGTCAAGGAATTATGGTTTTACTGCTGGTTTCCGCAACCGTGTTATGCAGGCTGTTAGTGATGAGAAAAAGGGTAAAGTGATATCGATGGATTTTGGAAGAAGTTTTACTTCTATGTTCAATCGGATTGCTGTTACCGGTGTTGCAGTTATTTTACTGCTGGTTATCAGCCTGTATATATCACATGGTTCGCTGAATGTCAATACTATTACAGGTGTCGATCCGATTTCGGAAGATAATCTTATCAGTTTTCTTTTATATGAAAAATAATCTGTTATTGATATGAATACAAAAATCAAATCAGGAATCCTCCTTCTGACAACGTTAATGATTGGCTTTGTAATAGGCTATTTAACTTCTACACAGATCAGGGAAAGCCGGATCAGGGAACTGCGTAATTTCGGATCGGCTGAAGGTTTTAAATTTATGATGGAGCATATGCTTGAATTAGATGATGAACAAAAAGAAGTAATAAGGCCGATTGTTGATAAGTATGCAAAGGAGAACTTTGAGCTGATGAAAAGTTTCCGGGGTGAATTCATTTTATTAATTAATGATTTTAGAAATGAATTGAAACCCCACCTCACAAATGAACAGATCCGGCGACTGAAAGAGTTTGGAGAAAGAGGAAAGGAATTGAGGAGAAAGAAAGAGTTCCCTCGTCATAAGAGAAGAAGATCTGGTCATGGCCCTGGTGGTGATCCGGACCCTGATCCAGGACCGGGAGGTCCTCCGCAATTCCACTTCTGGTAAGGAGTTGAGAAAAAAGACACCAATATTTGGAATAAAAACATAGTTACTATTGTCAAAATAGTGTTGAAAGACAATAGAAGTTGAACTTAAAAAATCATTAAAATGAAAACAATGAAAAAAAGAACAATCACGATTTTATTATCACTATTAATGATAATAGCAGGAACTAGTCTGTTTGCTCAGCATGGTCGTGGACCTGGTCCCTGGTGTACGGGCTATGGATCTGCATGGGACTCAACTAAATCTGATTTCCAACACCCCCAAAAAGGTTTTAGACAATTTGGAATGGGACATGGAATGATGCGGAATAATTATTGCCCCTTGCCGGATCTGACTGATGATCAGGCAGAGCAGATCAAAGAATTAAGACTGGCACACTATAAAGAGGTGCAGCCACTGAGAGATCAGATGAGCGAACTTGCAGTCAGGCACAGAAATTTAGTGAGGGCTGAAAAACCTGATACCAAAGCAATTAATGCCGGTATTGATGAGAGAACAGATGTTATGAACAAATTGATGAAGAAGCAGGCTGAATTCAGAATAGAATTCCGCAACCTGCTTACTGATGAACAGAAGATGAAACTGGACAATTCCGGCAGAGGGTTTGGAATGAGAAAAGGTATGAGACACTTTGGAAGCAGAGGAAAAGGTTTTCATGGCGGCGGTTTTAGCAAATGGTAAACGTTTTTTCATAGGTGATTAGTTTAGGGTAGAAGGTCTGCATGGTTTGCAGACCTTTTTTCTTTACCCCATCACCTCATCACCCCATCACCTCATCACCTCATCACCTCATCACCCCTTCATCTGATATTGCAGATAGTCAAGCATTATGGGTATTTCATCCGGATCGATTCCTTTCTGAATGAGTATTTGCTCATCGTCATGGAAAGCTTCCATGAACAGTTTTAGGTTATTGTCTTTTTCCTGAATACTTTTTACATAAAGCTCAATGGCTTCTTTCTTCTTACCAAGGCACCATTCCACATGACCAAAATTCATATAATCATACTTGTTTGCTTCATACTTAAAGAGCTTTGTATAGTATTTCTTTGATTCTTTAAGCTTATTGGTCATGAAGTAACACCAGGCAATTGGTCGTAATACACTCTTTTTTGATGAATCGAGATATTCAACCTTGAAATAGTACTTAAGTGCGGTTTCAAAATCCTTTAGATCGAGGTAACAACGACCGATAAGAGCCTGGATATAAAGGTCTTCAGAATTAATCTTTTCGGCTTCTTTGTAATATTCAAGTGCTTTTTGGTTATCTCCCAGCTTCCGGTAACATAATCCCATCTTTTTCATAACCCATAGCCGGTTTTTTTCGAACAATTCAGCCTGTTTGTAATATTCAAGCGCAATGTCCCATTTTCTGAGCCTCTGATATGAATAAGCAATTTTTTCAATTATCTCAAAACTTTTTATTCCCTGCTTATGCAGCTTATTGTATATTTCTAATGCAGCCCTGAAATAATCTTTTTCAAAATAATACTCTGCGATATTTCGCAATATTGTTATATCATCCACCAGGATATTGAAGAACAGTGAATTATAAAGTTCAAGGTCACCGGAGAAAACATCTTCAAATTCTGCCTTATTATGGTACAGTTTAAAAAACCTGTACAGATCCTGTAAATACTGGGTATAAATTACCTTATCACGTGAAAACTGGTCAATAAGTTCGTCACTCTCAGACAGTTCATTCATACCTTTCATTTCAGCATTAAACAGTTCAAGCATTATTTTCTTTTGCATTCCCGGCATACGCTTTACGTTTATAAGGAAAGAATACTTATCAGAATTGCAAAGAAAACCGGTGTGGTATAGCCCGTCAATAAAAGCCACTTTGTCAAAGCTGTTTTCTTCCAACATAAGCGATTCATCTATCACCTGGTTATCAGGGTAGAATGGCATAAACCAGTTCATGGTTTTCCGGAAGAAATCAAAATTCTTCAGACTGGCGAAAGCTGTCATGAAAACATCTGCACCTTCCGTCTGTAGTTTTGTGAATTCTTCAACTTTGCCAAACAGATCATCCGACTCCTCAAAAACAGTTTTCCATGCCGGGTTCTTATCATCCATAAGGTCTTCCGGTACAAGGTTTTTCAGATCCAGTTTATCTTCCAGTTTTGGCTGAAGTTTAACCATTTCGGGAATGATCTCATCCCTTAATTTCTTTGATATCTTTTCGGTTTCTTTTGATCGAATTATCTGTATGATGATAGCCTCGATTTCTTTTTGGATACCTTTCTTGTCTTTGAGCATTTTCAGTCGACCGGTTATTTCAGGGAACAGGTATAACCGCTGGTCATATTTAAATAATGTGAAAACCAGACCAATAAGAGCGCGCTGCTTTACTTCCCTGGTGTTATCAACATAAAAATCAAAAAGGATATGAAACTTGCGGATGTCAAAATATCGTAACAGACTCAGGGTTATTGCGCTAACAAAAAGACTCTTGTCATGCCATCTGAAATTCCGGTTTTTCCTTAACATTTCTGCCAGTTCTGAATCACCATCTGAATATTTGTCAGTTAACCAGAAATGGTTGTAGATATCTGTAACCAGGATTTCGAATTCTTTAGCATTTTCTGATGTGGGATCAGAGCTCAGGGTGAAATTCTCCTGAATGACTTTTTTGAGTTCCTTATTAAAGCTCAGGTCATTCAGATTTTCAGCCACAGTTTTACCTGAAAGTTTCTGTTTTGTTTTCAGGTCTGATTTCAGAGCATATAGCTGCCATCCGGAGTTTTTTGAAAGGAGGATCTCTTTTACCTGGTCATTTATCTGCAAGATGGAAACCAGCAAACGGTTATATACCTTCTGCCGTTCAGGGTCTTTAATTCCTTCCAGGGTATATTTCAGCATGTTTTCGTAAGTAGATTCAAGCTTCTCCAGTTCAGAATATAGATCGCCCATTCCGGACTCGGAAATAAGCTTACCAAGCAGTTCAAGCGACTCCTTGATTCTTTTCCTGGCAACCAGTTTATTAATATTGGCAGTATGTTTACGTATGATATTTATATTCATGAAACGAAAAATAATTAATAATGTTGATTATTGCAACCTACTGACAAAATATACATGTAAATTTCATTTACCTTGCATTTACCTATTGTTCAAGAATTAAGCCAAAATTTAAATTACGACATTTCTTCATGTAAATTTTTTTCTCAGGAAAATGGGAGATAACTGATCAGTCGGCAGTCTACAGTCGTCAGTCCCGGAAAAACAGAAATCTTCGATTTTCATATTTTTCCGGGGATCCTCGAAAATTTACGCGATTCGCCAGCTGGCGAATGCTAATTTTCGGGATTGGCAATCGACAAAAATGCAAAGTATTATGATATTAACCTAAAAATTTAGACATTTTAGCATTCCGGAATTATGGTACTGAATAGTTACAAATGAAGATTACAGGAATAAACCTGGCAGGAGTTTTGTCTAATTATTGAAAGTTTCCTTCAGGATTCAACAAATATGATCAGTGTAGGTTTTGAAACGGGAATAAAAATGATGCCACGGGGTAGTGGTAGACGACCGGGTATGTCCCAGGGAAGGGGTGGTGGAAGACCAGGCGGTTCAAGGGGAGGACGAGGTGGTATGCCGCAGAATGTTCAACGACCCGGAGGCAAACCGGATAATGTGTTGCAACATGTTGAATTCTGGCTTCCTAAAGTAAAATTAAATCGAAAAGTAGAAGACTTGTGATGCAGCGAAAGAGTAAAAATAATTATGCAAGTGGAATAAACCTTCTTGTCGGTTTGTCTAACAATTAGTAAAATAAACAGAGATGAATAGAATAATCAGAAGAATTGTTATACTGTGTTTTTTCTTAGTGTTTTTTTTAACCGGACTAAATGCACAGCAAAAAGTATGGTCACTGGAGGAATGTACAAACCTTTCTCTTCAGAATAATATTTCGCTTAACCAGAAGAAACTCTCCGGCAAACTGGATGAAATTAACCTGACGCAATCGAAAGCAGGAGTTCTGCCATCGTTATCAGCTACAGGCAGTCAGAGTTTCAATTTCGGAAGGTCGGTTGATCCATATTCATACGAATATATTGAACAAAATATTTCAAGCAGTAATTTATCTCTGAACTCGAACTTTACCCTGTTTAATGGATTTCAGACAAAGAACAACATTAAAAAAGATGAGATTGACCTGAAGGCTGGCAATTATGACCTGGAGAAAACTGAAGACCAGGTGATCCTGGATGTTACCCAGGCATATCTCCAGGTACTTTATGCATACGAGCAGGTTGAAAATGCTGAAACAAAAGTAAAGTCGACTGAGGCACAGGTTGAAAGAACAGAAATACTTGTAAGTACGGGAAGTGTGCCTGAGGGAAATTTGTTGAAGATAAAATCTCAGCTTGCTACGGATAACTATAGTCTTGTAAATAATAAAAACCAGCTTTCCATTTTGAAGGTCAACCTGATGCAGATAATGGAAATGCCTGTTATTGATAATTTCGAGATTGAAAGACCTTACTTTGATGAATCTGACCTGAGAGTAATAGCTATCCCTGAATCAGAAAAGATTTTTCAGGATGCTCTTAAAACAAGACCGGAGATACAGGAGGCGGATTTGATGATCGAAAGCGCTGAAACAAGCCTTGATATTGCAAAGGGTGCACGATTTCCCAGGCTAACTCTTACAGCAGGTGTGACAACCGGATATTCAAATGCCAGGAATTTGTATTCAAGGGAATCAGCTTTGGAAACAAGGGAGATAGGATATTTGAAGAGCGACCCATCGGAAATTGTTATGACACAGGCTCAGATGTTTACAGCTACGCCAATTGGTTATCCCTATTTCGATCAGTTGCAGGACAATCTGAGCGAATCTGTAAGACTTAGCCTGAGTATTCCAATATTTGACCGGAAACTGGTTCAAACCAATATAAAACGCTCCGAGATAAATATTAGTGCTGCAAAATTAAGTGCACAAAATACCAGGAACCAGTTACGGAAAACCATAGAGCAGGCCTTTAATGATATAATCGCTGCCAGGAATAATCTTGAGGCTTCAGAAGAACAACTAATATCTACTGAGAGATCATTCTCGGATACTGAAAGAAAATATGAACTGGGTATGATGAATGCAACAGATTACCTTATTGAAAAGAACAACTTCGAACAGGCAAAATCAAACCTTACACGTGCTAAATATGAACTGATTTTTAAACAAAAAATACTTGAGTTTTACCAGGGTAAACCTATTGCTTTATAAGAAGAAGTAGGAAGTAAGTAGTAATTAGTAAGTAGTAGGAAGAGACAGATTAGGTGAAAAGGAGAAGAGGAGAGGGGGCGAAAGAGCGACGAAGAGAAGAGGAGATAAAGAGATGGAGAAAATGAGTAAATGATAAAATGAGGCAGAGTTTTAACTAGAATATAAAGTATGAAAAAGGATATTGCGAGGAACGAAGTGACGAAGCAATCTCCCAAGAACAACCGGGATGCCAAAGCAATAGACTGTCATGAGCTTTACGAAAAGCCTGGAGAGATTGCTTCACTTCGTTCGCAAAATCCGTATACTTATTTTGCTTTATTGATATGCACAAATTTTAACCGAAAAATGAAACAAACAAGCACCCAGCACCCAGTAACCAGTAACATATAACGTTTAATACTTAACATTTAACACATAACAAGCAATAAAATAATATCAAATGAAAAAGATCATAATAATACTATCGGTTGTTATTCCGGTTGCTTTAGCAGGTTTTATTCTGCTTAAAAAGGGAAAGCCAATAGAATTTAAGTGGGAAACCATCCCGGTTGAAAAGGGTGATATGAACAAAGTGGTTACTGCCACCGGTACGCTTGAACCTGTCACAGAAGTACAGGTTGGTACACAAGTATCAGGTAAGATATCAGATATTTATGTGGATTTTAATTCGCAGGTAAAAAAAGATCAGGTAATTGCCATGATCGATACTACTAATCTGGCAGCCCAGGTGTTTGATGCAAAAGCAAATTATCACAGGAAAAGTATTTTACTTGACCAGGCTGAGAGAGAATACAATCGCATAACGAAGTTGTTTAAGGAGAAAGTTGTTGCCCGGGTTGAGATGGATAAGGCATTGGATGACTACCAGACAGCAGAATCAAATTTGCTTTCGGCAGAAACACAATTAAACAGGGCGAAAATTAATCTGGATTATGCAACTATCAGATCACCTATTGATGGAATAGTGATCTCGAAAAATGTAGAGCAGGGTCAGACAGTAGCAGCCAGTTTCAATTCACCAGTACTGTTTAACCTTGTGAATGACCTTACAAAAATGCAGGTGGAAGCAAGTATTGATGAAGCAGATATAGGACAGATAGAGGTTGATCAGAAGGTGGATTTTTCTGTTGATGCTTACCCTGATGAAAATTTTAAAGGGGTTGTAAGACAGATCAGACTTAAGCCGGTTATAATATCAAATGTGGTAACTTACACTGTTATAATTGATGTTCCGAATCCCGACATGAAGCTTATGCCTGGAATGACTGCAACAATCACGGTAATGATCGACAGCCGGAATGATGTTTTGAAAGTCCCGTCAAAAGCTCTTAGCTTTTCTCCGCCTTCAGATTATTTAACTTATTATTATGAAAGCTTGCCCGATTCTATGAAACAGGACATTAATGAGATGAGAGAAAGGATGGTTGAGCGAATGAAATCGATGGGTCTTTCGGACAAAGAAATTGAAAACAGTCTGGAAAGGGTCAGCCAGTTTGCTATGTTCAGGCAGGGAGGCGGAGGCAGACCGGCCGGTGGTTTTAACATGGGAGGCAGAATGGGCAGTGGATCCAGGATGGATATGCAGAACATGAACCGGCAGCATGGCAATAGCAATAGAGGAAATTCCGGCAGGATATGGATAAAGGAAAATGAAACTATTCGTCCGCTTATGGTATTTACAGGGTTAAGTGAAGGAGGGTTTGTAGAGATACGTTCTCCCAACCTTCAGGAAGGCATGGAAGTAGTGATGGGGGTTGTGTACGATGAAGAAAAAGTTAAGAATCAGAATCAAAGAAGTCCGTTTATGCCAACAATGGGTGGAGGGAGACGTGGTCCTCATTAATATATCGAGTGATTAGTTTATAATATTACAATTTAGGATAATGAAGGAACAGGATCAGGAAAGAAGAAAGATCATTTCGGTTAAAAACCTGTCAAAGATTTACGATATGGGTGCCGTAAAGGTGCATGCGTTGCGTGGTATCGACATGGATATTTATCATGGTGAGTTCACAGCCATTATGGGACACAGCGGTAGTGGCAAATCAACACTTCTGAATATATTTGGTTGTCTGGATGTACCCACCGGGGGGAAGTATTATCTCGACGGCGACGATGTTAGCCATATGGATAAAAACCAGTTAGCCAGGATGAGGAACAGGAAAATTGGTTTTGTATTTCAAACCTATAATCTTTTACCAAGAACCTCAGCGCTGGAAAATGTTGAATTACCTTTGCTATATAATCCGGAGATCGGAAGAAAAGAAAGGAAGGAAAGGGCTATGAATACTTTGGAATCAGTGGGTCTTACCGATTGGTCGGAGCATTTTCCCAGTCAACTTTCCGGAGGACAGCAACAACGGGTGGCAATAGCCAGAGCCCTGGTAAATGATCCGGTGATAATGCTTGCCGATGAACCGACCGGTAACCTCGATACACGGACAAGCTTTGAGGTAATGGAAATTTTCCAGGAACTCAACCGGAAGGGAATAACCATTGCACTTGTAACTCATGAGGCGGATATTTCGAAATTTGCTACGCGAAATATACTTTTTCGTGATGGAAGGATCAGTAAGGAATTGATGATTGAGAATGTTAAGAATGCCAGGGAGGAGCTTGATAAACTTCCCCCCGAAGATGAAGATTTATAATAACTGAACTGTAAGAAAATGAAACTGCAAAATTTATTTGTAATTGCTTTGCGATCGTTGAACAAAAACAAGATCAGGTCGTTACTAACAATGCTGGGGATCATTATCGGCGTGGCTTCGGTAATTGCTATGCTGGCTATTGGTCAGGGCTCGAGAGATAGTATTGAAAACCAGATATCCGGATTGGGCTCCAATGTTATTATGGTGTTTCCGGGTGCCACTTTCAGGGGAGGGGTTGCTACTGCAGCAGGGTCTGCCCAGAGTCTTGAAATGGCCGACCTGGAAGCTATCCGGGCTAATTGCCGGTCGGTGAAATATATCAGTCCGGTAGCACGATCAGGAGGACAGATCATAGCAGGATCAAATAACTGGAACAGTTCTGTTCGCGGGGTGTATAATGAATATTTTGATATAAGAAATATTGAGGTGGAGAGCGGATCACGCTTTTCGGAAACGGATGAGAGAAGAGCTTCAAAAGTGTGTGTGATCGGACAAACAGTTGCAGAAAACCTGTTTGATGAATATACCGACCCTGTGGGTGAAAAGATAAGAATAAACAAAATACCTTTTACTGTGATAGGTTTGTTAAAAGAAAAGGGTCAGGGAGGAATGGGAGAAGATCAGGATGATATAATTTATGCCCCGTTCTCAACTGTCCAGCGCAGGATGAGAGGCGCCAGACAGAATATCCAGCAGATATATATTTCGGCAGTGTCTGAAGAAAAAATTAAACTGGCATCTGAAGAGATTGATAACTTGCTGAGAACGAGAAAAAATATCAGTAAGTATGAAGATGCTCCGTTTCGTATTCGCACACAAACCGAGATAGTTGAAATGTTTACATCGACATCAAATACTATGATTGTTTTATTGGCAGGTATTGCCAGCATCTCACTGATAGTTGGAGGTATTGGAATCATGAATATTATGCTTGTATCGGTGACTGAAAGAACGAGGGAGATCGGGCTAAGAATGGCAGTAGGAGCAAGAGGTAAGGATATCCTTCGCCAGTTCCTGCTTGAAGCAATATTGTTGAGCCTGCTTGGCGGATTTATCGGTGCTGTTATGGGAATCTTTTCATCAAAGCTGTTTGTCGCAATAATGGGTTGGCCGGTAACTGTCTCAAGCTTTTCTGTTATTATGGCATTTTCATTTGCTTTTGTAGTAGGCGTTTTCTTTGGGTGGTATCCTGCCAGTAAGGCAGCCAGATTAATTCCGATGGATGCGTTAAGGTATGAGTAGAAATGTGTTGTGCGTTTCGGGCTTGCCACGTTTACCCCATGAAATTTTTTTTATTTCATCGGGGTGAAATGCGACGCTTGCCCCGTGAAATTTGAGGCACGAAAGTATTTCACTGGGGAAGGAGCATATTTCACTGTGGTTACGAGTTACGGGTCAAGAATGATGAATGTAAAATGTAGAATGTAGAGAGTTAAGGTTGAAAAAGCAAGCAATCAGTAACTATTATAAATGTAAAACAAAAAAGCCATGGAAAAACCAAATCATCAAATCAGATTAATAGTTTTTGCAATCCTATTTACGCTATTTCCTGTAAGCCTTTCCTCACAAACTTTAATTGAAAATCCCGAACTGGATAAAAAAGTAAAGGCATTTCTGGAGAAACATAAGAACCAATGGTATGATATGAACGTGCCAGGTATTGACGGCCAGCTTCTTTTTGACATTATAACAGAGAATCATTATAAAAGTGCTCTTGAAATAGGGACTTCAACCGGCCATTCAGCAATATGGATCGCCTGGGCACTCAGCAAAACAGGTGGCAAACTAATAACAATTGAGGTAAATGAAAAAAGATATAATATAGCCCTGAAAAACTTTGAAGAAGCAGGGCTATCTGATTATATTAATGCCAGGCTTGCAGATGCACATACACTGGTGCCAAAACTAAAAGGCCCGTTTGATTTCGTATTCAGCGATGCTGATAAAGGATGGTATAAGAACTACTTCATATCTGTTAACCCAAATCTTAAGGTAGGCGGCTGTTTTACAGCTCATAATATATCGGAGAGACAAACCAGATATAGAAGCGGACAGGGCGAATTCCTCAATTATATCAAAGGCTTAAGCAATTATGAAACAACTGTTAACTCTTCAGGTGGAGGAGTATCCATAAGTTATAAAAAAGCGAAATAGGATCCCTGTAAAGTCAAGTCGGAAAACGGTTTCTCCAAAAAATCCGGTCTGTTCCAACCAAAAAATATTGTAGTAGCCACCATCAATGGAGCAGGTATATTTACAACCTAAGGGGCTACTGATGGCTTTTTCCTGATATTTGCTATCCGCCGGTGAATCATTAAAAGAGCAATGATAATTACAGCTTCACCGATCAGGAAGATACCCCATCTAAAATATTTTGGGATATAACTTGTCAGGTCATTAATGAAATCTTCATTAGTGATAAGTGACGAAAGTTCATTCAGGTAACCGCCTTTGACAAGCAAATTGGTATAATCCCAGATGAAACTTATGAATATTATAATGGCGCCGGAAATAATAATAAGCCATTCATAGGAAGCCGGTCTGAACTGTTTATTAGCTGTTTCGCCGGCAAATATTAGCATTGCCATATAAATCATTGAAAAAGAGCAAATAACCGGTGCTAAAACCGGGCTAACCCATGTAATTGGAATTAGAAAAAGTATATCCCAGGTGAGGAGTGAATCAGGCCAGCCAATCAGAAGTTTCAGACCTGTATAATAAAATATATCCCAAACGGCAAAAGCGAAAAGAAAAAAGCCAAATTGTTGGAGACCTGTTTTTCCTGCAAGAAGTCCAATACAAACGAGCATTATTATAGTAGCTGATTCCCTGAGAAGTTCAAATGAGAATATCCTGGGTTCAATCAGTTTTACCGGAAATTCAAATCCTTCAGGGTAATACAGCTCGCGAAGATAGATTACTATAATGGCTTCGAAAAAACCCATTGCAAGGGCAAAGACACCTGTTTTCCAGATTTTGCCGGTTATATCACGGGAAATCCAGGGATTGACCATAAGATATTTTTTTTTGGTTCTTCAGGATAATACGTAGTTATTTTGGAATATTGGAATATTGGAATGTTGGTCAATTCAGTGTTCCATTACCCCATTATTCCATTTTTCCACCATTCCATAATTCCACCCTTCATCTTCCGGTTGAACCTTATTTTTCATCTGCTTTGCCGGTCATTGGCACAAATCGTACCCCGTAAAGCTTTTTCTCGCTGATTTTACCATTTTTGTTTTTTCTAACCACAACGAGATTTTGTATCCATCCTTCTTTACCAACAGGAATGATAATCCTGCCTCCGGGTTTCAATTGTTCTATCAGTGGGGCAGGGATCTCTTCCGGGGCACATGTAACAATGATACCATCATACGGTGCATGCTCTTCCCACCCAAAATA
Source organism: Bacteroidota bacterium (assembly GCA_022561875.1). GTDB lineage: Bacteria > Bacteroidota > Bacteroidia > Bacteroidales > VadinHA17 > JADFUQ01. The sequence goes on along the minus strand of JADFQJ010000033.1, from coordinate 10,561 downwards.
GCCATCCCCGATTTTCACCTGAATTGTTTTATATCCCAGGTTATTCAAAACCTTTTTTGCTCTTAAACCCAGCTTTTCAATAATCTCAATAGTAAACACATGTGGTGTTAGTTCGGATAGTACAGCTGCCTGATAGCCACTGCCGGTTCCGATCTCAAGGATTCTATCTCCCGGTTCAATTTCCAGAAGCTCGGTCATGTGGGCAACGATCAGCGGTTGTGAGATTGTTTGCCCGCTTCCGATGGAGAGAGGGTGGTTTCTGTATGCATCTGCCTGCTGATACCCGGGAATAAATTTATGGCGTGGCACTTCTTTCATTGCATTGAGAACATCCGGGTCAGTAACAGGATTATACGGAGATTGTGCAATATCCTTTATGACCATTTTTTCCCGTTCAGCTTTTCTCTCACTGAACCGGGGGCGGTACCAGTATGTAGTGTCCTGCTCACTTTTCATAACCTGATTATGTTTATGTGATCCGTTTTCAGTGTTTTCCCACTGTTTTGTTCGGGATGAATTGCAAAATGTTAATAAACCCTGATTCAGTATCAGTAACAATATCAATACAATTTTTATTATTTGTCCCATTATTAATTGATGCTTAAATAATAGTTTAACGTATCAGAATTCAACTTCGTTGATTACCGGAAATTTACAGGAAAAATCCCCGTATAAAGTTACTTTATTTTATTCCTTTTATCAAATTGAACAGGAAGAAAACCGGAAGAAGGAAGAATGAAGAGGTAAGTAGTTGAGTAAGGTAAGTAGGTAAGAATTAGTTTTAAGTTTAAAGATTTTTTGAAGTTGTTGATTGGTTTTTCGGGTGCAGTCATGGTGGGAAACCAAGCTTGTGCCGTGGAAATATGTAATTATATTTAAAAAAGAAATTAGTGAAATATTTTTACTTATTTGGTAATGAAATTTTTTTCTGCCAATTTTAGAAAAAACAATATGATTACAATTGGATACGATATTGGCAGTTCATCGGTAAAAGCTGCATTGTTTGATGCTTCGGTTGGTACTTGTGTTGCATCCGCGTATTCTCCTGAAGAGGAGATGAGTATTTCAACACCGGTACCCGGCTGGGCTGAACAGGACCCGGAAATGTGGTGGCAGCATCTTAAGAATGCTACGAAAAAAATGTTTTCCGGAACAAATGTTGATAAGAGTAGTATTAAAGCTATTGGTATCTCTTACCAGATGCATGGACTGGTGGCAGTAGATAAGGAACTGAATGTTCTGCGTCCTGCAATAATCTGGTGCGACAGCCGGGCTGTGGAAACCGGAAATAGGATATTTATGAAACTGGGTGCAAAGGAGTGCCTTTCTTTTTTGCTAAACTCACCGGGGAACTTTACAGCCTCAAAACTAAAATGGGTTAAAGACAATGAACCCAAACTTTTCGAAAAGATCTATAAGATCATGCTCCCGGGTGATTATATTGCCATGAGAATGACGGGGGATGTGCAAACAACTATTCCGGGGTTGTCAGAGGGGATATTCTGGGATTTCAGGAATAACGGTATCTCTGATTTGTTACTGAACCAACTTGGAATTCCGAAAACGATGCTCCCTGAACTAACGCCGACTTTCTCAGACCAGGGTACTTTATTAAAGTCTGTTGCCGATGAACTGGAATTGCCTCATGGCTTGCATATTTCGTACCGTGCCGGTGACCAGCCAAATAATGCTTTCTCCCTGAATGTCCTGAATCCAGGTGAAGTGGCTGCAACTGCAGGAACATCAGGGGTGATCTACGGTGTTACTGATCAGTTGAGATATGATCCGGAATCAATGGTCAATAGCTTTGCCCATGTAAACTATGAAGAAGGGAACATCCGGATTGGTGTACTTTTATGTATTAACGGAACGGGCATACTCAATTCCTGGTTGAAAAAAAACATAGCTGATCCCGGAACGGAATATGACAGGATGAATAAAATTGCATCTGAAATCCCGGCAGGATCAGAAGGTTTGCTGGTATATCCTTTTGGTAATGGCGCTGAAAGGGTGTTGAAAAATAAAAATATTGGCGCCAGGATACAGAATCTCAATTTTAATATTCATAATAAAGGACACTTATTCAGAGCTGCCCAGGAGGGAATTGCATTCTCGCTGAAATATGGAATGGATATCATGAAAAAAACCGGCATTGAGGCGGAAGTGATCAGAGCCGGAAATACAAATATGTTCCTGAGCGACCTGTTCTCCAAAACTATGGCTACACTTACCGGAGCTGTAATTGAACTTTTTAATACCGATGGCTCACAGGGTGCAGCCAGGGGAGCAGCAATGGGAATTGGTTTTTACAGATCAACGGAAGAGGCATTTGAAGGATTAAAAATGATCAGGAGAATTGAACCGGAGGCAGAATTGGAATCGCAAATTAATGAATCATATGAAACCTGGAGGAAAAATCTTGAGCAAATAATAAGTAATTTATGATCATTTCTGTTGTATTTTAAGACTTGATTGATATTAAGTATCAAATAAAAAGAAAAAGCCATCATACCAGAGGATTAACGCTGGTTTGACGGCCTTAACTTGAGTATTATTCAGTGGTTAATAACCAGGATTCTGAATAAGCTGAGTGTTTTTAAACATCTCGTCCCGCATGATGGGGAAGAAATATGCCTTGTCCAGCCAGGCACGGGCGTCACCGCCGAGTTCCTTTTCAGCAAAGATGGGAGCACCCCAGGTACTTCCGTCAGGCTGGCGGTAATTAGTGGCAGCTGAACTAGTTTCGTAGCGTACATCTACTGCATGCGTCTGAATGTATGCAACCGGCCCGATCACCCAGCGACGAACATCCCAGAAACGCTGATCTTCATAGGCCATTTCAATCCGGCGCTCATGACGGTAACGCTGGCGTAATGCATCACCCGATTCTGTTATATCAGGCTGGTCTGCCCGTTTCCGGATCATGTTAATGTAAGTGCGGGCTTCTGCTTCCTCACTCAGTTCAAGGCATGCCTCGGCGTAATTCAGCAACACCTCGGCATAGCGGAAATGGCGGAATGGCACATCCTGCTTTACATACTGGGGATCGATGGAAGGATCAACAAACTTCCTGGTATAGTATCCGGTTTTGCCGCCGTTCCAGTCTTCAATGGGACCGCTGCGGGTATCCACACCCGGAACAATCATTTCGCCGCTCATATCATAGACATGTCCTACCTGTATCCTGTCCCACGGATCGATACCCTGTACGTCGGAGGGACGCTTTCTCCACTTAGCGCCCTCGTAAAGAACGGTGGCGTAGAACCTTGCCTCCCGGTTCGTATAGGGCGAAGCTATGTGGGCTGGGTTGTTCCAGTCGAAAATGGAACCATCTTTCATCTCATAATCATCCACAAGCTCTCCCAGGGGAACATTGTTACCCCAGTTGTGATAGCCGTTGGGTCCGCAATAAAGTGCCGGGTTGTATCCCTGCCAGTCTTCATCGGTTTTCGGGGTAAAATATTGAAGCAGGATATCCTCATTTTCATAGCCATAAGAGATAAAATAATCTACGAAATTCTGTGCTACAGAATCCCCTGGAGCCGGGTCAGCCTTATACAAACCATAGATTCCAAGGTCAATGATTGCTTTAGCAGCATTTTTTGCAGACTGCCATCTCTGGGTTTGGGAGTTATCTGTATATCCCAGTAGTTCGGGATTGCTGAATCCGGGTGCATAAGATGACATATCGTGGTGCAGGTCACTGGCAGCATAGAGCAATGTTCTTGCCTTCAGATGCATGGCAGCGCCCTTGGTGATCCGCCCTGCATTTGAGCCCTCATGGACCTCAGGAAGTAAGGATGCAGCCATATCAAGGTCTGCAACAATAAAATCTATGGTCGCACCATAGGTACTCCTCGGAGTTTCAAAATCATCACTCAACCCGTATGGTTTTGTAATAATAGGTACACCGCCGTATAAAGCCGCCAGGTAGTGATACAGATAGCCACGAAGGAAATATACCTCCCCCGTCATTCTGTCAATCAGATCCTGATCGTCAAACTCGGCACCCTCCATCTTTTCAAAGTATATATTACATGCCCTTACATTGCTGTAAAGGGGTTCCCAGCGAAAATGCATGGTATATGGCGTAGCCCAATCAACTGACCAGCCCATTAATCCATCGGATGTTATCAGGGATTTGTTGAAGTTAGTCACATCCCAGTCCGGGGTAAAGTGTGACTCGTCCACGAAGTCTGAAAGCCGGACGATGGAAAAGGGTAAATTCAGCGCACCCCGGTAAATGTTATTTACAAAGGTTTCTATCAATGCAGGATCATTCCAGACCGCAGCATCCGAGTAGTCTGACAGTGGATCAAGCTTTAGAAAATCCTTCTGGCATGAATTGGTCAAACCAATCACCAGAAACAGTATTAAGATTTTATATATTTTTTTCATCATCTAATATTTTAAAAGGTTAGTGTCAGTCCAAGGTTGACAATCCGCTGTAACGGATACGCCTGACCGGAGGTAAGCTCCGGATCGATCAATTTCACATTGTCAAATGTGAGCAGGTTCAATCCGTTGGCATAGATACGGAGTCCTTTAATACCCAGACCGTTAAGGTAGCTGGTTGGAAGATTATAACCGATCTCGAAATTCTTCAGCCGAATATAGTCAGTGTTGCGGAGCCAGAAAGTATTGTCCTGGCTTCTCCAGTATTCATTGTCACGGTTCCACGACCTCGGATAATCGGAACTGGGACTGGATGGTGTCCACCGGTTGGCGGCATACTCTTCATAGTAATTCCCGATTTCACCAGATTCAGGATTGATATACGCCACGGCCCCCGTAGCTCCCTGGAAAAGGATAGAGACATCGAAGTTCTTGAAATAGATGCTTGCCGATAATCCTCCTGTAAAACGCGGGAGACCGCTTTTTTCATTCCGGACCCTGTCCAGGCCGTCAATAACACCATCCGAATTCACGTCTTCAAAGATGACATCGCCTGGTTGTGCGTCTGCCCAGTGTGGATAAGCATCCACGGCTGCCTGGTCTTTAAATATACCAATGGATTCATAATACAGATCAGTTCCCATAGGGCGGCCGGTGGATTGCTGGTAATCGGGTATACCCGGTGTTTCGTCCCAGAAAATGATCTCATTTATAGCATAACTTCCGTTCATTGAGAGATCATACCTTAAACTTCCTGATGTCCCCCTGAACCCAAGTACAAACTCAAATCCCTGGTTGGCCACCTCACCGATATTTTCAGGCGGTAGACTAAGTCCTGTACTTGCAGGTACGGATGCATTCCGCCTCCAGAGAATATTCGTCCGGAGGTTATGGTAATAATCTGCCTCCAGGGTTACATGGGAATTGAAAAAAGTGGAGTTGAAACCGATGTTGAACTGGTTGGCCACCTCCCAGGTTACTTCCGGGTTAGGTATCGCCTGTTCATAAAGCAACTTGTTATCATTACTCACTCCAAATACATAGGTTTTGTCAGAAAATCCATACAGGGTAAGGTATTTATACGGCTGTAACTGGCCATCGTAATAGATACGGTCGTTTCCGGTCTGGCCCCATGAAGCCCTGATCTTAAGGTCATCGAAGAAACTGATATTATCTTTCCAGAAACCCTCTTCAGTGATGCGCCACCCCGCTGATATCCCAGGGAAGAAACCATACTGGTCATCAAACATATAGGAACCGTCATACCGCATTACCAACTCGACCAGGTACTTCTGTCCGTAGCTGTAGTTGAAACGGCCGAAGTAACTTCTGCGGGCAAACTGGCTGGCGGACCCGTCATTGGACATGTACTGGTCGGTTGCTCCTGCAAAGAGTTCATCGATATCACTGGCTACGTAATTCTTCCGGAAGGCATTCATCCAGTTATCAATCCCTTGCTGGCTCTCGGTTCCGACCATTAACTTGATGCTGTTCTTTGCAGCGGTGTGTTCGTAGGTCACAAATGCGTTGATGGTAGTTTTCTGTGCATCACCGGCATTCTGAGTTAGCTGGGGTGTTTCCAGTCCCCTTTGTCCCCTAATGGTTTGAGGATCAGTAGTGGATCCATCCCACGTATAAAGATACCATGGCGTTTCAAACAGCTTGCGGTAACGCATATGTTTGTCGTAAGCGAAATTACCCTGTACCGACAAGCCTTTTACCCAGGGGATATTCACATTTAACCTTAGGTTGGTAAGGAGATAATAGTTCTTGTCATCGTCATAACCGGTAGCATCCGTTGTGGTAACCGCAGGGTTAGTCCCGTATTCAATATCCGGTCCCGGATCACCATTAGGCCAGAAAGCGGGCATATTGGGTTTTCCGCGCATCAGCATCCTGAAGCTGTCCCACTGGCTCACTGTGGGAAAATTCCGGTTTTCTGACCGGCCTGCAATATCAAAGGAAATATCGATGTTGTCTGTTATTTTTCCATCGATGTTGCTGCGGAAATCCTGCTGGGAATAATAAGTGGCACTGTTATAGTAGATAGCATCCTGAAATCTGTTTGCCAAAGAGAGGTAATATTTTATTCTTTCACTACCCCCCGATATGGAAACATTTTGATAATGCTGAAGGGACCAGGGTTTGAATACTTCATCGAACCAGTCTGTATTGGGGTGTCCCCAGGGATCGGATCCGTCACTGTATGCCTGGATATCCGCTGCAGAATAGACCTGGTTCAATCCCGAGCTGGGATCGTTGTAATATGCAATCTCGTTCAGCATGGTGGAATAGGTGGCAGCATCGGCCATGTCCGGTATCACGGTAGGTTGCTGGAAACCCACATTCATATCAATAGTGACCGTCGGTTTTCCTATCTTTCCACGCTTGGTGGTGATTAGGATTACCCCGTTGGCAGCCTGTGTGCCGTAAATAGCAGCTGAAGCGTCTTTCAACACTGTAAAGCTTTCAATAACAGCCGGGTCAAGCCGTTCCAGAGAACGGTTGGGAATTCCGTCAATGACGATCAACGGGTTGTTATCTCCCAGTGTATTTGCACCGCGGATCCTCAGGGTGGCCCCGTCATAACCCGGTTCACCGCTCCTGTTGAATGCAAACAGACCGGGAATACGACCCACAAGTGTGTTACTGAAGTTGGTGGAAGGTGATTGTTTGAGTTCATCACCCCTTATGGCACTGACCGCACCTGTCAATGTGGCCTTGCTGGCAGTACCATAACCTATCACCACTACTTCATCGAGTCGTGCATAGTCGGGTTCCAGAATAACATCAATTACATTTTGAGCACCAATGAGAAATTCCTGAGTCGACATACTTATAAACGAAAAAACTAAAGTAGCCCCCTCGGGTACAGTAATGGAAAAATTCCCATCAACATCTGTAACAGTCCCTGTAGTCGTTCCTTTCTGCAAAATTGATACTCCGGGAAGTGGCAGTCCTTCCTCAGAACTGGTCACAGTACCGGTGATCTGCCTGTCCTGGGCGTTCGCCATTTGCATCCCCATTCCAATTAAGAATACAAATAGTAAAAAAATTGTTTTTAAGCCACATAAGCTTGGGCTGTGATTTTTTTTCATAAGGTTTTGTTTTTAGAGTTAATGATAATTGAAAATAAAAAATAGTTCGCTTATCGCACAAGTATGCTATATCCGAACATACTTATCAAAGGTAATAATTATTTTTAATACAATAAAACAAAAACGGATATATTTTGAGAATTATTTTGAGTTATTTCTAATGAGAACCAAACGAAAGGTCCGTCCTTGACTTGGTATGTAAAACAAGGCGACGAATGACAATCACTTAAACACCAATTGTTTTTCCGCCACCTGGAACGGGAATTAATCTTTCCAGCAGATTTAAAGAATCAGGTTAAAACTTACTCGTCCGGATTATACCTTATTTTTCGCAGTTCATCAATATTATCCTGTTTGCTAACAGGTCTTATCCGGAAAGTATATTCATATTCATTATTCATAAGCGTGTATTGCTTGTGTGGTCTGGCACCCCATGAGTTATCTCCTCCGACACCACGCTGACGGTAATCCACCAGAAGGGTGATATATTCATTTTTATCGAGTTCATATTCATGCATACTTCCCCTGGATTCCTGTGTAAGATCTTCAGGTGTATAATAGAGTGCTGAAAAATTAAATGTGGGCATTCCTGTAACCATAATCCCGTCACCATTTTCATTACACAGTGTAACCCAGCGAGTATCACAGCGGTTACCATTTTCCTGCGGACTGATATAAGGATAATACATTTTCTCAACTGTGGTTTCATATTTGCCGACAAAAGATGCAGTTTTTCTGTCCTGGTAATTCTCATACGGCCCTCTGCCATAATAGGTCACTTCATAAAATTCTTCAGGTAACTGAAGCATCATGCCAAACCGGGGTATCTCCGGCATTTTCTCACCGGAGCAAGAGAAATGATTGTTTATGATAATTTCGCCGCTTCCAAGAACTGTATAACTGATTATAAGATCCGATTTAGTTTCAGGGAGATAATACTTTGCTGATATCTTAACTGATTTTTCCGAGTTTTTATTAAGTGCCAGGTCCTTCAGTTCTTTGTTTTCCCATGCATATCGCCAGGCTCCTGATATTAAAGGCATTCTGTTTCCAAAATCATTGTCAGTGGGAGCCCGCCAGAAATTAGGTTTAACAGGTTCATTCAGAAGTTCCATATTCTTGTACGAATAAGAAGCAAGTTGACCTGAAGAAATATCCCAAATTGCTAAAAAGTCTTTACCATGAATGGTTATTTGTTTATCTGATTTTTCTACATGTAAGGGATCAAGTTCTTCTATGGAAATATTTATTACCGGTTTTTCTAAAGGAAGTTTGATCTGCTCTGTCGCCAGTTCAAAACCTTCAGGTACCAGTGGAAGTTCCGTGTTGGTTCTGAAACTGAAATTAATAAAATACTCAGCGCCGGGTTCAGGTTCAATTACTGGTAAGGAAATCTCAATATTTTTGCTGTTGCCGGGTTTGATATCAGGTGCAGGGAAACTTCCGTTTGATAGTTTTGTTCCGTTTTCCAATAGTTCCCATGTGATATTCAGGTGGTCAATTGTTATGAAATCATATTTGTTTGTGATCCTGAATATTCCTTTTCCGGGATCAACGGATTCGATCTTTACATTCTGGTAAACTTTTTTTACTTCCCATGCTCCGGGGTGGGGAGTACGGTCAGGATTCACCAGTCCGTTAATACAAAAATTCTTATCACTATATAAAGTGTCGCTACCCCAGTCGCCTCCAAAAGCCCAGTATTCTTCACCTGCCTCGTTTGTTTTTACCAATCCCTGGTCAACCCAGTCCCAGATTGAACCACCCTGCAGGACATCATATTTCTCGATCAAGTCCCAGTAATCCTGAAAATTCCCGGTACTGTTACCCATAGCATGGGCATATTCGCACAGGATCAAAGGACGGTCGGGGTTAGACTTTGCCCATTTTTCAAGATGCTCCAACCTGGCATACATAGGACAAAAGATGTCTGTATTAGGCCCATCCCCGGCTCCTTCGTAATGAACCGGTCGTGAGTTGTCACGTTGATGTATCCATTCATAACAGGCAGTGAAATTTATGCCATCGCCGGCTTCATTTCCCATCGACCAGATAATGACTGAAGGATGATTCTTATCCCGTTCTACCATTCGTATTACACGGTCGAGATGAGCTTCTTTCCATGCAGAGTCTTTTGCAAGACTCCTTTTTCCGTAGCCCATTCCGTGGGATTCAATATTTGCTTCATCTATTACATACATGCCGTATTTATCACACAGGTCGTACCAATAAGGGTCGGTTGGATAATGGCTGGTGCGGACAGTATTGATATTGAACCGTTTCATTGTTTGAATATCTTTTAGCATCAATTCTCTGGAGATCACATGTCCGGTGTATTGATCATGTTCGTGACGGTTAACACCTTTAATGTAAATAGCTTTTCCATTAACCAGCAATTGGGCGTCTTTTATTTTCACATTTCGAAAACCTATATTGCAGCTAACAGCTTCGATGGTTTTATTATTCTGATCAATTATTTCAAGAACCAGTTTGTATAGATTAGGTGTTTCAGCAGTCCATTTGGCAGGATTATCAATGGTTTTATTAAAATGGATGGTGGTTTTTTCCTTCTTATCGATATCAATATCTTTTTCTTCTGTAAATATTACCTCTTCATTTGTGTCAAGAAGAGTGATTTTCAGGTTGTGTTTTTCAGCTTCTTTTCCCGGAAGATAGTTTTTAATTTCAGCATCAACTTTTAGCAAACCATTTTCATAATTCTGGTCAAGGTCAGCATGTACAAAGAAATCGCGTATATGTATCAATGGTGTTGAATAAAGATACACATCACGCTCAATACCACTTATGCGCCAGAAATCCTGACACTCCAGGAAAGAGCCGTCACTCCAGCGATATACCTCAACTGCAAGAGTGTTTTCACCTTCATTCAGATAAGATGTAACATCCCATTCTGCCGGTGTCTTGGCACCCTGACTGTATCCAATCTTCTCACCGTTTATCCACAGATAAAAGGCGGATTTGACTGCACCGAAATGGATAAAAATCCGGCGGTTATCCCAGTTCTCCGGTAAGGTGAATGTACGACGGTAAGAACCGACAGGATTCCA
>JADFQJ010000075.1 GCA_022561875.1 Bacteroidota bacterium | reverse complement strand
TTATTGTCTAGTGTTTGTCTTTTCAAAACAAAAAAGGACACCCTTATTCCATCATTCTTAATGTATTATATCCAGAGTCCTATTGGTTCTAAAAATATTATTGGGGATATGACAGGAACAGCAATAAAAAGAATTATTCTTAGAAAAATCAAAGACTCATTAATAATATTACCCTCCATAGAAGAACAACAACTCATCGTTAACGAATTAGAAAGCAAACTCGCCGTTTGTGATAATATAGAAGAAACCATCAGTCACAGTTTGCAACAAGCCGAAACATTGTGGCAAAGTATTTTGAAAAAGGCGTTTGAGGGGAAATTGGTGTGAAAACATTCTTTAAAAAAATAATAGCATTAGAACATCCAGGATATATAATGCAATACAAGTAAAAATTATAACAGCAATACATTAATAAGTATCTTAAAGCATTCAGTCAAATAATATGAGCAACAACACTTCCAGCATAGTAAGCAAAGTATGGTCATTCTGCAATCCCCTGCGTGATGTAGGGGTAGGTTATGGCGATTATTTAGAGCAACTCACATATTTGCTTTTTTTAAAAATGGCAGATGAATATAGCAAACCACCATATAATCGAACTTTAATTATCCCAAAAGAATACAACTGGGAAAGTCTGACCAATAAAAAAGGTGCAGAGTTAGAATTACATTATGCTACATTGCTCCGGGAGTTAAGCACACAAAAAGGATTATTGGGGCAAATATTTACCAAGAGTCAAAACAAAATTCAGGACCCTGCCATGCTGGCAAAGGTAATTGATATGATAGACAGTGAACAATGGCTGGTAATGGGTGCTGATGTAAAAGGCGATATTTACGAAGGGCTGTTAGAGAAAAATGCAGAAGATGTAAAAAGCGGTGCAGGACAATACTTTACTCCACGGTCATTAATTAGAACAATGGTAGAATGTGTGCAACCCCAGCCTATGAAAACCATTGCCGATCCGGCTTGTGGCACGGGTGGTTTCTTTTTAGCGGCGTACGATTATTTAGTGGCTAACAACAAATTTGATAAAGATCAAAACAAGTTTTTAAAGCATTCCACCTTTTTTGGTAACGAAATTGTGGCCGGTACAAGGCGCCTGGCTTTAATGAATTTGTTTTTACATAACATTGGCGACATTGACAGCGATAACTTCATTTCTCCTGCCGATGCTTTAATAGCTGCAACACCAATAACTTATGATTATATCTTAGCCAATCCGCCATTTGGCAAAAAGAGTTCTCAAACATTTACCAACGAAGAAGGGGAACTGGAAAAAGACGATTTAACATACAACCGACAGGACTTTTGGGCTACCACCAGCAACAAACAATTAAACTTTGTTCAGCACATCCGCACGATGTTAAAAACAACAGGTATTGCAGCAGTAGTTGTTCCGGATAATGTTTTGTTTGAAGGTGGCGCCGGCGAAACAATACGTAAAAAAATGTTGGAAACAACCGACCTGCATACCATACTCCGTTTACCAACAGGTGTATTTTATGCACAAGGTGTAAAAGCCAACGTTATTTTCTTTGACAACAAACCGGCAAGTAAAGACCCATGGACAAAAGAAATATGGGTGTATGATTACCGGACAAATATTCATCATACCTTAAAGAAAAATCCTTTAAAACTAAACGACTTAAAAGATTTTATAAATTGCTATAATCCATCAAACAGACATAACCGTAAAGAAACTTTCAATGCAGAAACCAATCCTGAAGGTCGTTGGAGAAAATTTACTTATGAAGAAATCGTAACTCGTGATAAAACCAGTTTAGACATCACCTGGCTTAAAGACAAATCATTGGCAGACCTTGATAACCTTCCTGATCCCGATGTTTTAGCAGCAGATATCATTGAAAACTTAGAATCAGGTCTTGTTAGTTTTAGAGAAATAATGATAAAATTAAATTCAAAAGATTAAGCCAACCAGTAGGAATACAATGAAAACGATAAATACCATCATTAAACTTAAAGATGGCATGACATTTGAAAGTATAAGCAGGTTATCTCTTTAATGAGTTATTTTATAAATCTTCACTCTTCACCTGCTTTTTCTGCAGGAACCTTTTCCTGTTTTGTGTACTCCTCAAAAAATAGATCATTAAACTCTCATAACAAACAGTCTAATAGTAATATATTGTTTTCTATTTTGCAGTTTTGGGCGTCCCATTATATTTATAATATATTTGTTTGTAAATAAAGCACCAAGGGTGCGTAATCATCAGCCCCGTGCGTAGCGCGGGGTTTATGGTACACTCAGGTTTATAAGCGCCAAAGGTGCGTAATCAATAATTTGAAATATGCCACAATCGTTAGTAAAAAATTACATGCACATTACCTTTAGTACAAAAGATAGATACCCATTCATACAACCATTCACAAACTGATGTTGTAAAAGATTATATTTCGACACAAGATAAACATCATCAGAAGAGATCATTTAAAGATGAATATCTTGCTCCGTACCTTAGTGCACTTTAAGTACTGAATTATTGAGCGCCTGAAGTAATTATGCCAGGTGGAATTTATAACTTCTGTAACTAAAAGCTGCAACAATAATAAAACTTAACAGAGGCAATATAAAAGATACATTTACTGCCGGCATAGAGAACAATGTTCCCTGGTCAATAATTACACCTTGCAGTGGTGGCATTAAAGCGCCTCCCACAATTGCCATTACAAGCCCGGCAGCACCAAGTTTTGCATCATCGTTTTGGAGTCCCTTAAGAGATATCCCGTAAATAGTCGGGAACATTAATGACATGAAGAAAGATGTGGCAATCAGGCAATACAATCCGGTCATTCCATGAATAAATATTGTACCAATAATAGTGGCCGAGCCACCAATTGCGAAGATCATTAATAGCTTTCCCGGATTTATATATTTTAATAAAAAGGTACTGATAAACCTACTGCTTATAAATAAGGCCATTGCAATGATATTGTAATTCTGAGCCGTAGCTTTATCCAATCCCAGGTTTTCAGCATATTGAATAATAAATGTCCAACACATGATCTGAGCTCCCACATAAAACATCTGGGCAATCACTCCCTCCCTGTACTTTTTGTTAATTACCAGTCGTTTAAAGATGTCGCTTGTTTTTGAAACCTCCCCGGTTTTGATTTGAGGCATTTTGTAAAAGTATAATACTATAAAAATAATCACAACTACAAGGCCCAGAATTAAATAAGGATTTCTTATTATTTCCAGGTCATGTGTTCTGATTGTAGCTTTTTCAGCATCACTCAAGTTTGGGAAGATGAGGTTGCCTGCTGAATTCCGTTCATCGGATTGTAGTGCGGAAAGAATAAAATTAGACGCGACAAACATGCCGAGTAGCGACCCCATGGGATTAAAAGCCTGTGCCAGATTTAATCTCCGGGTGGAAGTTTCCTGGCTCCCCATTGAGAGAATATACGGATTGGCAGTTGTTTCAAGGAATGCCAGACCAAAAGTGAGGATATACAAGGACACGAGAAAGAAACCGAACATTTCATATTTTGCTGCAGGATAAAACAGAAATGCCCCTGCAGCATACAGGGACAATCCCAATAAAATCCCGCGTTTATAAGAGTATTTCTTTACAACAAGAGCAGCAGGTATAGCCATTGTAGCATATCCGCCATAAAATGCAAATTGTATAAGAGCAGCTTTTGCATTTGATGTCTCCATAACAGTTTTAAATACTGCTACCAGAGGGTTGGTTATATCATTCGCAAACCCCCACAATGGAAAGAGCAGGGTAATAAGGATAAATGGAATTAAATAATTTCCTGGGACTACACTATTGTTTTTATCTTTCATTACTTTTGCGCTGACACTCATGTTTTGAGTTTTAGATTGAGATCAGAAAATATCAAAAATGAGTATTTTTAGTATTTCAATTAATTTCACCAATGGTATTTTAAAACTTCGAAGTAAATAAAAAAAATGTTATCTCCCGCTAAAACTGGAATTTTCATAATATTAGGTCTAAGATCAAAGCAAGTGATCTTAATGAAAATATCTTAAATAATACTCCCCCAAACAATTGTAATCGTAGATAAGGCTTGAAAATTTATATTTATCCTCCCCTGTATTTGAGCAGTAAAAAATGGGACGTTTATTTGGGAAAGGTCACAGGTATATCCTCAATCAATGTACCTAAACGATCAGATCTACCTAAAACAGGGCAGATTCTCAGCCAATCTGTCTTAAACCAGGTAAATCCTTTGAATGGACAGGAATATACCAATGATGATAAGTATCCATCCACTGAACCGTGGGAGATATTTACCCAGGGCAGGATTTTTTCTGAGACTGAATCCCTGGTTCATCAGCGCACTGATGGCAATCAGTGGTAATGAGGCTCCCAGGGCATACAGGAGGGGAAAAAGTATATTCTTATCGTGATCCACGGAAAGTGGTACCAGGATTCCGAAAAATATAGCAGCGGTTGCCGGACAAAAACTCAGGGCTATCATACTTCCAAAGGGGAAAGCATAGAAGCCTGACCAGTTCCTTGAACGGATAAATGACAGGATACGACCTTTGTATAAACGATTCAGGTTCAGAAGATCGGAAAGCAGCATCCCGATCAGAACCAGTACCGGTCCCAGGAAATAATTGACCATTATTTGCAATATATAGCTGATCCTGGGGACAGATAGTGCACCGGAGCTTAACAGAATCGCTATTATCAAATAAGAAAAAAGATATCCGCAGATAAAAAAGAACAATGTCAGTCCTGTATTCCTGCGCCTGACAGACCATCCGGTCAGCATGGATACAGAAGCGATATTCGTTGTCAGTGGACAGGGATGGATGGTCGACATGATCCCTGCCAGAAAACAAGCCCCTGATGCCAGAATTAATTCATTCATTTATGTCCATATCATTTGATGCGGTTATCAGTAACAATTTACTTATTTTCTTGCCCGATCATCTGATGCAGTTCCTCTATGAGCATCTTTTTAAAATCCACTTCGTTGTTGTAGAGAGTCCAGGAACGGTCCAGTACCCTGATACTGTCTTCCTCCATGTCTTCAAACCTGATGATCACCAGTGTGGATGTCATTAAGCCAAATCGGTCGATCAGGCTCCTGTTTTCATTCAGGTCCATAACTACCTGCCTGAACTGGATCGACTTCTTTTGCATCATCCCGGGGAAATCATCTTTCAGCACTTCCCTGGCATACCTTTCCATTGCCAGGCATTGATCACAACGTTGGCTGTAATGAAAAAGAACCAGCACCGTGTTGTTTGGCCCGGATACATCAAGTCTGGCATACAGTCCGTTATTCTGAAGGGGTAAGGATGGACCGGATATCCTGGTAATTGCCAGTATGATGGTTATCATTACAAAAACGAGCAGAGCCCACCTGGTAAGGATCTTCAGTAGTCTGTGATTGTTGTTTTTTAGTCGGTAACGTACCTTCTGTCTGAAGTCTTTATTCTGGCTGAATTGCAGATTCTCCAGGGTACTCGCTATCTCATTCCTGAATGCGTATATGGTAACCGGACAGGCATCAGCGGCTGTTCGTTCACGGCTGGCGCTCAGAATACCTGCCCTGACAAGATTGTCCGCCATGGTAACCTCATCAGACGGGCAGCATCCAATCTCGTCTTCCCGATTGCTGCCGGTCAGTATGAAATAATCCTTCCGGCTTTCTATGATACGAAGCATCCTGTTTTTAAAATCCCGGGATATAGTGGTGAGCATGGAGAGGTCAGGAACAGGATCATTATCAGTGACCACGGCACGTTGAGACTTTTTGAGCAGGCACCTGGGACCCTCGTCCTGGTATAATTCAGTGAATGATTCATGTTGTCCCGCAGTCTGTCCAGCGAAGCTAAAAAGACCATCAGTCTTCACTAATTTTTTTGTTTCCCCTGCAGGCACTTTATTGATCCTTCCCCGGTGAACAATGGTTCCGTCTGCCAGTACCAGGAGTTTGAAGGGTCCTGGATAAAACATATCTGTGAATTCTCCCGGATGTTTCTTTCCACGGACCATGGAAAACAATTTTTCCAGTGATTTTTCAAAATCATCACAGTCAAACAATTCCGGGTCGTACTGAAGTTTTTCCGTCATTCCCTTATCATCTTCAGAGCAATAAATCTGATCACTGTAGGATGGCAGGGAATAAAGTGTCGCGGTCTTTTCGCATACCGGAATTTCCTCACTGGCAAGCAACAGGTGATGATCATCATCCAAAGCCACTAGCGCTCCCCCCAGGTATCTGGCAAATCTTCCTGTATTGTAACAGGTTCCCTGCTTTCCTTTACATGCCCTAATTAATATTTTTTCATCAGCCGAACCGAATGCCTTGATTTCCATACCCGCAAATCCTGCTTGTTCAAGCCCCTCTAACTGAGAGTCAAGTCTGGAAAATAAAGTTTCAAGAGTAATTTCACCCGTCCTGGGAAGGCTACGATAGGCGTTATCGACAGAGAGTTCATCTGGATCCTGCAGGTGTATTGGTACCGTGTCTTTCATATGTTAACTAAGAATATAGTCTAATAGGGCCAGGCAAAGTTCCTTTACTGATTTTTCCATATTACCCCTTCCCATACTGATACGAATAGTCCCGGCAGCTTCCTTTTCATTACGCCCGGTTGCCAGTATGATCCTGGATGGTTCAGTCCGGTTGGCATGACAGGCCGAACCCATGGCGATTTTAAATCCAGATAGTGAAAGTGCAGTGACTATTTCATTGCTCTGGAATCCGGGGAAGCTCAGGGACAGGAATCCGGGCAGGCCATTATCCGGAGTATTTAAAAGTACTTCCGGGACCTGTCTTTTAAGTTCATTAAAGAGATTGGTTTTTAGCTTATTCAGTAGCGATGCTTGTTCATCCATGTTTGACAGGCTTATTTCTAATGCTTTAACTGCAGCTGCAAGACCAGCCAGGTTTTCGGTTCCTGCACGTAGTTTCCATTCCTGCTTTCCTCCTGAAAGGAGCGGTTCAAACTGCCTGTCACGAATAAGTAATCCGCCAACTGAACGGGGTCCTCCGAATTTATGTGCGGAGAAGCTGTAATAATTGCAGGGAATATTATCCAGACTAACGGGTATGTGTCCTACAGCCTGTGAACCGTCTACCAGCAACCTTATGTTCCTTAAAAAGCAGAATTCGGCAATTGGTGCCAATTGATGTATTTTACCGGTCTCGTTGCATACATGGTTGATGCATATCAGCGATGTCTCAGTTTTGATGGCCCTGACTATTTTCTCAAAGGGAGGATAATCCATTCCATTGAGGGGAAAGACATCCGTATGGTCCTTATGCCTTTTGGTAGCATACCAGATTGAGTCATGAACATCTTCGGCGATGAGTATTCTACCCTGTGGGAATTTTCTCCTGTGACCTTCGATAATGGTATTGTTTGCTTCCGTGGCTGAAGAGCACAACAGCAAGTGACCGTCCTTAAAATCAAGCAGATTGCAAAACCGCCTTTTCAGTTCAAGCAGTTTCCGGCTGGCTTCCTTCCCTGAGGTATGGATGGAGGAAGGATTGGCGGGGTATTTCAATGAGTATGATTTATAATGCTCCAGTGCTTCCTCATAGGGAGGTGTGGATGCAGAATTATCGAAATAATATGGGTCAGGTTTTACCATTCTGTAATATTGCCAGGATGTATTATGATTTCTTCAGCCTGTTCAGGGGTATGTTCCAGGTTTCTCCGGCGGGTAATTTAAGATTTTCTGAGATAAATGCAAAACCCGGACAAAGCGGACACCCATTCCGGTCAAAACGAAGGCGTTCGGAGCCCCAATCGCAATACTGAGCACAGCTCTTGCCTTGACGGCTTTTCATGCGGCTGTGCATGGAACTGGGACATTTGCCGAGCAACCGCCTGGAACTCTAAGCTCGTAACA
>JADFQJ010000032.1 GCA_022561875.1 Bacteroidota bacterium | reverse complement strand
AATAGAAGAAAAAAAAACCCGGATTCATATGAAAATATTTAGTTAACTCCCTTTGGCTATTCTAACTAACCCACCCTTCGACCTCCTCAGGACTCAATCCTTTCAATCCCAACTTATTTTTCTTGTTATACCCATTCAAATCATTAGCCAGCTTACCCGGCTTTTCCACCTCTTTCAACTTTTCAATTGTGGTATATCCTAATTTTTGCAATACCGGTACCCATTCCTCAGGGATACCAAGTTCCAGGTATTCCTTCAGCCTGCTGCCTTCTGCCTTCTGCCTTTCCAACGGTCTCATCTGCGGGAAAAAGATTACATCCTGGATAGAGTTAGAATCTGTCATTAGCATGGTTAACCTGTCAATACCAACTCCCAGTCCTGCCATTGGAGGCATTCCCAGTTCAACAGCTTTCAGAAAAGCTTCGTCCAGGATCATTGCCTCTTCGTCCCCTTTTTTCCCAAGTTGTAACTGGTGCTCAAACCGCTTACGCTGTTCAATGGGGTCGTTTAGCTCCGAGAAAGCATTGCATAATTCTTTACCGTTTATTATAGCTTCGAAACGTTCAACTAATCCGTCCTTGCTTCGGTGCTTCTTTGATAGCGGTGACATCTCTACCGGGTAATCTGTAATATAAGTCGGCTGGATAAGTTTTGGTTCAGTCGTCTTCCCGAAGATCTCATCAATCAGCTTTCCTTTTCCCATTGTATTATCCACCTCCACACCCAGTTTTTCCGCTTCTTTATAAAGCTCTTTCTCATCCATTTCCGAAATATCAACTCCGGCATATTTTTTAATGGCTTCAAACATTGTTAACCTTTTCCATGGTTTTTTAAAATCAATGGACTTTTCTCTAACTTGTATCTTTGTAGCGCCATGGAGATCCAGAGCAACCTTTTCTATCATTTCTTCAAACATATCCATCATCCAGTTGTAATCTTTATAAGCTACATAGATCTCCATCATTGTAAATTCCGGGTTATGATACCTGTCCATTCCCTCGTTGCGAAAATCTTTGGCAAATTCATAAACACCATCAAAACCTCCTATGATAATACGTTTCAAATAAAGCTCATCGGCAATTCTTAAGTACAGGGTTTGGTTAAGTGCATTGTGGTGGGTTTTAAACGGACGGGCTGCAGCGCCACCGTAAATTGGCTGTAAAACCGGTGTTTCAACTTCAAGATAACCTTTCCCGTTCAGAAAATTACGGATCGATTGTATGATCTTCGACCTCTTTATGAAAACATCCTTTACATGCGGGTTAACCACCAGGTCCATGGAACGGTTCCGGTACCGTTGTTCAGGATCGGTAAATGCATCATAAGTTTTGTCACCCTTTTCTTTAACAATAGGTAACGGGCGGATCGATTTACTAAGAAGTGTAAATTCTTTTACATTAACAGATATCTCACCAACCCGTGTTTTAAAAACATTCCCTTTTACTCCAATAATATCACCTATATCAAGCAGTTTCTTAAACAGGGTATTGTATTTGGTTTTATCTTCATCAGGGCAAACAGTGTCCCTGCGAAAGTAAACCTGTATCTTCCCGGCTGAGTCCTGGATTTCAATAAACGATGCATTACCCATGATCCGGCGGCTCATAATACGGCCTGCAAGACTAACATCCTGGAAATTTTCTTTACCCGGATCATAATTTTCAAGAATTTCTTTCGAACTGGTGTTTATTTCGTATCCTTCAGCCGGATATGGATCAATTCCCAGTTTCCTGATCTCTTCGAGTGAATTTCTTCTGATCTGTTCCTGTTCGGTGAGGTGATTTAAACTCATGAATTACAGTTTTGTAAATCTTTTTTGCAAAGATAGTATTTCTGTAAAATCTCGATAACAATTAAGTTTGTAAAAAAAACCGTCAGATTATTTACCTTTGCAGATCGTCAGGATTTTTAAGAAAAATGAATAATCAACTGCAAAAAGAAACCGGCAGGCGACGTTTACCGCCCTGGTTGAAAATGCAAAGTGCAAACGGGGAGAATTATCCAAAGATCAAGAAACTGGTCAGCAGCAATAACCTGCACACCATATGTGTCAGCGCCAATTGCCCCAATATTGGCGAGTGCTGGAATACCGGTACGGCGACTTTCATGATCCTTGGGGACATATGTACACGGTCTTGTAAATTTTGCGGGGTAAAATCCGGGAAACCGCTGCCTGTTGACCGGGATGAGGCTAAAAGACTGGCAGGTTCTATTAAAGCAATGGGGCTGAAACATGCAGTTATTACTTCGGTTGACAGGGATGATCTGGTTGACAACGGTTCAGGGTTCTGGGCAGAAACTATCAGAACAATCAAAAAAATAAACCCGGAGGTGACAATCGAGGCCCTGATACCTGATTTTGACGGAAAGAAAGAAAATATTCTAAGAGTTATTAATGCCGGGCCGGAGGTTATTTCTCATAACCTCGAAACCGTAAGGCGTTTAACTCCGGTGATAAGAAGCCGGGCAAAATATGACAGGAGCCTTGGAGTATTGAAGTTCATTGCTTCAGCAGGTGTGACAGCGAAGTCGGGTATTATGGTTGGTCTGGGTGAAACTGACAGGGAGGTGTTCGAAACGATGGATGATCTGTTGAAGGCGGGTTGCAAGGTGATTACCATCGGACAATATCTTCAACCAACATTTGAACATTATCCTGTTATCGATTATATACCTCCCGCCCGTTTTAAACAATACCGCATAACCGGAATGGAGAAAGGGTTCAAATTTATAGAGAGCAGTCCGCTTGTCAGATCATCATATCATGCAGAAAAACATGTGGATTCAGGAGTAAAAGTGAAGCAATTTATGGTATGAGAAATAAAGTAATATTTCAGGACCTTGGGGAAATTGATTTTAAAGATGCATGGGAGTACCAGGAGAAACTGTTTGACGAGATTGTTTCAGTAAAAGGGAAAAACAGGGATCTGCCACCCGGTGAGCAAATAAAAATAAAAAATCACCTTTTGTTTTGTGAGCATCCTCATGTATATACGCTTGGTAAAAACGGTTCTGAAAACAATCTCCTTATCGATCAGATGCAATTAAAGGCAAAAGATGCCTCGTTTTATAAGATCAACCGGGGAGGAGATATTACTTATCATGGTCCGGGGCAGATTGTCGGATATCCAATTTTCGATATTGAATTATTCGGAGTACGGATAAAACAGTATATCAATAAACTGGAGGAATCCATTATCATGACTCTTGATGAGTTTAATCTAAAAGGTGAACGATTGAAAAACGGAACGGGAGTCTGGTTAGATACCGGCATTCCCGGAAATGCGAGAAAAATTTGTGCTATCGGAGTGCGGGCAAGCAGGTTTGTAACTATGCATGGATTCGCATTTAATGTGAATACTAACCTGGAATATTTCAAGTATATCAATCCTTGCGGATTCATTGATAAAGGGGTAACTTCGCTGGAAAAGGAGGTGGGTGCAAAAATTGATATCAATAAGGTGAAAATGATTGTCAGAAAAAAGATGGGTGAAGTTTTTAATTTTACAGCTTATTAAAAAACCGACAATTTGGGATTGGAAATATGTCAATTGATCATAAACAATAAATTAACACTATGGATAAAAAATGGGTAATTAAGGAAAAAGAGGACGTTGTGATCACTGAGCAACTGGCCAAAAGTCTTGATATAGAAAACAAAATAGCCAGTCTTCTGGTACAGAGAAACATACATACGCCTGATGATGCCAGCTCATTTTTTAAGCCTGACCTGTCCGGTTTGCATGACCCTTTTCTGATGATGGATATGAATAAAGCTGTCGACAGGATTTCTTCAGCAATCGACAGAAATGAAAAGATACTGGTTTATGGTGATTATGATGTAGATGGGACAACTTCCGTTGCGTTGGTCTATTCGTTCTTCAAAAAAATATATTCAAATCTCGGTTTTTATATCCCCGACCGGCATGAAGAAGGATATGGAATATCGTACAAGGGCATTGATTGGGCTGTTGAAAATAATTATTCTCTTATCATAGCGCTGGATTGCGGTATCAAAGCAATTGAAAAAATCGACTATGCTACCGGGAAAGGGGTTGAATTTATTATTTGTGATCATCACATGCCGGATAAAAAAATTCCTGATGCAACAGCTATTCTTGATCCGAAAAGAGCTGATTGCAACTATCCTTTCAAGGAACTTTCCGGGTGTGGTGTAGGTTTCAAATTATTGCAGGCATATTCAAAAATAAACAACATCCCGTTTAGCGAACTTATACCTTATCTTGATCTTGTAGCCGTAAGCATTGCCTCAGATATTGTTCCTGTTACAGGGGAAAACAGGATACTTGCTTACTATGGACTTAAGCAGTTAAATGCAAACCCAGGAACCGGGCTGAAGGCCATTATCAAAGTGGCAAATATGAATGGAAGGCAAATACGAATTGGAGATATAGTTTTTAAAATCGGACCCAGGATCAATGCAGCCGGCAGAATGGAATCGGGGAAGAAAGCAGTTGAGCTGCTTACAACTGAAGATAGTGGCTTTGCTTATGAAATGAGCAGGAAAATAAACGATTTTAACAATGAGCGCAGAAAAATTGATCAGGACATTACACAACAAGCACTTCAGATGATCTCCTCCGATCCGAAGCTGGAAAACAGTAAATCTACAGTGGTTTTTGACCCTGGCTGGCATAAAGGCGTTATCGGAATTGTTGCTTCCAGACTTACAGAGACCTACTACAGACCAACAGTTGTATTAACCGAATCAAACGGATTAGCCACAGGATCAGCCCGTTCTGTTTTAGGTTTTGACCTTTATAAGGCTATTAATTCCTGCAGCGACCTGCTCGAGAATTTTGGCGGACATATGTATGCTGCCGGGCTTACCATGAAGAAGGAAAATATTCCTCTCTTCAGGAAAAGATTTGAAGAATTTGTAAGCAATACTATACGAGATGACCAGCTTGACCCCTGTATTGAAGTGGACATGGAACTCGGTCTGGAAGATATTAGTGAAAAATTGTATAATATTCTTGATCAATTCCAACCATTCGGACCTGGAAATATGCAACCGCTATTTGTCTCCCGTGATGTAAGTGATTCAGGTTATGGGAAAGCTGTCGGATCAACAGGCGAACACCTGAAACTGGAGCTGATAAAAAAGGATGAGTCTGTAAAAGCCATACCCGCAATAGCTTTCAGTTTGTCAAATCATTTAAGCCATATTAAAGAAGGGAAACCTTTTGATGTTTGTTATTCAATTGAAATGAATGAATTCAGAGGCGTTTCAACCTTGCAGATGAACATAAAGGATATAAAGGAAAAATAATACTATTTAATATATTATTATAAATCAATTATATAGAATCATTAATTACCTATTTAGTGCCCGTCTATAAAGTCCGAAAGTTTATATAAATATTAAAAATCACAAATGACAAGCACCAAATTTCAAATAAATTACAATATTCAAAAATCCAATGATCAAAACGGTTTCGGTCATTTGGTAATTGATATTTGGAATTTATTTGTTATTTGTTATTTGTTATTTGGTGCTTTGTTTACGAAAATGCTCGACTTTATGGACAGACACTATTTAAATAGGTACTTCAGGTCAATGAATTTTTTTCCTTCCGCGAAAACTTGTATTTTGTTCCCTGTCTATGTTTTTCAGGAAAAGAAGAAAAGAAATAAGCTATTCCCTGCAACGTATTGCCTGGGGGAAATTTAAAAAGAACAAGCTGTCGATGGCCGGATTGATCTTTATCATCCTGGCATTTATTGTATCAATTTCAGGTTATCTGCTCACGCCTGACACAACGCCCAACTGTAACAGGCAAATACTTGAACTGGCTACCAAAAAGCCGGGGTTCACGGTGGATATGTTATTGGTTAGAAAAAACATACCATTTGAGAGAAAAAATTTCTTCAGGAGAATGTTCACAGGAGAGCAAAGTCCCTACAATTTTATCCCGTTGAATTCGTGGTATTTCGATGGGGACAAGGTTATCGCGGAAGAATTTAACGAATTGGAAGAAGAAAAATTTCTAAGTGAATGGGATATCGCCGATGTGGTTTTTCCGCTCCAATACGGACAAGAATCTCAAAGTAAGGGAAACACTATCACATTTACCGATATTTATGAAAATCAGCATACCATTAACATACCTGATCTATATGAAACCATCAGTAACGAGCATATCAAACGCTATAGATTCATTCTGGGAACAGACCGGTTCGGTCGTGATATGCTAAGCAGGTTACTTATCGGAACACGCATATCATTATCTGTAGGTTTTATTTCAGTTTTCATTTCTCTGCTGATCGGAATCACACTGGGTGCACTGGCGGGATATTTTCGTGGCGTTACAGATAATATAATTATGTGGCTGATCAATGTAATCTGGTCAATACCAACTTTGCTGATGGTAATTGCCATAACCCTTGTTCTTGGAAAAGGTTTCTGGCAGATATTCATTGCCGTGGGTCTTACCATGTGGGTTGAAGTAGCCAGAGTAGTTCGCGGACAGGTATTAAGTCTGCGCGAAAAAGAATATGTAGAGGCAGGCCGGGCACTTGGTTTCAGTGATATTAGAATTCTATTCCATCATATCTTGCCTAATGCCATGAGCCCCGTGATTATTATTTCAGCAGCTAATTTTTCCTCGGCAATCCTTATTGAGGCCGGGCTGAGTTTTCTTGGTATCGGGGTACAACCACCTGTTTCTTCATGGGGATCAATGATACGGGATCATTATGGTTATATCATTGTCGATCTGGCTTACCTTGCGGTCACTCCGGGTATAGCGATTATGCTATTGGTACTCTCCATCACTATTGTAGGCAACGGTTTGCGGGATGCACTGGATACCCGCTCAGTGGGTTAACTCCGTATTATTCCTGAACCATAAATTGAATGTATAAATGCAAATAAGTAAGTCTAAATGAAAACTAAAAGAATAAAATGTGCAGTTAAAAACCTTAGCCTTAGCCTCCACCTTAGCCTTTTTAAAAAGAATGATATAACTTATTATTAATCAACGAATAATTTTGAACCGGGCTTGCGAGTTCAACGAAGTTAAATTCCGATACATTTTATTTACAAATCCCTCCTACGCATGACCTGGAAAATGAGAAAAACGAACAGGGAAATAAAGCCGGCAGCCACCAATAAAGTAGTTAGAAGGGGCAATTGATGTGGCATAAGTCCGATTGCCTCGAAATCAAAGTTGCTGCCCCCTGCAGCGCCTTCGATTGTTTTTTTTGATGCAATGGTTAATACCTCCGGTGGTGGTGTAAGGTGTGAAATGATCTTAACGGGAAAAAATTGTCTTACTTCGGGTGAAAAGAATTTTCTGATAATCGGTTCAATAAAAATAAAATACAAAAGAAACATTATGATCGAGAGGGAATTATTCCTGAAAATAACGGCTATAAGCATTCCAATTATCATATATCCTACAGCCTGGATAAAATAAACTGCAAGAAGATAGGATTTACTGAACAGATCTGCGAATTCAAAGTCATGACTAAAAATAATACCAGACACAGCACCTGAAAGAAAAACCAGCAACACACCATAGAGGGCAATAAAAAATATTACAATTCCCTTACCAATTATCAGGTCTTCTATGCTCAATCCGTTTATTACCTGCTGGCGGAAAGTATGAAATGAGAATTCGTTCCCAACCAATACGATTATCATAATAGCCAGCAGCATGTTAAACCAGCTTGCAATCCAGGCAAATGTCGCCCAAACATCAGGGAACCGGAAAAGGTTCCTCATACTAAAACCCGGTACAGCAATATCGATCCTTGATGCAACAATTATAACAAGGATGAACAGCATAAAATGAAGGGTCATGATCACCTTGAAAGAACTATAATTCAGGGTTTTAGTAAGTTCGTTTTTTAATAAATTCTTCATCTGTCTCAATTTTGTCAGCGTACCAGTTTAAGGAATTGTGATTCAAGGCTTGGTTTTTTCACCTCAAGCCTTGTAAGTGTAAAACCCTTACCGGTAACATATTTATTAATCTCTCCCGGATCTGTTTTAGGTAAAATTGTTGCTGTAATGGTATCATCTTCTTCTTTCAGATTTTTTAGCAGTCCCGATTTTTCCAGGGTTTCTTTAAGTTTTTTATTATCCTGTGCCGACATGACCACAATTCTGTCCGTTGTCAGAAGCTCGTCAACCCTGCCATTGGCAATCAGTTTTCCCCATTTCAATATACCCACATGCGTACATACCTTTTCCACTTCGTCAAGGATATGGCTTGCAATAATAATAGTCTTTCCTTTCGCTCTTTCCGACTTAATAATTTTTCTCACCTCTGCTATACCTTCAGGATCGAGTCCGTTTGCAGGTTCATCGAGTACAAGGACTTCCGGATCGCCAAGCAATACCGATGCAAGTGCCAGACGTTGTTTCATCCCCAGTGAAAGCGTATCAAACCTTGAATGTTTTCTTCTAAGCAGATCAGTAATCCCCAGGACCCGGTTTATATCCTCCTCAGGCACATTTTTAATTCTGGCAACTATCTGCATATTCCGGAACAGTGTCAGGTAGGGATAAAAGTTGGGGATTTCGACCAGCGATCCTATTTTTTTTCTTTCCCATTTACCCGGTTTATTACCGAACCATTGATAACTTCCGCTTACCGGACGCAGAACACCGGTTATCACAGCCAGGGTTGTTGTCTTCCCGCTACCATTCGGACCCAGGATACCGTAAACAGTGCCTTTTTCTACAGTAAATGAGAGGTCGTCAACAGCTTTAATTTTCCCGTAATTTTTTGAGAGATTCTGAATACTTAATATTTCTTCCACGTTCACTTTTTTTAGTTCTTCAGGATATTACATAGTTATCTCGGAATATTGGAAGATTGGAATAATGGAATACAGGTTTAAACGTAAAAATTCATCATTAATCCTTTTTAATTTGCAAGAAACTGTTTTTTCTTTCCATCATTCCATCTGACGCCTATTAATTTTCCGGATGAATCTAATTCTTCTTACAGACGAACTAATCCGGCAAAAATTACAAAAAAACCGGCAATTTCTGATTATTTGCCGGTTTCTCCAAACAAAATCATTTCTGTCAATTACCTATTTCCGACATGAATTTTATCCGCATCAGGCGAACGTCCTCTTCTGTATACTCATCCTCTCCCAGTTCATTAAGAGCTGCATCAACTGATTCTGTTTTTGCCTCCTCACTGAAATATTCAAATATTTCCTGCTGGCGTTCTTCATCCAGTACCTCATTCAGGTAATAATCAAGATTAAGTTTTGTGCCTGAATTGACGATTGCTTCAATCTCATCAAGCAGTTCGCTCATCTCCAATCCTTTAGCATCAGCGATATCCACAAGCGACCGTTTCCTGTCGATGCTTTGAATGATATACACTTTCAGTCCTGATTTATTAACAACCGACTTAACCACCAAATCCTGTGGCCTGGTAATATCATTTTCCTTAACATATTTTTTAATCAGATCAACGAATTCCTTTCCGTAACGTTTAGCTTTGCCCACACCTACACCCGAAATATTCTGCATCTCTTCAAGAGTTACCGGGTAATGGATAGCCATATCTTCGAGGGAAGGATCCTGAAAAATCACAAAAGGTGGAAGGTTTTTTTCTTTGGAGATCTTTTTTCGAAGATTTTTTACAATATGGAACAACTCTTCATCAACTGCTCCTGTTCTTCCACCCGAAGCTAACATTTCATCTTCTTCAAGACCATCATAATCATGATCTTCAGACAACATTATTGAATATGGATTGGTTATGAACTCCTTTCCTTTCCCGGTTATTTTTAATAATCCATAATTTTCAATATCCTTTTCAAGGAGCACGTTTATAAGCCCCTTGCGAATAACCGTATTCCAGAATATTTCATTCTTCCCTTCACCTGTATCAAACACATCCAGCTCATGATGTTTATATGATTTAATCATGGTTGTCTTATTCCCGGCGATAATATCCGTTATATGATCAGCTTTGAATTTCTCATTTACTTTAACAATGGTTTTAAGAACTTTCAGAATATAGCTGGAACCTTCAAACTCTTTTTTCGGATAGAGGCAGTTATCACATGAACCACAATTTTCTTCATTGTATGATTCACCAAAATAATGCAATAATGTTTTCCTTCTGCAGACAGAAGATTCGGCATATGAAACTGTTTCAAGGATAAGTTGCTTACCAATCTCCTGCTCGGCAACAGGTTTCCCCTGCATAAACTTTTCCAGTTTCTGGATATCCTTATAACTGTAAAAAGCTACACAGTGGCCTTCACCACCATCACGCCCTGATCTGCCGGTCTCCTGGTAATATCCTTCCAGGCTTTTGGGAATGTCATGGTGAATAACGAACCTTACATCAGGTTTGTCAATACCCATACCGAATGCAATTGTCGCCACAATTACATCAATATCTTCCATTAAGAATTTGTCTTGCGTCAAACTGCGTGTAGCTGAATCCATTCCTGCATGATACGGAAGGGCCTTTATTCCATTTACCTGAAGTGTTTCACTTATTTGCTCAACCTTTTTTCTGCTAAGGCAATAAATAATCCCTGACTTCCCCGAATTGTTCTTAATAAATTTAATAATTTCCTTTGTCGGATTAATCTTAGGTCGTACCTCATAATAGAGATTTGGTCTGTTAAATGAAGACTTAAACACCTTAGCATCAAGAATATCCAGGTTTTTCTGTATATCATGCTGTACTTTGGGTGTAGCTGTCGCAGTCAGGGCAATGATCGGTGCAATCCCTATTTCGTCAACTATTGGCCTGATACGCCTGTATTCCGGGCGAAAATCATGTCCCCATTCAGATATACAATGAGCTTCATCAATAGCATAAAAGGAAATATTTATCTTTTTAAGAAAATCAATATTTTCCCGTTTTGTCAGTG
Source organism: Bacteroidota bacterium (assembly GCA_022561875.1). Classification (GTDB taxonomy): domain Bacteria; phylum Bacteroidota; class Bacteroidia; order Bacteroidales; family VadinHA17; genus JADFUQ01. Next base: position 18,049 of record JADFQJ010000032.1, on the reverse strand, counting down.
ATTCAGGTGCAACGTACAACAGTTTTGTTTTACCCGACAGCACATCATTCTTAACCTGCTGAATGGCAACTCTGGATAGCGAAGAATTCATAAAATGTGCCACACCATCCTCAGCGCTAAAACTTCTCATGGCATCAACCTGATTCTTCATCAGGGCTATCAATGGTGATATTACAATTGCCGTGCCTGTTCTAATAATAGAAGGGAGCTGGTAACAGAGCGATTTCCCACCTCCGGTTGGCATCAATACGAAGGTGTCGTTACCTGCAAGAACATTTTTGATAATAATTTCCTGGTTGCCTTTAAAACTACCGAATCCAAAGTACTTCTTCAAATATTCAACCAAAGAAATGTCGACTCCAAAATTCATCATCAAATTATTTCAATTATTCATATTTATCCTTTAATATTCAATTTAATTAGGTTTTGCATCTCCTGAATTCTGGTTGTACAAACAAAATTTATCAATATCTCCAGGAAATAAATACATTTGTAGACTAAATATACAAAAAAAATTTATTGCAAATTTTTTTTGATTAATTTTTTTTCATTTTTGATCAATTGCAATTTTTCAGTATGTTTCAAAAATCCCTGATTCGAAAATCAGGTTTTCAAATTAAAATTAGTGTTATTATACAAAAATTAATTACGGTAAATTAACAAGATTGTTTCATAAAATCTATTATTAATCGGAATAATGACAAAAAAGAACAAAAACGAGATGTCTTTCCTTGGTCATCTTGAAGAATTGAGATGGCATCTTTTACGGGCTTTTGGGGCAATTGTTGTTATAGCTATTGCAGCATTTATTTTTCATGATTTTATTTTCGATCAAATAATCCTGGCTCCTAAAACTCCGGAGTTTTTTACAAACCGGATGTTTTGTGCTTTCAGTAAAATTGTAAATATCCCTGCCCTTTGCATCAATTCCAATCCCTTTAATATAATTAACATTCGCATGGCAGGGCAATTTACCACCCATATTATTGTCTCAATTATGACAGGATTTATCCTTGCATTCCCATATATTTTCTTCGAGTTTTGGTCATTTATCAGTCCAGCGTTGTATTCAAAGGAAAAGGCTCACACACGTGGCGCAGTTTTTTTCGGCTCATTATTGTTCCTTTTAGGTGTTTTATTCGGATTCTATGTAATCACCCCTTTGTCTGTTCACTTTCTCGGTTCATATAGCGTTAGCGCCCAGATAGAAAATCAAATCAATCTAACCTCATACATTTCAACGGTTGCATCGGTTACCCTCGCCAGTGGTGTTATTTTTGAACTTCCCATATTGGTGTTTTTCTTAACCAAGATAGGTTTGGTTACCCCGTCTTTCTTAAGGAAATACCGGAAACACTCAATCGTAGCGATCTTGTTGCTTTCTGCAATTATCACACCTCCTGACATATTCAGCCAGGTTCTTGTTTGTATTCCATTGATATTCCTTTATGAAATCGGGATATATATTTCAAAAAGGATCCTGGCCAAAGAAAAAGCCAGGCTTGAAGAAGATTAACAAGGCTGCCTTTAATACAAAAATGATTATTACCTTTGCAGTGCATAAATAAAGCAAGTTTGCAGATCATGAATCTCAGGACTGAAAATCTGATCAAGAAATATCACAAGCGAACAGTGGTAAAGGATGTCTCCATTAACGTGGAGCAGGGTGAGATTGTAGGACTCCTTGGTCCAAACGGAGCCGGAAAGACCACTACTTTTTATATGATTGTCGGCCTCATCACACCAAACCAGGGCCGGATTTTCCTTGATAACAAAGAAATCACAAGATTACCTGTATACAAACGGGCTCAGAAAGGGATCGGATACCTTGCACAGGAAGCATCGGTTTTCAGAAAACTAAGCGTAGAAGACAACATCAGGGCAATTTTAGAAATGTCTGATTTTAGTACTGAAGAACAACGTGACAAACTCGAATCCTTACTTGTGGAGTTTGGGTTGGAAAAGATAAGGAAAAGTAAAGGCATACAGCTATCCGGAGGGGAAAGAAGAAGAACTGAAATCGCCAGGGCATTAGCCATAAAACCTAACTTTATACTTTTGGACGAGCCGTTTGCCGGGGTCGATCCTATTGCTGTTGAAGATATCCAGGAAATTGTATCGAGTCTTAAAACTAAAAATATCGGGATACTGATAACTGACCATAACGTACATGAAACCCTCTCAATTACAGACAGGGCCTATTTGTTGTTTGAAGGAAGTATTTTGAAATCAGGCTCTTCAGAAGAGCTTGCCAATGATGAGAAAGTCCGAAAAGTTTATCTTGGCAAGAACTTCTCCCTGCGACGTTAACAATCTACTCGCTTTTTTAATTATTCTGAAAATATAAATATCTTTGCGGTGAATTTTCAGGCGGATGTGGCGTAATTGGTAGCCGCGCTAGACTTAGGATCTAGTGCCTTCGGGCGTGGGGGTTCGAGTCCCTTCATCCGCACAAAATGTCGACCGCTTAACTAACGAATTTTGTCCGGTAGTTGGCGGTTTTTTACAAGACAATTTTAAACATACAAAATGAATATTACAAAAGAAAACAGTGACGAGCTGAATGCAGTACTGAAAATCAACGTTGGGAAAAACGATTATGAAGAAAAGGTCCGGACAGTACTGAAGGATTATAGAAGAAAAGCCAAAATAGATGGTTTCAGACCAGGTAAGGTGCCTGCCGGGCTGATAAAAAAAATGTACGGTACGGCAGTACTGGTTGAAGAGATCAACAAGATCATTTCGGAATCCATATCCAAATATCTTATTGAAGAGAAGCTGAATATCCTTGGTGAACCATTACCTGGTGAAAAAGAGCAAAAGATCGACTGGGATAAACAAACTGAATTTGAATTTTTATTTGACCTGGGACTCGCCCCTGAATTTGAGGTAAACCTGTCAAGAAAAGATAAAATTCCATATTACAATATTAAAGTTGATAAAAAACTTATTGATTCGTACACTGAGAATTATGCCCGCAGGTTTGGACAGTTCAAATCTGTGGATAAGGTTGAAAAAACAGAAATGCTGAGAGGCGAGATCTTTCAAATTGACAAAGAGGGAAATATAAAAGAAAATGGTTTTTCCAACAAGGATGCAACAATCTCACTTGAAATACTTAAAGATGATAATGTCATCGAAAAATTTGCAGGTAAAAAAGCAGGCGAATTAATTGATTTCGACATTAAAAAAGCCTATCCCAACGATACTGAAGTTGCTGCTATACTGGGAGTTAATAAGGAAAATATAACTAATATCGACCCTCTAGTGAGATTTAAGATAAAAGAGATCTCAAAATTCGAAAATGCAGAGATTAATCAGGACCTGTTCGACAAGGCATTTGGCAAGGATAAAATCAAATCGGAAGAAGAATTCTACAACAAAATAAGGGAGGAGATACAATCGAACCTGGAAAAAGAAAGTGGCTACCGGTTTGTTGCGGATGTGAAACAGCAAATGCTGAAAAAGATGGAACTTTCGCTCCCTGAAGAATTTCTTAAAAGATGGTTGCTGAAAACCAATGAAGGCAAATTAACGCCTGATCAGATCGAGAAAGAATTTGAGCTGTTGGCTGAAGACCTGAAATGGCAGCTTATTAAAGATAAAATCGTTAAGGATCAAGATCTGAAAGTTACTGAAGAGGAAGTTCTTGAATATGCCAAAGAAGTTACACTGATGCAATTCCGGCAGTATAGTATGACCAGCATGTCTGATGAACAGGTCGAGGGTTTCGCTAAAGAGATGCTGAAGAAAGAGGATGATAAGAAAAGAATGTATGATAAAAAAATTGAAGATAAAACCATTGCCTATATTAGAGAGAACGTAAAAATCGATGAAAAAAAGGTTTCAACGGATGAGTTCAATAAATTATTTGAAAAGAAATAAGTATTGACGCTCCGATCATGTTTTTTATTACTTTTGATTAATCATGTAACCAAAATTTATAAGTAATGGATTACAAAAAGGATTTCAGAAAATATGCCACTCAACACAGGGGAATTAACAGTATGGTTTTCGACCAGATCACATCTATAATTCACAACGACTATATTTCCCCGACTATTATTGAGGAAAGGCAGTTGAATGTAGCTTCCATGGATGTTTTTTCCAGACTAATGATGGACAGGATCATATTCCTTGGTCTGCCAATCGACGACTATGTTGCAAATATCATTCAGGCCCAGTTATTGTATCTTGAGTCAACCGATCCGACAAAGGATATCCAGATCTATTTAAACACCCCCGGAGGAACAATCCATGCCGGATTGGGCATTTATGATACTATGCAATATATCAGTTCGGATATTTCCACCATATGCACAGGAATGGCAGCATCAATGGGCGCAGTATTGCTTACTGCAGGCACCAAAGGTAAAAGATCAGCCCTGAAACATTCCAGGATCATGATACATCAGCCAATGGGTGGCGTTCAGGGACAAGCAGCTGATATTGAGATTACTGCCCGTGAAATTCTTAAAGCCAGAGATGCTCTGTATTATATAATTGCTGATCATACAGGCAATAGTTTTAAAAAAGTTGAAAAGGATGCTGATCGTGATTACTGGATGTCTTCTGAAGAGGCGAAAAAATATGGAATGATTGACGAAGTGTTGTCAAGAGAGAAGAAAAAGTGATTATTAAATCACTTTCATTCATTTTTGTATATTTGTAATAAATAAGATTGGCATAATATAACATTCAGGTTATGGATAAGTGCTCATTTTGCGGAAGAGATAAGAAAGATACAAACTTACTGATCGCAGGGATCTCAGGCCATATATGTGATCATTGTATCGAACAGGCGCATAATATAATCCAGGAAGAGACTAAAGGCAAAAGTGATTTTGATGTTAGTCAGATCGAGCTTCTCAAACCACGGGAAATAAAACAATTTCTTGACCAGTATGTGATAGGACAAGAACGGGCTAAAAAATATCTCTCGGTTGCCGTTTACAACCATTATAAAAGACTGATGCAAACCCGGAATGATGAGGATGGTATTGAAATAGAAAAATCAAACATTATTCTTGTTGGTGAAACAGGAACAGGTAAAACCCTCCTTGCCCGTACTATTGCCCGGATGTTGCATGTTCCTTTTACTATCGTTGATGCAACTGTACTAACCGAAGCCGGATATGTTGGAGAGGATATCGAAAGTTTACTTACCCGTTTGTTGCAGGTAGCCGATTATGATGTAAAAGCTGCTGAGAAGGGGATCATCTTTATTGACGAGATTGATAAAATTGCCCGGAAAAGCGATAATCCTTCAATTACACGTGATGTTTCCGGAGAAGGGGTCCAGCAGGGCCTGCTCAAGCTTCTTGAAGGATCGATTGTAAATGTACCGCCCCAGGGAGGAAGAAAGCATCCGGAACAAAAAATGATTCCTATAAACACACAAAATATTCTTTTCATCTGTGGTGGCGCTTTTGACGGCATTGAGAAGAAAATTGCCCACCGGTTGAATACACAGATTGTTGGATACGGTGCCGCAAAAGACAGGGATTATATCGATAAAGAGAACCTTCTGCAATATGTTGCGCCCCAGGATCTGAAATCTTTCGGTATGATTCCTGAAATAATCGGCCGCCTTCCTATCCTTACCTACCTTGATCCACTCGATAAAACTACACTGAGAAATATTCTTACCGAACCGAAAAATTCCATTATCAAACAATACATCAAACTGCTTGGCATGGATAAGATTGAGCTTACTTTCGATGAAAAAGCGCTGATGTATATCGTTGATAAATCTATCGATTTTAAGCTTGGAGCACGTGGACTCCGTTCAATCTGCGAGGTTATCATGATTGATGCTATGTTTGAACTCCCATCGAATGGTGCTTCAAGGCTCAGAATTACAACTAATTATGCCCGGCAAAAGCTTGAGAAAATAAACATGAAATTACTGAAAGCATCATAAAAAAAGACGGTTTGCAACCGCCTTTTTTCTCTTTCCTTCTTCATATTCTATCCAACCAGCCTCCTGTGATGGTATCTTAGCTCGATAGTTCTGGTTTCACCGGTGATAAAATATACATCATCCCATCTATTCCATTTATCAGACCCTTCAACCCATTCGCGTGTCCTGATTGATTCAATGGTAATTACTTTAGGCCAATAGGTTGAATCAGGATGATCAACCGAAACATTCGGGCAACTGTCAGATACTACTGCCGATTTTAATGTTCCACTAAATATCTGACCATCAATAAGCTGTTCTGCTGCAAGCGCTATACCAAATATCTCATCAAACAAGTTTTCCGCCAGAGCATCATCCTCTGCAACAGTAATTTCATCATCTGTCAGGGTAGAAGTATCTTCTTTCTCGCATGCCTGAAACAGGATTGCCCCGACTAAAACGATGGAAAGCATATGCAAATAATTCTTTGTTTTCATGATAATTAGTTTTAATGAAAAAATGTTCTTCGTTATCACCCTATTTGACGAAAAAAAAAGTAAAAGGTTTAATTTACAAAGATATTTTTTAGAAAAAAGATGTTGCATGGTGAAGAGCGGAGAGTGAAGGATAGTTTAGGAGTAGTGAGGCGGTGATGAGGTTATGAGGTGATGAGGTGATGAGGTGATGAGGTGATGAGGTGATGAAAAGTTTAGAAGTTTAGGATTAGGAAATTGTTGCTTGTTATTGGTTGCTGGTTGTTAAAAAACTTATTTCCGCCTGACATAGGTGAGATATGAAAAACCAAGATCATTCCTGCTGTCAGATTCCTGATCTTCTTTTTCAATCAGTTCCCATTCATTATCATTAATTTCAGGGAAAAAGGTATCAGCATCAAACGCCTGATGGACTTTCGTAATATATAACTTGCCGGCAAACGGTAAAAACTGGCGGTATACCGAACCGCCACCGATGATAAATGATTCTTCACCATCCGGGCACTTTTCAATAGCTTCCTCAATAGAATAAGCCATTTCACAACCCTTTATTATTTCACTCCCGATATCAGATATTACGACATTTGTCCTGTTCGGTAATGGTTTTACCGGGAGAGATTCATAAGTTTTCTTTCCCATAACTATATGATGTCCGGTTGTCAATCGCTTGAATCTTTTCAAATCTTCCGGAATGTGCCATAATAATTTATTCCCCCTTCCAATGGCGTTATTTTCAGCTACAGCAACAATGATAGAGATACGTTTTTTCATCTGCTTTTTAATTTTTCCATTATTCTTTTATCTTTTTTCTTTATCACTGATTCTACACTGAAATTTTTCCCTTAATATGAGGATGTGACTTATAGTTAACAAGTTCAAAGTCGTCATACTCAAAATTAAAAATATTTTTCCTTTCCGGGTTCAGTTTCATTTGCGGCAGAGGAAACGGATCACGTGCCAGTTGCAGCTTTACCTGGTCGATATGGTTAAGGTAAATATGCGCATCTCCCAGGGTATGGACAAATTCCCGGGGCTGCAAGCCTGTTGATTGTGCAATCATCATGGTCAACAAGGAATAAGAGGCAATATTAAAAGGCACACCCAGAAAAATATCCGCACTTCGCTGGTAAAGCTGGCATGATAACCCGCCATCGTTTACATAAAACTGAAACAGGATATGACATGGAGGTAGGGCCATTTTGTCCAGTTCTCCAACATTCCATGCACTTATAATATGTCTTCTTGAATCAGGGTTTTCCCTTATCGAATTGATTACATTACTGATCTGGTCAACAGATTTTCCGCCTGGCGCCGGCCACGATCTCCATTGATATCCGTAAATATGCCCGAGATCACCATTCTCATCAGCCCATTCATTCCATATATTTATACCATGTTCATTCAGGTATTTAATATTGGTATCTCCATCGAGAAACCATAATAATTCATGAATTATTGACTTCAGATGTAGTTTTTTCGTGGTCAGCACAGGAAAACCATCCTGCAGGTTAAAACGCATCTGATATCCGAATACACTAAGCGTACCTGTTCCTGTCCGGTCTTGCTTTTCTGATCCTTTGTTTACCACATGTTCAAGTAGATCCAGGTATTGTTTCATAACAGCTTCATTATTACATCATTCATCACTTATCGATCAGCAGGCAATAAATATTTTTATGCACTAAAAATAACAAATATTAAGCTGTTGGTAACTATTCAGTGCCTAAAGTTTGAAATGACTAATAAAAGAAATGCCTAAAGCGCCTAAAATTGAAAATACCTGGAATGACTAAAATTTAAAATTTTACATTCTTCCAAAGTGTTACGAGTTACGGGGTGCGAGTTACAAAAAAAACCCTGCTATTTTATTTTTTTTGTTGAACACAAGTTTCCTACAATGGAATCAAAATAAGTTACCGCTCCGGTATAATTTTCATGGGTGAGCAGGTAATGAAATTTCCCTGCCAAAGCAATTGTTCTTTCTGAAACCTGTGCCCGTGTGTTGAAAACAATAAGCAATAATACTATTATTATACTGTATCGTTTCATCTGTTTAAAATTTTTACATTATACTGAACACCTCTCTTTTCGAGATAATCCAAAATATATTTAAAATTATCCTTCTCTTCACCAACATATTCCGGTGGATTAATTCCAATTCTGCGGAATTTTCCTTCCATCATAAGGTTTGCAATTGCCGTACAGGTATATCCTGTTGTTCTTGCCATTGATAATGTGACTGTTTCTTTGCTGTACCGGTCGTACAGGTCATAAACCCAGGTATAATACTTACCTCCTTTTTTTCCGTCGATAGTAACCCGCATAACCGTAAAATCTTCTTCGCCGGGTTTAAGTTTCCATTTTGGGAAAAGCAGGCTGGCAGTAAGATCAACCGGGCGTATCTTCTTACCCAAAACATCCACTTCCTCGTAAGAAAAGAAGCCGCTTTCACGAAGCACCCTTAAATATTCCACTGTACCGGGGTACCTGAGGGTCTTTTCTATCATATCAGGGATTTTCATTGTTTTCAGAAGAGTACGCAGGCCATCTGAGTTCCAGGATTCCAATGTTCCAACCTTATTAAAATGCACCAGTTCGGTATCCGACAGAGCTTCTCTAACAATAAGGCCGCCATTTTTAACATAGCGTGCCGGACGTATATATTCTTCAATCACATCAATAGGTGAAAAAACAGCTTTATATTCGTATGGCCATTCCCTGATCACCGGCAATCCTCCGACAAGACACTCATACCTGGTAACTTCAACAGATGCATTGTAATATCCTAAAATAACATTACTCATACCCGGGGCAACTCCTGCATCCATCACCACTGAAACTTTTTTTTCGTTCGCCAGCTTATCCAGTTTAAAAGGATCCTCAGCAAAAAATGAGATATCTACAATATCTTTCCCGGCAAGGATAACATTCCTTACTGTATTATATCCCATAAATCCGGGAACAGCGCCAATCACAAGGTCAAAACCATTCACTGCTTCAGCTACTTTTTTTGTTGTGGTCAGATCAGCCTGTTTAATTTTTATACCATGCTCCCGGTTTAATTTTAGCAGAGGTTCTTCCCTGACATCAACTGCCGTAACATCAAATTTTTTACTTAAATCAATAGCAATAGCATTTCCTACAAGCCCTGAACCAAGTACAACTATTTTCTTTTTTCCCATAATCTAAAAATTTCAGAGTGTTGTTGAAATAATTCCTCCGTCTACGGCAATAGTCTGTCCGGTCATATATGTATTCCTGCCTGAGAGGAGAAAAGCTATGAATATTCCCAATTCTTCCGGTTCACCTATCCTGCCTACGGGGATTTTACTTAATCTGTCTGTTTTCATATCTTCGTAAGTTATGCCTTTTTCCTGTGCCATTTTATTCATCAAACTCCTCAGTCTTTCTGTATTAATTGCTCCGGGCATTACTGTATTAACCAGTATATTATCTTTAGCCACTTCCAGCGATATTGTCTTAAGGTAACCTGCAAGTCCAAGTCTGTTGGCATTCGAAAGCACAAGATTTGGCAATGGTTGTTTCATCCCTGTACTTGTAATTGCAACAATTCTCCCAAACCTGTTTTTTTGCATTACAGGTATAAACTCACGGGGTAGTCTTACTCCTGAAAGAAAATTTGTTTTGAAGGCATTTTCCCATTCTTCATCATTCATTGAAAGGGGTGGTCCTGAAGGAGGCCCTCCCGCATTTATCACCAATCCATCCAGTTTCCCATAGTTTTCCATAACCCAAACTTTCAGATCCTGAATATTCTTATTTATTGAAACATCGGCAGGGAATATACCCGGATTTGTGCCGGTGATTTTCATTATCTCCCCTGCAGCTGATTTCAAATTTTCTTCGGAGCGGGAACTGATCAATACCTGGGCTCCTTCCTCAGTCAGGATTTTTGCACAGGCAAATCCAATGCCTTTGCTCCCGCCCGTTACAAGGATGGTTTTGTTTTTAAGATAGAGGTCCATTTTTCAACTTTTTCTTATCAATTACATTAGTAGTTTCTTCTGACATTTCGGGAATAAAAGCCGTGGATTTATGACCGATTATTGTGGTTGCTGGTTTCATAATAAGCAATTTCTATTCAGATCAACTTAGTATGGTTCCAACAATTGTAGCAGACAATAATGATGCAAGTGTACCTGCAAGAAGAGCTCGCATACCAAATTTAGATAATAAAACCCGCTGATTAGGGGCAAGTGATCCAATACCACCAATTTGTATCCCTATTGATGCAAAATTTGCAAAACCGCAAAGCATGTAAGTAGCCATTATTATTGATTTATTACTCAGAGCACCAATGGATTTCAACTCAGCCAGACTGATATATCCTACAAATTCTGTCATAATTATCTTCTCTCCAAGCAGTCTTCCCATAAGCATTATATCTTCCCCCGGCACTCCGATCAGCCACATCACCGGTGAGAATATATATCCCAGAACAAATTGCAACGATAATTCGTCAAATTGTCCATTAGTCTTTTCAGCAATGATCTCATTCAAATTTGTCCAGGCTCCGACCTTCATCATTACAAAATTGAACAGTGCAATAAACGCAAGAAAAACCAGCAACATGGCGGCAACATTCACTGCAAGCCTGAGACCCTGGGAAGTTCCGTTCGATACCGCATCCAAGACATTGCTTCCGACCTTATCCCTTGAAATTTCAACCTCTTTCCCAACATCTTCAGTTTGCGGAACCAGTACTTTTGAAATTATAATTGCTCCGGGTGCGGCCATCACTGAAGCTGCAAGGAGATGTTTTGCAAATATCAGCCGCTGAACAGGATCACTCCCTCCCAGGAATCCGATATATGCAGCCAACACTCCTCCCGCGAGTGTTGCCATTCCACCGGTCATTACCAGCAACATTTCCGAACGGTTCATTTTAGGCAGATATTCCTTGATCATCAGGGGTGATTCAGTCTGCCCCAGGAAGATATTCCCGGCAACTGAGAGGCTTTCAGCTCCTGACAACTTCATTATTCTTGTCATCACCCATGCCAGACCATAAACAATCTTTTGAATTATACCATAATAAAACAATACCGAGGTAAGCGCCGAGAAGAAAATAATTGTCGGAAGGATCTGAAATGCAAAGATCATTCCGTATTTGTCCATATCCAGAAATTCACCGAACAGAAATTCACTTCCGGTTTTGGTAAAATCCAGTATTTTTACGAATATTTTACCGACAAATTCAAAAACAAGACGTATCACCGGTACATAGAGTATACCTGCTGCAAGAACAACCTGGATCACAAGACCCGTAACCACTACCCTCCATGAAACCGCTTTACGGTTGGTACTGAAAGCAAAAGCTATCGCAATAATTACCAATAATCCGAACATCCCTCTCAGTATGGTAAGCAGGTTAAATTCATAAGCCGGTTTTACCGGAACCACCTGATTTGCTGTTTTATCAAGGAGCCCTGGGGAATCGGATGCAGATGGTAATGCAACAGCATCAATAACAGAATCTGATAACGGCTGACTTTCTGTTTGCTCTGTTTTTATTGAATCTTGTGTGGTTGCTGATCCGGTAGTTGAAGTAATAAAAAATATCAGGGGCAGGAGAACCAATAAATATTTTTTCATCTAAATCAGCTTTATTCTTTTTTTCTTCGTTTTAATTCATCCCGTATCATGGAAGCTTTTTCATAATTTTCTTTTTCTATTGACTTGTTAAGCAGTTTCTTTAATTCTTCGTTTGACAGTTTTTCCAGTTCAGCAACTGGTTTTGACCTCTTTTGATCTTTTTCCAGCTTTGTGATTTTCTTAATATCTCCCTTAACAATTTCACTATCCGCATCCAATACAACACCTGACTTGGTCATTATTTCTTCGTTTGTATAAATAGGACACTTAAATCTCAAAGCCAGGGCCACAGCATCAGATGTTCTGGCATCAATTGTTATCTCCCTCCCACCGTTTCTGCAAATTAATTTGGCATAGAAAACTCCCTCTTCGAGCCTATATATCTCAACTTCACGCAATGAGATATGAAACGCATTAGCAAAATTATGGAACAGATCATGGGTCAGCGGTCTGGGAGGCGTCAGTCCTTCAAGCTGAATAGCAATAGCCTGTGCTTCAAAACCACCGATAATAATCGGGATCCGGCGCTCACCTTCTTCCTCAGTCAATATAAGAGCATAAGCCCCTGATTGAGTCTGACTATATGATATCCCTAATACATTTAATTTTATACGCTTCATACCTTCCCGGAAAAAACGTGGTTTTTAAAACTTTCTGTTTTATTACAAATATATAAGTAATTAAACATTATACGATTCTTAATGATAAAAAAAGAATGTTAAAATTAATAAACCTAAAAGATTTGTATCTCGATTAAATTTTATATTTTTGCAGTCCGATTCTTGTACAAATCCGTAAAACAGAGAAGAATGTACGCAATAGTAGATGTTGCCGGCCAACAGTTCAAGGTAACGACAGACCAGAAGATCTTTGTTCACCGCCTTAATGGTGAAGAAGGAGATAAGGTTGAGTTCGATAAGGTATTACTTATTGACAATGATGATGAAGTACTGGTAGGTGAACCGGTTATTAAGGACGCCCTGATTACCGGTAAAATCCTTAAACATCTGAAAGGAGATAAAGTAAAGGTATTCAAGAAAAAAAGAAGAAAAGGATACAAGGTGCTTAAAGGACATCGCGATTACCTCTCACATGTGCTTATTGAAGCAATAACCGGGAAGGGTGCAACAAAAAATGTTTCGGAAAAGGAAACAACCAAAGCGCCACAAACAAAAAAAACATCACTAAAAGCTGAAAAAGCAGCACCAAAAGCTGCAGGCACCAAAAAACCCGCTGCCAAAAGCAGTCCGGTCAAAGAGAAAATTGCTTCGGGCAAATCTGCAACAGCAATCACTACAGTTAAAAAACCGGCTGCAAAAAAGGCTGAAACTAAAACCGGGACCAAAACAGTAAAGAAAGCTGTTACAAAAACCACAGCAGATAAAAAGACAACTCCTCCAAAAAAAACTAAAAAATAATTATCAGACAACTCTTAAAAGCTTAAAGATATGGCACACAAGAAAGGAATGGGAAGTTCCCGTAACGGAAGAGAATCAGAAAGTAAACGTCTGGGTGTGAAACTCTACGGAGGTCAGTACGCCAAAGCAGGTAATATAATCATAAGGCAAAGAGGAACAATACACAATCCGGGTGAACATGTGGGAATTGGGAAAGACCATACCTTGTTCGCTCTTATTAACGGTCATGTTCATTTCAGGAAAAAGAAAAACAACAAATCCTTCGTGTCTATAATACCTGAGACCCAATAAAGAAACTGAAATATTTCTATAAATATCTCCTGATCAATTTACCGCTCTTGCTGTAAATAATCAGGAGTTTTTTTATTTTTACATCTAATTATACTCTCATTTCAAGAATTTGCTTAGGGTTTGTCAATAAAGTCAGTAAAATCTAAAAGTCTGCTATATGCTCAGTATTAAACGTATACAAAAAGAGGCCGGGGAAATAATAGAACGGCTGAAGGTCAGGAATTTTGATGGAAGTGAGATAATTGGTCAGGTTATTGATCAGGATAAAAAACGAAGAGGAATTCTGCAGGATACTGAAAAAAAGAAAGCCGAGTTAAACAGACTCTCAACAGATATTGGAAATCTGTTCCGGGAGAAAAAAAATGACGAAGCCAAGCAGACAAAAGAAAAGACAGGAAAGTTAAAAGAAGAAATTAAGAAACTTGATAAAGAGGTTGGTGAAATTGAAAACAAGCTGAACGATCTGCTTATCCAGATCCCCAATATTCCTCATAGTTCGGTGCCTGCCGGTAACAGTGAAGGAGATAACGAAGAGATAAGAACCGGCGGAGAGTTCCCGGAACTTCCGGGAGATGCACTCCCCCATTGGGAACTTGCAGTTAAATATGATATTATTGATTTTGAACTTGGCAACAAGATCACGGGCGCCGGTTTTCCGGTGTATAAAGGGAAAGGCGCTAAACTTCAAAGAGCCTTAATAAACTTCTTCCTCGATGAAGGAACAAAAGCCGGTTACCTTGAAGTACAGCCTCCTGTTGTTGTCAATGAAGATTCAGGCTACGGTACAGGCCAGTTGCCCGATAAAGACGGTCAGATGTATTATATACAAACAGACAATCTGTATCTGATACCAACTGCTGAAGTGCCGGTAACCAATATGTACAGGAATGTTATACTGGATGCTGAAGAGCTGCCTGTGAAAAACATTGCTTATACACTTTGTTTCAGAAGAGAAGCGGGATCATATGGCAAAGATGTGAGAGGGCTTAACCGCCTGCATCAGTTTGACAAGGTTGAAATTGTGCAAATACAACATCCAGGCAAATCGTACGAAACTCTCGAAGAGATGACCGTGCATATTGAAGGACTTGTACAAAAACTGGGATTGCCATACCGTATCATGAGACTGTGTGGAGGAGATCTTTCATTTACATCAGCACTTACATACGACTTTGAGGTATTTTCAGCAGCTCAGAAAAAATGGCTCGAGGTCAGCTCCGTTTCCAATTTCGAATCTTTCCAGTCAAACCGTCTTAAACTGAGGTATAAAGAAAAGGGAGAGAAAAAAACAAATATTGCCCATACCCTGAACGGCAGTGCCCTGGCGCTACCCAGGATTTTAGCAGCGCTGCTTGAGAACAACCAGACTCCCGGGGGCATTATGATCCCTGAAATACTAAGACCATATACCGGATTTGATATTATTACCCGTAACCCGTAACACGAAACTCGTAACAGCTTGAAGTTCGAAGCTGGAAGCCGGAAGGAAAAAGAAGTCAATAGATAGTCATTAGATGGACATTCATGAAAACCCGGAATAAAGCATTTCTTTATGCAGGGCTGGCAATTTTTTTCTGGTCAACCGTTGCCACAGCTTTCAAACTGGCATTGAGGTATCTCAATTTCCTGGAACTACTGATGTATGCTTCCATCACTTCTCTAATTCTTCTTTTCTTTATTCTCACTTTTCAGGGAAAACTTCATCTTTTAAAAGCCCAGACAGCCGGCAATATCTTCAAATCATCCCTTATGGGTCTTCTTAACCCTTTCCTCTATTACATTATCCTGTTCAGGGCCTATTCACTACTGCCGGCCCAGGTAGCCCAGCCACTTAATATGGTGTGGCCTATTGTACTTGTCTTTATGTCTGTTCCTTTATTAAAGCAGAAGGTTTCAACCCGCAGTTTTGTTGCTCTTTTTATCAGTTTCATCGGAATATTTTTTATTTCCTCACAGGGTGATCTGCTGAAACCCGGAAATTCCGATCCTTTTGGAGTTGGACTGGCCCTTGGAAGCTCTATTATCTGGTCGCTGTTTTTCATTATTAATGTTCGTGATGAACGGGATGATGAAGTAAAGCTTTTTCTTGGCTTTTTATTTGCCACATTTTTTATTGTCCTTACCAATATTATCACGGGGAATATACAGGCGCCTCCACTGAAAGGACTGGCAGCGGCAATTTATACAGGATGTTTTGAGATGGGTATTACTTTTATTTTCTGGCTTAAAGCTCTCAGAATGAGTGAATCGGTTAACCGGATCAGTATTTATGTTTACCTGGCTCCCTTTTTATCTCTCGTTTTTATATATATTTTTTTAGGAGAATATATATATATTACAACCGTTACCGGTCTTGTTCTGATAGTAACAGGAATTCTGGTCCAAAAATTGCGACTGAAAAAATAAAAAAAACAAACGCTTTTCTTATGCGCAAACTGATATTTATAGGATCTCTGCTTCTTTTTATTGCCGGATGTGAGAAAGATGAGCCTCTTCCGTCTACGGAGATCCAGGCAAGGGATGAATTTTATGAACTAATGAACGATTGGTACCTGTGGTACGATGAAATGCCGGACGTTGATAAGGAACAGTACGATACACCTGAAGAATTACTTGAGGCTATGAGGCACCTGCCAATAGATGTTTTTAGCTACATTACATCATGGCAGGAGTTTGAATCGCGGATGCTTGAAGGCAAATATATCGGACATGGTTTCAGCTGGGGTTTTGATGATAACGGAAATGCCAGGATCATTTTTATATTCGAAGATTCCCCTCTTTTTGATGAGGGAGTCAGTAGAGGCTGGATCATAAGCAAAGTGAACGGAACAGTGATCACAACAATAAATCGTTCCACAATATTCGGGGACAAAACAGTTGGATATGAGAACACTATCGAATTTATTACACCCGCCGATTCCACTGTTTCAATAACAACTGCCAAAAAGGAAATACAGAAAAACTCCGTTTTATATTATGATACACTTCATGTAAATGGCACTGTAACTGCACATATGGTATTCCAGGAGTTCATGCAGCCATCAATCGAAGAATTTACAGAGGTCTTTAACTACTTTAGTACTACCGGTGCTACAGAAATGATACTTGACCTGCGTTACAATCCCGGGGGACTAACAAATGTAGGAACGCTGCTGGCAAGTCTCATTACCGGCGAAAACACTAATGGTGAGGTATTTACAAAAAACATCTATAATAACAAGAAAAGTGATGAGAACAGTTCGGCACTTTTCGAACAACAAGCAAATTCACTTAATCTCAACAGGGTAATAATTCTAACTACCGGAGGGACAGCTTCTGCAAGTGAGGCTTTGATAAACGGACTTGAACCACATATTGATGTAGTTACGATTGGTGATGTAACCTATGGAAAACCTGTTGGAATGAGAGTATTTCTCTACCAGGATTATGTATTTCTGCCAATAACCTTCAGGATTGCCAACTCCAATGATGAAAGCGATTATTATGACGGTATACAACCGGATGCTTTCTGTGATGATGATTATACCCGTGATTTTGACGACCGGCAAGAGGCATATCTTAAGGAAGCGATCTATTATCTGAAAAACGGAAGCTTTTCCGGCATCAAAGGCAGAAAAGTGAAATCAACGGAAAAAGAGGTATCTTACAAAGACCTTCTGTATAAAATGGCAATTTAATTATACAACCTTACTTGTTTTGATTAAAGAACGTATTATACTAGGCATTGATCCCGGAACAACTATTACCGGATATGGTGTAATTATTGTAGAAAACAATAAAGCACGGCTTATAACAATGGGGGTAATTAAACTTACCGCTATCAGTGATCACTACAGTAAATTGAAAAAGATCTTTGAGCGGATCCTTGCTCTTATCGATGAGTATCATCCTGACGAGATAGCTATTGAAGCGACTTTTTACGGCAAAAATGTTCAATCGATGCTTAAGCTGGGAAGAGCGCAGGGGGTTGCCATGGCAGCAGCATTATACAGGTCGCTCCCAATTTTTGAATATGCCCCGCGAAAAATCAAAATGGCTATAACCGGAAACGGTAGTGCCTCAAAAGAACAGGTTGCTCACCTCCTGTGTAATATCCTTGTTATAAGTGATATGCCTGATGGGCTGGACGCATCCGATGGACTGGCAGCAGCGGTATGTCACTCTTTCCAGAAGCAAATGCCTGGTGGAGATACCGGTAAAAAAAGCTGGAAAGAATTTATCAGGAACAATCCCGGAAGGGTGAGAGGGTTGTAGATTAATGTGTTGCAGTGATGAAGTAATGAGGTGATAAGGTGATGAGGATATGAGGTGATGAGGGGATGAGGTGA
>JADFQJ010000031.1 GCA_022561875.1 Bacteroidota bacterium | reverse complement strand
ACCGTTACTCATCGGTATTACGATGAACGATGGACCGGCGAAGGGACAAGTAATACACAGCCAAGAGCCTCCTGGGCAGCAAAGGCAAACAATACTAAACCTTCTACAAGATTCCTTGAGAACGGATCATATTTAAGATTGAAAAATCTTCAAATTGGTTATACGGTGCCGGTGGAGCTTTCAAATAAGTTATACATAGACAGAATAAGAGTTTATGTCATTGGGCAAAACCTGCTGACCTTCACTAAATATCCCGGTCTGGATCCTGAGATGACCGTGAGCGACAATTCTACTGCAGAGGGCGATAGGGCAGCCGGAATCGGCTGGGGCACTTATCCTTCTGCAGTTAGCATAAGTATTGGTTTACAGTTAACCTTTTAAATAATATTAGTATGAAACTTAGATCATTGATCATCATATCCGGATTGGTTTTTACCCTGGGGTGTTCAGATTTTCTGGATGAAGATATTCAGGGCAAATACTCCTCGTCAACCTTCTTTAAAACTGCAGAGCATGCTCTTTTGGCCACCAATGCATGCTATGAGCCTTTAGCATTCACCTCAATTGAAAATAATATATGGGTATTTGGCGATGTAGCTTCCGATGATGCCACAAAGGGCGGGATCCCGGGCGATCAGAGTGAGATATCTTTTATTGAGAATTTTGAGACCACCGCCGATAATGGTTTTGTTGAGGCCATATGGGAACATTATTACAATGGTATTTCAAGGACCAATGAAGCCATTTCAAATATCCCGGGAATTGATATGGATGAGACTTTGAAAAAGAAATATTTGTCTGAAGTTAAATTTTTGCGGGCCTATTATTACTTCCAACTGGTGAACATCTTCGGTGAAATACCTCTTAAAACGGAGCCCGTGAAAACTTCCGATGACCTGCATGTTCCCGTTTCTTCTGTTGAGATCATTTACGGGCAAATCGAAACTGATTTATTGTCTGCTAAAAATAACCTGCCGGCCAATATCACTCCTGCCAATTATGGCAGAGTTTCTAAAGGAGCTGCCTTTGGCTTGCTGGCGAAAGTTTATCTCTACCGGGAGAATTATACCGATGCACTCGCTTATGTTGATTCCCTGGAATCGCTAAATATTTATGGGCTACTGGATGTTTACAAACAAAATTTTATGGTAGATTACGAAAACAATAAGGAATCAATTTTCGAAATTCAACATTTGACAGGCCAGTCTCCTTTTCAAGGCAATATTCTGAACCAATGGTTGGCTCCGCAGGTTGAGAATGGATACTTTTTTAACGTACCGCGGCAGAATTTTATCGATGAATTTGAGGTAGGCCCGGGAGAAGTGGTCGATCCGCGACTGGATTATACAGTTGGACGTGAAGGGCAGCTTTGGATAAATGGTGAAACCTTTAATCCTGCCTGGTCACCCACGGGTTTCATTCAGAAAAAACATCTGCAGCCTCTGGAGGAGATCGGTAAAGGTACCAAAGGAGATGGCGAACTTAACTATACTTATATGCGGTACAGCGAGATATTGCTCATCAAAGCTGAAGCGCTAAATGAATTGAACAGGCAGTCAGAAGCGCTGAGCCCTCTGAACGATGTGCGGAAAAGAGCAAGGGAAAGCTACCTCTTCGATGAAGATATTCCCGGTTTCGGCACAATTCCTGGTGGCTTGTTGCCACCTGTTGATGAAACTTCTAAAAGCGTTATACACCAGGCTATTATGCATGAACGAAGAGTTGAGCTTGGATTTGAATTTCATCGCTTTTTCGATTTGATGCGCTATGGAAAAGCTATAGCTGAAGATGCTCTTGGGTATACCAGCTTTAATTATGAAACAGACCGATATTTTCCTATACCTCAAAGTGAACTGGATATTAATTCAAATATTAACTATTAATCATTAATTATTAATTATTAATTTAAATCTTGTAATTATGAAAACAATTAAATTAGGATTATTTACTGTAATTCTTTTGATGGCTTTTTCAACTTTTTTGTTTGTAAGCTGTAAAAAGGACGATGACGAAGTTGAAGTTGACACAGTTGCACTTCAAGATGCAATTACTGCCGCAAACACTCTTATTGCGAGTGCTACGGAAGGTACTGCAGAGGGTCAATTTCTGCCCGGATCGAAAACTGTATTCCAGACCGTAATTGATGCTGCACAGGTAGTTTATGACAATGCTGATGCTACTCAGAGTCAGGTTGACAATACCGTAATTGCCCTTCAGGCAGCAACAAGTGCGTTTAATTCGAATATCGTTGAGGCTATTGCCGCGGCAGCCCTGATGGGTCACTGGACCTTTGACGATGGTAGCGGTACAACTCTTAGCGATTTTTCAGGGAGTAGTTTCGATGGGACCCTCAAGGATGGCTCAGCAACCTGGGGCGGTGGTCTTCCAACCTGGACTACCGACCGTTATGGTAATGCAGGAGGCGCTCTGATGTTTGATAAAGGAGCTCATGTGTTAATTCCTTACAACACAGCTCTGAATCCTGCGACCATGTCAATTACAGTTTGGGTGAATGCTTCTACAGTTCGTGAGGGTAATCGTTTTATCGGCCTGCACTCCTGGCTTGGATATAAATTCCAGCTTCAATCTGCCAACAAATCATTCTTTACCATTGCTACAGCAGATGCTATTTATGACAGAGACACCGATCCTACATTGGATACCCTTAAATGGTATCACCTGGCAGTTACCTTTGGTGGAGGTAATATGACCTTCTACATCAATGGAACCAAAACAAAAGTATGGGAAGACACTCCCGGTACTGCTAAAACTAATTCCGGTAACGATCTGGTATTTGGTCAGGGTACAGATGTATATGCAGAAACTGCAGACAACTACGATACCGACAATATTATCCCACTGGCCTGGGGAGGTTATTTCCATGGGGCCATGGATGAGGTCAGAATATATAATACTGTATTATCTGCAGCTCAGGTACAATCGATCTACGAACTTGAGAAACCGCCTAATTAATCTCTGAGACAACGGTAATATATCGTTGCAATCTATTAGGTTAAAGAAGAAAGCCGCCTTTAAAAAAAACTGAGGCGGCTTTTTTCACTTTATAAATTGAAACTATATTCCGAATCTATTCTCCGAGATGCCGGATGACACCGTATTTCCGGGACACCACAAGATCTGCCTTCCTGGCTGGTTGGCCTTCTTTTACTATGTAATCGATGCCCATGATTTCTATAAACTCCGCTGTATAATCCTTTAGCACACCATGATATTTAAATATTTTCTCACCTTTGATCAACTCAAGCACCACTCTATGACCAATATATCTTTCTAACAGAGGCTCGAAAGAAGTTCCCACAGAACTCATCAATTCTTTTTGTATCTGAGTAGATATGTTTATCCTGAGAAGTTAGTATAGCCCCGGCGGGAGTGGTTTTTTTAGCCTGACTGATAAACATATTCACCACCTCCATCACCGAATCTTTTACCGTTTTGAAGACATTTTGTATTTTTCTTTTAAGCTTTCTTAAGGCTCTGGGATGATAGGTTCTTTTTAATTCTTTCTCCCTTTCTTTTTTAGCGCCTTCAGTTAATTCGTCGTGGAAGCGAATTAATGTCTGAATATTGGAATACTCGTATTTATATAAAATATAACTCGTCTCATCGTCTCCGTTTTCATCTTTGTGGTTGGTTGGATAAGTAAATTATCTTACCGGTTGTTTTTTCCAGGGTTACCAGGTCATGCAAAAAATCCTTCAGGCATTTATCCCTGCTTCTTCTTCTGACAAAAGCAGCAACAACTGTAGAAAGGATAATAAAAATTATAATTACGGCAAATGTATCAGGCATAATAAACTTATTTTAAAAAAGTCTCCAAAATTTCAGATATCGGTTTTAATAAACACCTGTTTTAATGGTATTTATTTTTTGTTGGTTGTTGGTTTTCATTCCTTTGGCTATTTTATTCTAATCAAGTTGGACTTAATCTGAAGTCAGAAACTTAGGAGCTTTGCGATGTTTAGTGCCGAATTCATATGCATAAGCTATTTCCAGTAAAATTGGTTCACTCCAGGCCCTTCCGAAAAAAGATATTCCAACAGGTAACTCATCAATATAGCCCATAGGTACTGTAATATTCGGATATCCGGCCCGGGCTGCAGGAGATGAACTGCCCAGTTGGAAACTATCACCATTTATCAAATCGGTTTTCCAGGCAGGCCCCCCTGTTGGAGCTATTATAGCATCCAGATTGTGTTCATTCATTACTCTATCTATTCCTTCTTCCCTGCAGGCATTTAACATATTCGCCAATGCTTCTTTGTATACTGCCGATGTTAAATCCCCTTTTTCCTGGGCCATTTCCAAATACTTCTGATTAAAATATTTTAATTCAACCGAATCCAATAAATTAAATTCAATCAAATCTTCAAGGTTTTTGACAGGCACATCAGAGCCCAGGGAATTGAAGTATTTATTTAATCCGTCTTTGTATTCATATAGCATTATTTCGAAGGATAAATTGCCAACATTCTCTTTTGATATTTCATCAATTTCAACTATTTCTACTCCCTGACTCTTAAGATATTCTATTGCTTCGTTCATCAGCTTATCAACCTTATAATTTTTGCCAAAGGGTTTTGTATAAAGCCCTATTTTCTTGCCCTTTAATCCGTCTTCTTTTAAAAACCGGGTATAATCGCTATAATATTTCCCTTTACTTGCCAATGTTTTATTATCAGTTGAGTCTACACCAACTAAGACTCCTAAACAAATAGCTGCGTCTCTTACTGTCCGTGCCATAGGTCCTGGTGTGTCCTGTGTATCAGAGATTGGGATAACTCCGGAACGGCTTACAAGTCCCACTGTAGGTTTGATTCCTACAATTCCATTGTTATTTGAAGGGCAAACTATTGACCCGTTCGTTTCTGTACCTATCGCTATCATAGTAAGATTAGCAGATATAGCTACTGCCGATCCTGAACTTGAACCGCATGGGTTTCTGCTTAGTATATAAGGATTTTTGGTTTGGCCACCTACTCCACTCCAGCCACTTGAAGATAATTCACCACGAAAATTTGCCCACTCACTTAAATTGGCTTTTGCAATAATTATTGCTCCGGCATCTTTTAATTGTCTGGCAACAAAGCTGTCCTTTAACGGGTGAGACCCCATTAATGCCCTTGATCCGGCAGTTGTTGTCATATTGTCGCGGGTATCAATGTTGTCCTTCAATACCACAGGAATTCCATGCATCGGTCCTCTTATATTTCCAGCTCTCATCTCTTTATCCAGGTCTTCTGCAATTTGAAGGGCATCAGGATTTATTTGAATTATAGAGTTAAGCCGGGGTCCGTTTTTATCTATTTCCTCAATTCTGTCCAAATAAGTTTGTACAAGCTCTTTAATGGTATAACTACCATCCTTATAACCCTGTTGGATTTGAGCTATGTCTTGTTCTTCAAATCTAAAAGCGGTAAATTCTGTAATTTGAGCTTCTCTGGGCCGGGGTTGACAAGAAATTAGTAATAATAAGTGAATTACCAATATAAATTTCATCTTATTCATAAGTGTTTTATTCATATTTTCTAATTTCAAATTGTTCGAAAAAAGGAAGTCTGCTATTGAGACCTGGCTATACAGTCTTCTCTATTTAAAAAGTTTTACTTTCGTTGCAACAGGTCCTTTTTGCCCCATTTCTATTTCAAAGGTAACTACATTATTCTCGTTTATTTCTTCAAGTAAATTGTTTACGTGTACGAAAACACTTTCCTTTGTTTCCGAGTCCTTAATAAATCCAAAACCTTTCTTTTCGTTAAAAAAGGTTACTATTCCCTTTCTTATAGTGTCTGTTATTTCAACAGAATCGTGTTTAGGTATGCTGATTTCGATATTTTCTGCTTTAATATTTTTCTTTTTGTTGGGATCAGGAGGAGTGGAAGTTATCATTCCCTTTTCATCAACATAAGCAATCATATCTTCCAGGCTGCCTTTTTTTTCACTTTCTTTTCTTGCCAGCCTCTTCGCCTCTTTTTCTTTTCTCTTTTTCTCTTTTTTGTTTCTTACTCCCTTTTTGTTGAATGTTTCTTGCGCTCTTCCCATAAATTATTTTTTTGTTTACAAAAATAGAAAAAATTTGTTAAAAATGTTGATTGTCTTTATTAGTATTTAAGTCGGGATTGAACGCTGAAATCATGTAATGCAATTGCTCCTGCAATTATAGCAGTGGGCTTGGCGGTTCACAACACTGTCACATATACGGGAGTAAAGCACATGGTCACGCTTCAGCATGATCAGACGCCTACTCATATCTGCAGGGCGTTTTTGATCGCTCCTTTAAAACCTCTTCAATATCCATCAATTCAAAGCCCTTTGCCTTCAATAAAATCAAGTAATGGTACATCAAATCAGCAGCTTCGTTTTTAAATAAATCAGCATCATTGTCTTTGGCTTCAATGACTAACTCTATAGCTTCTTCACCTACTTTTTGGGCTACTTTGTTAATTCCTTTTTTGTATAGTTTGTTGGTGTATGAATTCTCCAGATCATTATCTATTCTGTCACTAATAGTTTTCTCTAATTGGTATAAAAACCCTTTTGAGGTTTCTTCATTAAAGCATGAGGTTGTACCTGTGTGACATGTTGCTCCTTTAGGATCTGCTTTGATTAAAATTGTGTCATTATCGCAATCTATTTGTATGTCTTTTACAAATAAATAGTTGCCGGAGGCTTCTCCTTTTGTCCACAACCTGTTTTTACTACGGCTAAAGAAAGTTACTTTTCTTTCATTTTTTGTCTTTTCGTAAGCCTCTTTATTCATGTAGCCTAACATGAGTACCTGTAAAGTATTGTTATTTTGAATGATTACGGGTACTAATCCGTTTTCTTTTGTGAAATCTATTTGCATCTTATTGAAATTTTTTCGTTTTGTAAATATTGTTTGAGTTTTGGTATAGGTATTTCTCCATAATGAAAAATACTTGCTGCCAACGCTGCATTAGCCTCTGTATTTTCAAAGAGTTCCATAAAATGATGCATTTTTCCAGCGCCGCCTGAGGCAATTACCGGAATATTAACGGATTTACTCACCTTATTTGTAATATCAATTGCAAAACCGGTTTTTGTTCCATCATTATTCATTGAAGTGAGAAGTAATTCACCGGCTCCTAATGTTTCTGCCTGTTTTGCCCAATCTATTGTTTTTAATGGAGTAGGAGTTCTCCCCCCATGGACAAATACTTTCCATTCTCCATTTTCAAATTTGGTGTCGATGGCAACCACTACACATTGATTTCCAAACCGACTGGCGATTTCTGTAATTAATCGAGGGGTTTTAACAGCAGAAGAATTGATACTTACTTTATCTGCTCCGGCTTTTATGATTTTAGATACATCATCTATAGAATTAATTCCTCCTCCGACAGTAAAAGGAATGTTAATTTCTAAAGCAATTTTTTTTACAAGTTCAATTAAAGTTTCTCTGTTCTCAATTGTTGCTGTGATATCTAAAAAAACCAATTCATCGGCTCCCTGTTCTACGTATCTTTTCGCGAGTTCTATAGGATCGCCCGCATCTTTAATGTCAACAAAATTAATACCTTTTACGGTACGTCCATCTTTAATATCCAGGCATGGTATAATTCTCTTTTTTAGCATAATTGTTGTAATTCTTTTAAGGTGATTTTTCCTTCATAAATGGCTTTGCCAACAATAGCTCCTTTACAGCCAATATTTTTAAGTTGATCTAAATCTTTTATAGATGAAACCCCTCCGCTGGCAATTAAATTTATTTTGGTATTAGCGATAATTTCTACGTACAGTTCATAAGAAGCACCCTGGAGCATGCCGTCTTTAGCAATGTCTGTACAAATAACCTGAATGACCCCTTTTTGTTCATAATCCTTTATAAAATCAATGACATCCAGTTCAGAACTTTCAAGCCAGCCATCGGTAGATATTTTCCTGTTATTACAGTCGGCTCCTAAAATGATTTTTTCGCTACCATATTTTGCTAACCAGGTTAAAAACAGTTCAGGGTTGTTAGCAGCTATACTTCCGCCTGTAATCTGAATAGCACCACATTCAAAGGCAATTCTCAAATCATTATCTGATCTTAATCCACCACCAAAATCCACTTTTAAACTGGTTTTAGAGGCAATTAATTCAAGTGTTTTATAATTAACAACGTGTTTAGATTTTGCACCATCTAAATCAACCAGATGTAAATACTGAATTCCATTATCTTCAAATGCTTTTGCAACTTTTAGAGGATTTTCATCGTACACTTTTTTTGTGTCGTAATTACCTTTGGTAAGCCTAACGCATTTACCGTCTATTATATCTATTGCAGGTATTATTCTCATAATGCTAAAAAGTTTTTAAGTAGTTGTGCTCCAATTTCAGCCGATTTCTCAGGGTGAAATTGGGTAGCATAAAAATTGTTTTTTTGCATAGCCGCACTAAATGGTTGGATGTAGTTGCAGATAGCTATTGTTTGCTGACATATTTCTGCATAATAACTGTGTATATAGTATACATCGTTGTTCAGGTTAATGCCCTCAAACAAACTTCCTTTGACGTCAGAAAAATTGTTCCATCCCATGTGTGGTACTTTTTTAGTTGCCGGAAACTTTTTGACCGACGCATTAAAAATACTCAGACATTTAGTATTTCCTTCTTCACTTGATTCACACATCAATTGCAGTCCCAGACAAATACCCAGCATTGGCTTTTTTACAGAAAGAATCACTTTGTCTAATTCTCTTTCAGTTAAATATTTCATAGCCGAACTGGCTTCACCAACACCGGGGAAGATAACTTTCTCAGCGCTTAAAATTTCATTTTCATTATCAGTAATTACACTTTCGTACCCTAAACGGGCCAGGGCATTTTGTACAGAACTTATATTACCTGCATTGTATTTTATTATAGCGATCATAAACTTCCTTTAGTGCTGGGAATTGAATAATTATTGGTTTTAGTTATTGCCATATTTATAGCTTTAGCAAAAGCTTTATAAATGGATTCGATTTTGTGGTGTTCATTGTCACCTTCTGCTTTAATATTCAGATTGCATTTCGCAGCATCGCTAAACGATTTAAAGAAATGCATGAACATTTCCGTAGGCATTTTACCGATCATTTCTCTTTTGAATTGAGCATTCCAAACCAACCATGGCCTTCCCCCAAAATCGATGGCAACCTGAGCTAAACAATCGTCCATAGGTAATAAAAATCCATACCGTCCAATACCCTTTTTATTGCCTAAAGCTTGTAAAAATACTTCGCCAAGTGTTATGGCGACATCTTCTATGGTGTGGTGTTTATCTGTTTCCAAATCACCATTTACTTTTACAGTTAAATCAATATTACCATGCCTGGCAATTTGCTCCATCATGTGGTCAAAAAAACCTAACCCGGTAGTAATGGCGCTTTTACCCGAACCATCTAAATTCAATTCAATAGTTATATTGGTTTCGTTGGTTTTTCGGGTAACAGTAGCTTTCCTGGGTTTCGCCTTTAAATATTGATAGATTTCCTCCCAATTCTTAGCGACTAATGATTCGTCGCTAATAGCTTTATCGTCTATAAATATACCCTTACAGCCTAAGTTTTTTGCTAATTCCATATCGGTTAATCTATCTCCAATAACATATGAATTTGCCAAATCGTATTGTCCGTGAATATATTTGGTGAATAATCCTGTTCCCGGTTTTCGGGTGGGTGCATTATCTTCGGGAAAGCTTTTATCGATTAATATTTCTGAAAATCCGACACCTTCATTTTTAAATGCTTGAATTATTTTGTTTTGTGCCGGCCAGAAAGTTTCCTCCGGAAATGAATTAGTTCCTAATCCATCCTGATTGGTTACCATTACCAATTCAAAATCTAATTCTCGTGCTATTTTGGATAACGATTGAAAAACTCCCGGATAAAATTCCAGCTTTTCCAAATTATCCAATTGATGATCAACAGGAGGTTCTACTACCAAAGTTCCATCTCTGTCTATAAAAAGTACTTTTTTCATGCTTTAATATTTTTAAGAGCTTCTAATAACTGATTGTTTTCGTAAGGTGTTCCTACAGAAATACGAATACAATTGTTAATTATATTGTTTCTGTTTCGTGTAATTATTCTTTGATCTATTAAATCCTGATACATTTTATTGGCATTTATTACTTCTGCCAAAAGAAAGTTAGCGTCTGACGGATATACTTTTATCACCTGTTTTATTTGGGTTAATGACTTTGATAATTTTTCTTTTTCATTTAGAATAATTTCCAGATTCCGTTTGAATTCTACCAAATCAGACAATGTATTAATAGCTGCTTTTTGATTGAGTTCACTTACATTGTATGGTGGTTTTACGCTGTTAAACAGTTGAACTACCTCCTTGCCGGTATAGGCAATTCCCACTCTGGCTGCTGCCGATCCCCATGCTTTACTAAAAGTTTGACTAATAATAAGATTTGGATACTTTGTAAGTGTATTAATCCAGGATTCTAAAGGACTAAAATCAATATAAGCTTCATCGATTATTACTATTCCTTTGAAATTATCGAGCACATGCACGATGTCCTTTTTGTTAATGGAATTCCCCGTAGGGTTGTTAGGCGAACAAATAAAGATTAATTTTAACTTGCTGTCTGTCAGGTAATTTTCAACTGATTGAACATTTATTTGAAAATCTTCTGTTAAAGGAACTTTAATTATTTCGATATCATTGATAGCTGCAGAAACATCGTACATGCCGTAAGTTGGTGAGAAAGTTAATGCTTTATCTTTTCCCGGATTGCAAAATATCCTAAATGTTAAATCAATAATTTCATCGCTGCCATTTCCAATAAAGATATTCTCTGTTGAAACTTTTTTCAGGTCAGCCAGTTTTTGTTTTAACTCTTTTTGATAAGGATCAGGATAACGGTTTAATTTCCCATAAGGATTTTCATTGGCATCTAAAAAGATACCGGATTTTCCATCAAATTCATCCCTCGCACTGGAGTATGGATTTAATGATAGAATGTTTGGTCTTACTATATCTTTAAGGTTAAACATTATTCATCGATTTTAGCCTGATGGTTACGGCATTTTTATGTGCAAATAATTTTTCGGATTCGGCCATTAATTCAATTGCCGGGCCTATGTTAATTAAACCTTCTTCATTCAGTTTTTGAAAAGTGATTTTACGAACAAAACTATCAAGAGAAACACCACTATAGCTTTTCGCATAGCCATTGGTTGGTAAGGTGTGATTAGTACCGCTGGCGTAATCTCCGGCACTTTCACAACTGTAATTTCCAAGAAATACAGAGCCTGCATTAATTATTTTTTCAGGATAATCTGAATTATTTTCAGAAGCAATAATCAAGTGTTCCGGAGCATACATGTTGCTGAATTCAATGCATTTATCTATAGTTTTAAATAAAATTGCACGACTATTTTTTAAAGTTTTAGAAGCAATATCTTTTCCGGGTAATTGCATCAATTGTTTTTCTAACTCAATAAGTGATTGATTAATAACCGATTCATTGTCAGATAAAAGAATAACCTGACTATCGGTTCCGTGTTCGGCCTGGGAGAGTAAATCGGCAGCAATAAATTCAGGCTTGCCCGTTTTATCGGCAATAATTAATACTTCGCTGGGACCTGCAGGCATATCGATGGCAATACCATCTTGTTGCACCAATTCTTTTGCTTTGGTTACAAATTGATTTCCCGGGCCAAATATTTTATAAACCTGTGGAATGGTTTCTGTTCCATAAGCCATTGCTGCAATAGCCTGTGCTCCGCCAGCTTTATAAATTTTTGTAACACCTACCAGGTTTGCAGTAAATAAAATAACAGGATTTATTTCACCTTTTTGATCAGGAGGTGTACATAAAACAATTTCTTTACACCCAGCCAATTTTGCAGGGATACCTAACATTAAAATAGTTGAAAAAAGCGGAGCTAAACCTCCGGGAACGTACAGTCCTACTTTTTCAATCCCAACACTTTTCCGCCAACATTTTACACCTGGGGCCGTTTCAATTATTTGTTCCTCTTTTTTTTGTGATTCATGAAACTTTTCGATGTTTTGCTTAGCTAACTGGATAGCTGCTTTTAAGTCATCGGCTACTAAATTCTGAGCCACAGTAATTTCCGTACCGGTAACTGCAATTTGTTTCAGTCTTGCAGAGTCGAATTTTTCTGCATATTGATATAAAGCCAGATCTTTGTTGATTCTTACTTCATTCAAAATGTTTTTAACAAGGTTATCTAAGGTTTTCTTTTCTATTACAGGGCGTATAGACAACTCATGCCATTCTTCTGTTTTGGGATACTTATATATATTCATTATAAAACTATTTTATCGATCGGGATAATTAATATTCCTTCTGCTCCTGCATTTTTTAATTCATCAATTACATTCCAGAATTTTTCTTCATCAATTACAGAGTGTAATGAGCTCCATCCTTTTTCTGCCAGTGGAAGTATGGTTGGACTTTTCAAAACGGGAAGTATACTACTTACTTCTTTTATTTTTGAATCGGGGACATTCAATAAAATGTATTTGGTATTTTTTGCTCTTAATACAGCTTGTATCCTAAATAAAAGCCGGTTCAGGATTTGTTCTTTTGCATTATCTAACTTTAATGATTTAGCCAGAACAGCTTCCGATTTTAAGATGACTTGCGTTTCTATTAATCCATTTTTAAATAATGTACTTCCCGAACTTACAATATCACAAATACCATCAGCAAGACCAATATTTGGAGCGATTTCAACAGAACCGGATATGATATGTACCTCCGCGTTTATATTATTTTGAGCTAAAAAAGAATTTAACGTATTCGGGTAAGAGGTTGCAATTTTTTTACCTTCAAAATAAGAGAGAGAATTATTTTCTATTTCCTTAGGAACAGCCAGGGATACTCTGCATTTTGCAAAACCCAGCTTTTCAACAATGGCTACATTTTTTTGCTTTTCAATTAACAGGTTCTCCCCAAGAATAGCAATATCAATTACACCATCTTCCAGATATTGAGGTATGTCTGAATTTTTTAAATATAGAATCTCCAAAGGAAAATTGAGAACCGTAACTTTTAACTGATCTTCTCCGTTGTTGATTGCTATACCGCAATCTTTTAACAGTTTAAGAGAATCCTGGTTTAACCTTCCGCTTTTTTGAATGGCAATTTTCAGTTCACTCATTTTTTATTTTTTATGTCTGAGTAAACCTTAGGGAATGTTAAACAAAAAACCCGTCTGATTTACTCAAACGGGTTTATGAAATATTTTTAGTTTACACATATCATTTCATTCTCGTCTGAGCACAAGCATGAGAATGATGATGATGTAATTGAATTAAACTCATTTATTAAATAATATGTGGAAGCAAAGATAAGAAGTTTTTTTAATACCTGCAAATTTATTTTCTCAGCCTTGCATAAATGTTTGTGTAAACCAATTTGGTTTATATTTATTATCTAAAGTGTATACATAAATTTTATTGATTTCCGGTTTTTTGGGTTCAGTTATAATATTATTCCTATCTTTATTCCTTCAAATTCAAATTTA
Source organism: Bacteroidota bacterium (assembly GCA_022561875.1). Taxonomy (GTDB): domain Bacteria; phylum Bacteroidota; class Bacteroidia; order Bacteroidales; family VadinHA17; genus JADFUQ01. The sequence goes on along the minus strand of JADFQJ010000031.1, from coordinate 15,542 downwards.
AAATGCAGAACACTGTTTTCATACAATGGTTCTTTCCGGCTTCTTCAGGATTTGATGATTTCATTCATTCTGCATGCTCCCACCTGTTCTCGTCCACATTTACAGGTACCCCTTAGGGGGTTATATTTTAACATATCATCTGTCCTGTGGCATATTCTTATAAAAAAAATCGTAACTGATCAGTACTTTAAGTGAACTAAAGTTAAGAGTGCCTGAAGTTATTAAAAATGAATAATAAAGAATTTAGTAAGCAATTAGAAATCAGGAACAAGTATAGGAACAAACTATAGGGAAGCAAACCGGTCAAGGAGTAAAGCCGATTTTGCAAATAAAATTAAAATATGCGAAAGTGAAGCAAGTGGATTGGAAAGAAGTTAAAACTTTAGGCATTTTAGGCGCTCTAAGTACTTTAGGCACTTTATAAAAACCAAACTTAAGGCGCTGAGTAGTTACAAAAAATCATATCCTTAACACTATTATATATAACAAAATAATTAATAACAAAATGAAAGTATTGAAATTCGGCGGTTCCTGTATCAGATCAGCAAAGGATATAAGAAATATTAGTACTATTATTAATAATTACCCGGGAAAAGAAAAACTTATAATTGTAGTTTCAGCATTTCAGGGGATTACTGATCAGCTGGAACAATGCGGAAATTTAGCTGTTAACAAAAGTGCTGGTTACCAGAAGGCTATAAATGCAATTGAATCTCTCCATCTTACTGTTATTGATGAACTTTTTCCGGTTACTGATCAAAGCCCGGTCAAAGCAGAGGTGAAAGTCATGATTAACGAAGTTGAAGATTTATGTACCGGTATTTCTTTTATTGAAGAATTCTCTCCTAAAACAAAAGATGCTCTTATTCAATATGGTGAATTACTTTCAGCCTGTATAATTTATAGCTTCTTAAAAAAAGATGAATCAGATGCAATGTATGTCGATGCCAGGGAAGTTATAATAACTGATGAAAATTTCGGCAGTGCTAATTTGAATTTAGAGTTATCATTAAATAAAATCAGGGAAAGATTTAGCGGAGTAAATAGAATTGTTGTGATTCCCGGTTTTATCGCGTCTGCTGCTTCAGGTCAGGCAACAACTCTCGGTCGTGAAGGTTCTGATTATACTGCAGCAATAATTGCAACTGCTGTAAATGCCTTAAGCCTTGATAAATGGACAAATGTTGATGGCATAATGACAGCAGATCCTTCAATTGTAAAAAATGCCCTGCCCATCAAATCACTCTCATATGATGAGGCAATGGAACTCGCCCATTTCGGAGCTAAAGTGATTTATCCTCCCACACTTCATACTGTAATTGAAAAAGGAATTCCAATCTATATCAGAAATGCCTTCGCCCCCGACAAACCCGGGACAAAAATATGTTCGGAAAAAGCAAAAAACGGAACAAATGTAAAAGGATTGTCAAGTATTGAAAATATCGCACTTATTACAGTTTCAGGAAGTGGGATGGTCGGGGTTCCGGGGATATCTATGCGGTTATTCGGCGCCCTTGCCGGCAAAATGGTCAATATTATTTTCATCACCCAGGCATCTTCCGAGCATTCTATAACTATCGGTTTTAATCAAACAGATATTGAAATTGCTTCAGAAGCCATTTCAAATGAGTTCTCAATTGAGATACAAATTGGGAAGGTGAATGAATTAGAGATTGAAAAAAACCTTTCGATTGTTGCCATTGTTGGTGATAAAATGAAAAAAAGTATCGGATTAGCCGGCAAAGCATTTAACAGTCTTGGTAAAAACGGTGTAAACATCCGGTCAATAGCCCAGGGTTCAAGTGAAAGAAATATCTCTATGGTTATCAAGCGTGATGATCTGAAAAAAGCCCTTAATACATTACATGAAAGTTTCTTTTTGTCAGAAACAAAACGGATGCATCTTTTTCTGATAGGCACCGGTAATGTTGGTTCGGCCCTGTTGAATCAAATACACGAACAAAGTGAATATCTAAAAAAGAAACATACTATAGAACTGAAACTTATCGGAATTGCCAACAGTAAAAAAATGTATTTTGATGAAGCCGGCATCGATACCGGGAGCTGGAATAAAGAGCTGAATAATAACGGAATGAAGACTGATCCCGCAAAATTCCTGAATAAAGCCAGGAAGCTTAATCTCAGGAATAGTATTTTTATTGATGAAACGGCTGATGACAGGATCACAAAGCTTTATCAGGGATTCCTGGAAGCAAGCATTTCAGTGGTTACCTCCAATAAAATTGCATCATCCTCAGAGTTTGAATATTATAAGCTGCTACAGGAAACTGCCCGAAAGAAAAACATTAAGTTTCTTTATGAAACAAACGTAGGTGCCGGTCTCCCAATTATCAAAACCATCCATGATCTTATCGATAGCGGTGACAGAATATTAAAATTACAGGCAGTTTTATCGGGAAGCCTGAATTATATTTTCAATTCATTTAACGAAAATATATCTTTTTCAGAGGTGGTGAAAATTGCTCATAAAAAAGGCTATACCGAGCCTGATCCGAAAATAGACCTGAGCGGAACAGATGTTAGGAGGAAGTTGCTCATACTTGCACGGGAATGCGGTTCACAAATGGAATTAGATGATATAAAATGTGAACCTTTCCTGCCTGTAGTTTGTCTGAAATCAAGAACCAACGAAGAGTTCTATTCAAAACTGGCCGATCAGAATGAATATTTTGAAAGCCTTAGAAAAAAAGCCTTGTTGAAAAATGAAAAACTACGGTTTATTGCAGAATGGGAACCAGGGAAAGGCTTTGTGGGTTTATCAGGCATTGGACCTGATCACCCCTTTTATAACCTCGACGGGAAAGATAATATTATTGTAATATATACTGACCGGTATAAAAAACAACCTCTGGTAATTAAGGGTGCAGGCGCCGGAGCTGAAGTTACAGCTTCAGGAGTTTTTGCGGATATTATGAGAATCAGTGTTCAGTAACCTCCTGTGAACTGAACTAAAACATGTAAAGTAAAGATACACACTTTAAGAATTTGGCTTTGAATTGCACCTATTGGGCGCTTTATTAATAGTGATTAAGGAATGATGGAAAAATGGAAAAATGGAAAAATGGAATACAGAAAGCTTTCGGGAGGAAAAATTGTTACTTTCAAAGACTCGGACAGGATCCAATTCCAACATTCCAATATTCCAACATTCCAATAATTATTATCATGTATAACAAAAAAAGAACATAACTAGCATCAAAGAAGGTGGATTTCTAATTCAAATTTAAACACATGAAAAATAATGATATTGTAAAGGTTTTTGCTCCGGCAACAGTAGCAAATGTAACCTGCGGCTTTGATATTCTTGGATTTCCCCTGGAAAATGTTGGTGATGTATTAACATTGAAAGTAGTGAAAGAGAAACAAATAAGGATAACAAAAATTGAAGGTTTTGATCTGCCCTATGAAACGTCAAAAAATGTTGCAGGAGTGGTAATTCAAAAATTTGTGCAGGATATGGGAATCGGTTTTGGATTTGAAATTGAAATAGAAAAGGGTATAAAACCGGGAAGCGGAATCGGTTCCAGTGCGGCGAGCGCTGCTGCTGCTGCATTCGCGGTAAACGAACTTGCAGGAAAGCCTTTAAAAACCAAAGAATTGGTAAAATATGCCATGGAAGGGGAAAAGCTTGCATCAGGAATACCCCATGCCGATAATGTCGCCCCTTCTTTAGTAGGGAATTTCATACTAATTCGAAGTTATGACCCGCTGGACATAATACAACTCGATTCTCCGGCGGATTTGTTTTGCACTCTGGTTCATCCACATATCCAGGTTAATACTGAAGATTCCAGAAAGATCCTTAAGAAGCAGATATCCCTGGAACTGGCCATAAAACAATGGGGTAATGTAGCCGGATTAATAACCGGGATCAATTTGTCTGATTACGATCTGATAGGACGTTCAATGAATGATGTTATTATTGAACCCACACGCTCGATATTAATCCCTGTGTTTGGTAAGATTAAGGAAGCATCGATCAGTGCAGGCGCTCTGGGATGTGGCATTGCCGGTTCAGGTCCATCTGTTTTTGCATTCTCAAAAGGGAAAAAAACGGCAATGGCTGTGAATGACATAATGCGTGAAATCTACAGAAATATTGATGTTGATTTCGACCTGTATGTTTCAAAGATAAACCCGAAGGGAGCATTTGTTATTAAAAATGGAAACTAAATGTATTGTTACTAATCAGTCGGCAGTCAACAATCGGCAGTCAATAATCGGCAATTGGTAGTCGACTTGAAAATGCAAAGTATAATGAGATTAACTATTTTAGCGCTTTAGACACTTTACACTTTAGGCGCTTTAGGCGCTTTAGGCACTACACTTATGAAATACTATAGCACAAATAATAAATCCATAAGAGTAAATTTCCGCGAAGCGGTACTGAAAGGCATCGCAGATGACCAGGGTTTGTTCTTACCTGAGAAAATTAAAACTCTTCCTGAAGAGATAATCCGGGACTTTCGAAAAACCGGCTTAAATGAAATAGCTTGCACAATTGCCGGTATATTTGTCAATAATGATATTCCGGACAAAGTTCTTTCCGAAATAATTAAAGACTCTCTCAATTTTGAAATTCCTCTTGTTAAAGTTGAGGAAAATGTTTTTTCCCTGGAGCTTTTTCATGGCCCGACCATGGCTTTTAAAGATGTTGGCGCCAGATTTCTGGCCAGATGTATGAGCTATTTTACTGAAACCAGCAAGACTATAACAATACTTGTGGCAACCTCTGGTGACACCGGAAGCGCTGTGGCTAACGGATTCCTGGGTATTGAAGGTATTGATGTAGTTATTCTTTATCCATCGGGGAAAGTAAGCCCGTTGCAGGAAAAACAGTTCACTACCCTGGGAAAAAACATCACTGCCATCGAGGTGAGCGGAACTTTTGACGATTGCCAGGAAATGGTAAAACTGGCATTTGCAGACCCGGAATTGAAAAAAAGAATAAATCTTTCATCTGCGAATTCAATAAATATTGCACGCCTGATACCCCAAACTTTTTATTATTTTTTTGCTTATGCCCAGCTTGCCCTGAACTCTTTACCCTTGATTATATCCGTACCAAGCGGAAATTATGGAAACCTGACAGCCGGGCTGATAGCGAAAAGACTGGGATTGCCGGTTGAGATTTTTCTAGCAGCATCAAATATCAACCGTCCGGTGCCTGATTATCTTGAAACAGGAGAATTCAAACCCAGGCCCTCAATCGAGACCATTGCCAATGCAATGGATGTTGGGAACCCAGGCAATTTTGAACGGATATTGGAAATGTATGATCATTCATGGAAGGCAATAAAAAAAGAAATAATCGGATTTAGTTATACAGATGATCAGATAAGAAAATCAATAAAACAAGTATATAAGAATACAGGATACCTTCTTGACCCTCACGGAGCAACAGGATATCTTGCTCTTAAGGAATATTTATACGATCATCCGGGTATTGGCATCTTCTTTGAAACGGCCCATCCTGCAAAATTCCACACTATAATAGAGGAGATCATTGAGGAAGATTTGATAATTCCTGAAAAATTATTGGAATTTGATAATCGCCGGAAAAAGACTGTTGTTATCAGTAACCGGTTTGAGGACTTCAAAAACTATCTGCTTTCACAAATCACCGGGTGATCGACAAGACAAACTGATGAATTGTTGCAGTTAGATCAGAAGCATTTGCTATAGCATTAATAAATGCACTGCCAATAATGGCGCCATTGGCATATTGGCAAGCTGTGGTGAATGTATCATGATTGGATATGCCAAATCCGATAAGTGTCGGATTTGCCAAATTCATGGTCTTTACTCTCTTGAAATGTTCAATTTGAGAAGGTTGCAGAACTTGTTGAGCTCCGGTAGTAGAGTGAGATGAAACCAGGTACAAAAATCCATTGCTTAATTTATCGATCATTCTAATTCTTTCATTTGAAGTCTGCGGAGTTATCATGAATATCAGATCCAGATCAATTTCATCAACCAGGCTTGCATACTCATTTTTATACACATCAACGGGCAGGTCAGGAATAATAAGACCATCTATGCCCACTTCCCTGGCTTTACTAAAAAATTGCACCACTCCAAATTTCAAGACCTGATTAAAATATCCCATTAATATCAGGGGTATCTGTACGATCTTCCTTATCTCTGTAACCTGTTCAAATATTTTGCTCAAAGTGATCCCGTTTTCAATTGCCTTCTGGCTGCTGTTTTGTATTGTTGGTCCGTCAGCCAGCGGGTCGGAAAATGGCATCCCTATTTCAACTATATCAGCTCCTGCTTTTTCAAGTTCCTGTACAATTAAAATTGTGTCGTTCAGGGCTGGAAACCCGGCCGTAATATAGATGTTTAAGATATTGGAATTCTTATGCTTAAAAAGTGTTTTTAATCTACTCATAGTTCCCGTTTTTAGAATAAATTTCCAGATCCTTATCCCCCCTGCCAGACAGATTTACGACCACGATATCATCAGGGAGAAGTACGATCTTCTTTAAGGCTGCCAGGGCATGAGCAGATTCCAAAGCCGGGATGATGCCTTCGAGTTTGGTTAATTCAAAAGCTGCAGCAAGGGCTTCCTTATCTGTTGCAACCAGGTAGGTTCCCCTCCCACTCTTGAATAGATGGGCATGGAAGGGTCCGACTCCCGGGTAATCCAAACCAGCCGATATGCTGTATGGTTCAACGATCTGACCATCCTGATCCTGCATCAGTAGTGTTTTACTACCCTGGAAAACACCTTCTTCACCTGTTCTGATAGTTGCAGCTGTTTTTCCTGATGATATTCCCAGACCCTCTCCTTCCACTGCAATTAGCTCAACCTCCTTATTATCGAGAAAGTGGTAAAAAGCCCCGGCTGCATTGCTGCCGCCTCCCACACATGCTATGATCTTATCCGGGAATTCCCTGCCTTCCGTTTTTTTCAGTTGTTTTTGTATTTCATCACTGATAACGGATTGAAAACGGGCAACCATATCGGGATATGGATGAGGACCTACCACTGAACCAATTATATAATATGTGTCGACAGGGTGGTTTATCCAGTCTCTGATGGCTTCATTTGTGGCATCCTTGAGTGTTCTGCTGCCGCTTTTCACCACTCTCACTTCTGCTCCCAGCATCTTCATCCTTGTTACGTTCGGTGACTGACGTTTAATATCGACCTCCCCCATATATACAATGCACTTCATTCCCATTAAGGCACATACCGTTGCCGCTGCAACACCATGCTGTCCGGCTCCGGTTTCCGCGATGATCCTGGTCTTACCCATTCTTTTTGCAATCAGGATCTGCCCAACAGTGTTGTTTATTTTATGTGCCCCCGTATGGGTCAGATCTTCCCGTTTAAGGTAGATCTTTGACTTGTATTTTGCCGAAAGTCTCCTTGCGTAGCTCAGGGGTGTAGGTCTTCCAACATAATTAGACAGAAGATCCTTATACTCTTCCTGAAAATCTTCCTGTGCTATTATACTGAGATATCGAGTCCTGAGTTCTTCGATATTAGCATGCAGCATTTCCGGGATGTAGGCTCCCCCAAACTCCCCGTAATAGCCCTTATCGTTTATCTGGTAATGCATATGTTTATATTTTTTCATTCATCAGAAGCTTTTTAAATTCTTTGATTTTTTCAATGTCTTTATATGCCGGACTGATTTCAAATTTACTGTTGATATCCACACCTGTCATTCGCTTGTCTTTTTCTCCGTGTTCTAATAAAGCGGATACATCACACACATCTATCCCACCACTGAGGAAATAGTTTGTGTTCCCCCTGTAGCGCTTTAAAAGGTCCCAGTTAAAATGCTTCCCGGTTCCACCCGGAGTTTTTCCCACGGAATCAAACAGAAACATTTCACAGTACGGTTCGAATTCATTAAGCATGTCAAAATCAAATGATCCATCCAAAGAGAAGGCCTTAATAACCTTAATGTTTTTCTTAAATAGATCATGGCAGGTTCGGGCAGGTTCATCACCATGCAACTGCACCAGGTCAAGTTTATAGTTTTTAACTTTGATCAATATCTCAGGGATGCTTTCATTAACAAAAACACCTACCTTCAGGATTTTCTCTTTAATCTTAATATTGGGTAAATTCACGAACCTGGGGGACTTACTGTAAAAGATCATGCCTATGTAATCGGGATTGACTTTTATCAAATCAGCAATATTCCCTGGTTCACGCATTCCACATACTTTCAGTTTCATATCAGTTCAGTTTCATACCATTTACGAATAAATTCAATGTATTTCCTGCATTCAAGCGCAGGAGATGCTGTCCTCATAAAACTTTCACCGATCAGGAATCCTTTAAATCCACAGGCATGGAGTTTTATTATACTAGCCGGGTCCGATATTCCACTTTCTGCAATTTTTATGATACCGGATGGTAATTTACGGGACAGTTCTACAGAATGATCAAGACTGACCTTAAATGTTTTAAGGTTTCTGTTATTTATGCCTACCAAATCCACTTCATCATACATTTTGATCAACTCCCCTGCATCATGAATCTCGAGTAAAACTTCAAGGTTTAAGCTATGTGCCAGGTCTGTGAATTTTTTTATTTCATCCCTGGTCAAAATGGCGGCAATGAGAAGGATAGCATCAGCCCCAATTGATTTTGCTTCAATAACCTGGTATTCATCGATTGTAAAATCTTTCCTGAGTATGGGGCAGTCATTATGTTTCCTGGCTGCTGTCAGGTCGTCATTTTTTCCCATGAAATAATATGTGTCTGTAAGCACTGATAACGCGGTAGCGCCTGCCTTCATATAACCTTTTGAAATTTCAATGATATCAGCATCTTTGTTGATGATCCCCTTTGAAGGAGATTTTCTTTTGAACTCTGCTATGATACCGGGCATGGGGTTTATGTCGATAGAATATTTAAGAGACACCGGTTCAGAGTTAAAACAGGCGCTGCCTTCCAATAGTTTTGTTGGAATTAAGATTTTCCTTTCTGCCAGGATCTTTCTTTTATGTGCTGTTATTTTGTTTAAAATATTCATTTAATTCTGGCTTATCAGCGCCTTGAAGGAACTGTATGCTTTCCCTGACGCTAAAGATTCCTTTGCTATTTCAAGACAATCAAATATGGATCTTTCATTTTCAAAACATTGAATGGCAAATGCTGCATTAGCTGCTACGACATTGTTTTGTGCCGGTGTGCCATCCCCATTAATTATTGTAAGAAATATTTTGGCAGCTTCTTCAATGGTATTTCCACCGAATATCTCTTCTTGTCCAACCATCTCTACACCAATATCTTCCGGAAAGAGTAAATTTTCTGAATTATTGGAGATAACTTTAAACGGGCTTGTTAGCGAAATCTCATCATATCCATCCAGGCTGTACAGAATACGATAGTTTTTATCCGATTCCTGGAACAGATAATTATAGACGCGGGCCAGCTCCATATTAAAAACACCTATGATCTGATTATTGGGGAAACTAGGATTTACCAGAGGGCCAAGCATATTAAAAAAAGTTTTAACGCCCAGCTCTTTTCTTACCGGAGCTACATTTTTCATTGCCGGATGAAACAAAGGCGCATGTATCATACAGAAACCGGCTTTGTCAATCTGTTTCCTGAGTTGATCATTATCGTTTGTAAATTTACATCCAAGATATTCCAACACATTTGATGATCCACAAGCTGATGAAACTGCATAATTTCCATGCTTGGCAACTTTGTAACCTGCTCCGGCAACCACAAATGCTGTTAAAGTGGAAATATTAAAAGTGTTTTTTCCATCTCCTCCCGTGCCACAAACGTCTATGGTGTTAAATTCCTTAAGATCTATCTTAAAACATAGTTCCAACAAAGCGTCTCTGAAACCTGCCAATTCATCTACAGACACCGGTCGCATCAAATAAACAGTCAGAAATGCAGCAATCTGAGAATTTGTGTAATTGCCTTTACCTATATTTAGAAGCACATCATATGCCTCCTCTTTTAATAGCATTTTATGATCGAGTAAGTGGTTGAGTATTCTTTTCATAAGGACCAATAATTTAACCAGTTATTAATAATTTCTTTGCCATAATCAGTTAGAATGGATTCAGGATGAAATTGGACTCCGCATACATCATAATCCCTGTGTCTTAAAGCCATGATCTGCCCTTCTTCATCAACAGCAGTAATTTTTAAGCATTCAGGGAAATGTTTCTTATCGACCACCCAGCTATGGTATCTTCCAATTTTAAATCTTGCAGGTAATTCTTTAAAAAGAGGTTCCGAACTATCTAAAATGTTCACATAAGTTGAAACCCCATGATAGACTTTATCAAGATTTATCAAATCAGCTCCAAACACCTCTCCAATAGCCTGGTGTCCCAGGCAAACTCCCATTATCTTTTTTGTTTTTGAATAGGTTCTGATCAACTCTTTCAGAATTCCTGATTCTTCAGGAAGTCCGGGTCCTGGTGAAAGTAATATCAAATCATATTTGTTAATTTCTTCCAGAGCGATCTCATCGTTCCGGTATACATCTACATTCGAAAATCCAATTTCCCTGATACAATGTACAAGGTTGTATGTAAAGGAATCGTAATTATCAAAAACAAGTAGTTTTCTCATTTTAATCATACTGATTCTGCCATAATTATGGCTTTTTTTAAAGCTTCCAGTTTATTGTTTACTTCCTGCAATTCGTTTTCTTCTTGTGAATCTGCAACGATTCCTGCGCCTGCCTGATATGTTAGTGTGTTATTCATGCTTAAAAAACTTCGTATGGTTATTGCATGATTTACTTCATTATTAAACCCGAAATAACCGATAGCCCCTCCATAAAATCCCCTGCCGGACTTTTCATAAGTGTCGATAAGTTCCATTGCCTTATATTTTGGAGCTCCCGACAAGGTTCCGGCAGGAAAGGTGTCTGCGAATATCAACACCGGGTTTTCAGGATCGTTTAACTCCCCCTCTACTTCAGATACCAGGTGAATTACATGGCTGTAGAATTGAACTTCCTTATAACTTACAACTTTAACATTTTTACAATGACGGCTCAGATCGTTTCTTGCCAAATCAACAAGCATGGTATGCTCGGCATTCTCTTTTGGGTCTTTTAAAAGTTTTTCTGCAGAACTATAATCTTCCTGATCATTGCCTGTGCGTTTAAATGTTCCCGCTATCGGATTAATTATTGCTTTTCCATTCGCCACTTTTAATTGGGCTTCAGGAGAAGAACCGAATATCCTGAAATTGCCAAAGTCGAAATAAAAAAGATAGGGTGAAGGATTTATAGCTCTCAAAGCTCTGTATACATTGAATTCATCTCCCTTGAAGCTCTTTTTAAAAGTACGGGAAAGTACGATTTGAAAAACATCGCCCCTCTTGCAGTGCTCTTTAGACTTTGACACCATTTCTTTAAAATCCTTTTCTCCAATATTAAAGCTCTCTTTTCCTGAAATTGAAAATTTATAATGCGGATAACTTTTGATATTGATCAGGGTTTTAACAAATTCGATCTTTGATGTATCCATTTCCGGCTGGTTCTCAATAAGAAGAAGAGTATTGTTGAAATGATCAAACTGAATGATGAACCTGAAACAGGTATAATGGAGATCGGGTATTTTGTTTTCATGATCGAGCTTTATTGTTTCAAAGTATTTTATTGAGTCATAGGATGTATAACCGAAAATCCCGTTTACCGCGATTGTATCACTTGTTTTAAAAGAATGAATAAATGAATTAAGAACAGTTATCACCTCCCTCCTGTTTTTAATTGTTGATTTGTGTGACTCATTTCCATACCTGAGTGTTAGCTGGTCATTCTGAACTTCGATACTGGCTATAGGGTCTAAACAGATATAGGAATGCTTGTTTTTGCTGCCATGATAATCAGAGCTTTCCAGCATGAATGAGTTAGGAAATACGTCCCTCATCTTCAAATACAGTCCAACCGGGGTTGTTGTATCGGCAAGGAATAATTCTTTATTTATTTTTAGTTTTATTGTTTTCATTGTAAGTTTTATTCAATAAAAAACCTCCCGGATGTCCGGGAGGTCTGTATACTTTATTCTATTATTTACTTAAACAAGAAAACTAACAGCGTAAAGTCAACCTCTCCCGGATATTTATCCAGGTCCACCAACCCCGCCAGCTGTTATTTCTATAAATATAGTTCATCAGGTCAGCAAACATAAATATTTTTTTTCAATTAAACAAATTCTAATTATTTTCTAATTTTATAAAATAATTCCGGAAACTATTTTTTTTACGGAACATTTAGATTATATTTGTGACGGCATTTCAATTACTCATCTCTTGGATAGTAATTGATTTATACAGAAGAGGCGAGAGAACAGGCTCATAGACCCTCTGGCAACCTCCCCTGCTTTTGGGAAAGGTGCCAAATCCTGACCGGGTTTTTGGTAAAAATAAATTAATTATTGTAATGATATCAAAGCATTTTATAATTATTTGGATGTGTAACTTATGTTGCATGTTTTGACGCATTGTATCACAAAAAGGAGATAAAATATCCTTTGATACAAATGCGTCTCTATCCGAAAAAGCCTCATTCTTTATGAGGATTAATTAATATCCTGAGTTTACCCGGATATTGATTGAATATTCCAGATTTTATATTAACCAATTGTTAGTTACCTGTTTGTCAGATATTAATATTATAAAAAGCAATCAGGCACATGAATTATTAAAAGAGTTCGGTAATATCTATACCAGGATCATGAATCCGACCACGGATGTATTTGAAAAACGAATAGCAGCCCTTGAAGGAGGGGTTGCTGCCCTTGCTACTTCATCAGGTCAGGCATCCCAGTTTATAGCCCTGACGAACATTCTCGGAGCAGGGGACAATTTTATATCAACCTCGTATCTTTATGGAGGGACATACAACCAGTTTAAAATCCAGTTCAAACGGATCGGAATAGATGTGAAGTTCGTGGACGGCGACGATCCGGGGGAGTTTGAAAGACTGATCGATGATAAAACAAAAGCTATCTACCTTGAGACTATCGGTAATCCGGGATTCAATATTCCGGACTTTGACGCGATCGCCAGAGTTGCCGGTAATAACAATATTCCATTGATAACGGAACATGTAGATGATATCAAAACCGATCTGACCCGGGCAATTAAGAAAACATTTGCCTGATCATTGTATCCGGTTTCCTAAATCGTGTTTGATATGAAGAATAGGTTAAAAATAGGATTGTTCGGATTCGGAACGGTCGGACAGGGTTTTTATCATGTGCTTTGTGAAAGCAAAGGGTTTAATGCGGATATTGTCAAAATCTGTGTTAAGCATGAAGAAAAACCAAGGTCATTAAGCAAAGAGCTTTTTACCTTTTGTAAAGATGATATTCTCTGCGATCCGGAGATCAACCTGGTTGTTGAGCTTATTGATGATGCTGATGAAGCATATACAATTGTCAAAACAGCAATGAACAATGGTAAAAGTGTTGTATCTGCCAACAAGAAAATGCTGGCATATAATATCAGGGAATTTATCGATATTCAACAACGGAATGGTAAATCGCTCTTGTATGAAGCCTCTGCGTGCGGCAGTATCCCGATCATACGTAACCTTGAAGAATATTATGATAATGACCTTCTGCAATCGGTTTCAGGCATCATGAACGGATCGTCTAATTATATCCTGTCAAAGATATTCAATGAGAATATGGACTATAATGAAGCTCTTGCACAGGCACAGGAACTTGGATTTGCAGAAAGTAATCCTGCATTCGACGTGGAAGGATTAGATACATTATATAAACTGGTCATAATTGCCGTACACGGTTTCGGTGTCATAGCAGATCCGGACAAAGTATTTAATTATGGAATATCAGGAATCTCTTCTTTTGACAAAAATTACGCACTTGAGAATGGATACAAGATAAAACTGATCGGGCAGGTCTTAAAGTCAGGGGAAGATAATATAACCCTGTTTGTAATGCCCATGCTTGTCAGCCCGGACAGCTATGTTTATAATGTGGAGGATCAGTTTAACGGTGTTGTACTGGAAGGTTTGTTTTACGACGAACAATTTATGTTTGGAAAAGGTGCAGGTGGTGATCCTGCCGGTTCAGCAGTGTTCTCTGATATTACAGCCTTGATTCATGACTACAGGTACGAATATAAAAAAACGAAATATCATAAGAAGCTTCATTACACTGATAACGTGGATCTTGAGATTTATTTAAGATATAAGAACGAAGATGATGTAAACTGTTTTGATTTTCATAATATTTCAGAGAAATATACGGGTAAGGATAATAAATATATTACAGGAACCATCAGTCTGAAAAACCTGATCAAAAATAAGTCATACCTGGATAAGCCGGGGATCTTTATTGCTTACTCCGGAATAAATAAAAGTAGTACTAATTAAAATTTGAGGAACATATAATGCCAATAAATATACCGGATAATTTGCCGGCTATAGATATTCTCAGAAAAGAGAAGATATTCATTATGAAAGAAACCACGGCGCTGAGTCAGGATATCAGACCTCTTAAGATAGTGATCATGAATATCATGCCAACCAAGATAACAACAGAAACACATATCCTGAGGTTGTTATCAAATACTCCCCTGCAAATGGAGGTTGAGTTATTGCATCCCCAAAGCCACAGATCCAGGAACACTTCCGCAGATCATCTGAGGACCTTTTACAAATGTTTTAATGAGATAAAAGGCAGGAAATATGACGGAATGATCATAACAGGCGCACCTGTGGAGCTTATGGAATTTGAAGAAGTGGACTACTGGGAGGAGATGAAAGAGATCATGGACTGGTCGGTTGATAATGTTACATCGACGTTGTTTATTTGCTGGGCAGCACAGGCAGCATTGTATAATTTTTTCGGAATAGCCAAGTATCCGCTTAAAGAGAAGATGTTCGGTGTGTTCCACCATCGTGTAAATACCCGGGATTATCCTATCGTTCGTGGTTTTGATGACACTTTCCTGGCGCCTCATTCACACTATACCGAGGTCAGGGCGGAAGATATCAGGAAAGTAAAGGAACTTGAGATCATATCGGAGTCCGATGAGGCGGGCGTATATCTTATACAGACAATAAACGGAAAACAGGTATTTGTGACCGGGCACTCGGAATATGATCCGGATACGTTGAAAGAAGAATATGAAAGAGATCTGAAAAAAGGACTGGATATCGCAATCCCGCGGAACTATTTCCCTGAAGATGATCCGGTAAAACCGCTACAAGTCCGGTGGAGGAGTCATGCAAACCTGTTATTCACAAATTGGCTGAATTATTATGTTTACCAGGTAACACCCTATAATCTGAATACGGTCAGCCTATAGGTTAAGGTTCATTTATAGCCCCGGTCCGGGATCCTTATTTATCTCTCTCTGTTAAGAAATGAAGGCATACTTTGCGGAATATCTTCAGGTGCTGCTGCACATGCATCAATTCAGGTATCACAAAGGCAGGAGAACAATGGTAAGATCAGGGAATAATAAAAGGTGTTTATTTTTATTCCGGTTATTTCTTTTTACCTTTTCCCTGGCCGCCTGTCTTTACCTTAAC
>JADFQJ010000074.1 GCA_022561875.1 Bacteroidota bacterium | reverse complement strand
GGGAAGATAGTACCATTAACTTGGTTTACGACCCAACGGATGCAGGTGGGGCCGGAAGAGGCAGCTATACTATTGGGAGAGGGACATCTGTTAAGGTGCAATGAAATAACCTAGTATGATAACTGCAAAAAATGGAAAAAAGCGCTCTCATAATGAAGTGGGGGCGCTTTTCTTTTGGGTAAATGTAATAAAGCCCAGAACCGGATTTAGCCTGGTAGAACTTATTGTTACTGTGGCCATTATCGGTATGCTAGCAGTAACGGCTGTTCCCGTTTATTCTGAATTCAGCGCAAAAGCCAAAATTGCCAAATCTCAAGCAGATCTTGAATCGATCCGAACCGCTTTTGTAAACCATTACTACAACAGCATGATTTCCGGGCATCCGGAATTCCCGGATCCCCCTGCGGATAATGTTATGACCCAAGCCTGGGCTGAAACGGCTTCACTTTTTGATGGAAGTACACCGGCATCCTTATTCTCTGAAGGAAAAATTTCTATTAATCCTATGAGGAATTTTTATGAATATTCGTTGTTAGATGATGCCGGAGGCCGGGTAGGCGGTTTTATTTTAACAGATCCGGATATTAAAACAACATTACAATTTCAGCCCTGAATTTGCACCTCACTTTTAGATAAAAAATCCCTCCTAACCACTCTCAATGTCATTGCGAGCGAAACGAAGTTGAGCGTGGCAATCTCCTTGTATCTGCATAACCAAGGAGATCACTTCTTCTTCCCGGACACAAAGTGTCGGGACTCATCGTGATGACAGTTTTGGTGTTTTTAAAAATAGGAAATGTCATTGCGCGGCATCGGTAGATGCCAAAGTTTACAATCCCGAAAAATTTCGGGGCAATCTCCTTCTCACATTTATTGTCTTTGCGATACCGATACTGTGTATCGGGAGTGGCAATCTCCTTGCATTTGCATAACCAAAGACATCAATAATAGGATGAGACAAAGTAAAACAAAAAAGTGTCAGCAATTCCTTGACTTTAACATACTCAAGGAGATCGCCACGTCTTTTCACTTCGTGTAAAAGACTCGCGATGACAGGGTTGGTGTTTCGGTAAAAAATAGCCCAGCACCCTATAATTCCTGTTAAGGAATGACTCTATAGCTTCAAACAAAGGTATATAATATGAATACGGATCCAACAATGAATAAAAGAGCAAAACTCTTATGAAATTTTAGCACGAAAGAATCCACTATTGTATTCCTTTTCATCAGAGGAGAAAACAACTTTCTCGTCGAAATCCATTGATTAAAAAATGAACTTACCTTTTTAAGTCTGTCAGGATAACTAATAAGCAGAATCCAAAGTGGAATTCCCACAGCAATAAAAATAATAAAAAACCATCTTAAGAACTGGATAGCAATGGTGAGAAAAAAATTGTTTTGGAGTGAAGATGTATTGGAGTGCTCAAATATATCTATAGGGAAATTGAAGATATACACATACAAGCAAAAAAGTGATGCTGCGATCATAAGCCATCCATAAAGTTTATTCTTTCGATACGCAAATTTGTCCATGTTCCGCATGATTTCCAGTGGTTTCAGTCTTTTACGAAAAGAAAACCATTGGTTTAAAATGTGATTCACCCGTATCAGGACTTTTGGATTATTGAATAAAACGACCCCGAGGATTAGCGAGATCATTGACCCAATGATCAAAAACCATTCAAACGTATTGTAAAGGATATCCATCAGTGGATCATTTTCAAATATTATGTTATATGAATTATGGGTTTTCATAACTAAGCGGCTCCTTTATTGATTAAAATTGTTGAATAAGATGGGCTTGCTGCGTCCTAAAAAATGTTTTGTTAAATATAATCATCTATTATATAGGCACTGTACCACTTTTCATTACCGTTCAAAAAAAACCAAAAAGAGTTAAAACAAAAAGGGAAATTTTTATCATCTTAAATTCTCCAAGAGTGTCTTCACTATTGCGATTTTTTCCGGTTTGGTCATTTGAGTGAGGACAGAAATTTCTCCGGGTATGGGAATTGAGCCTATGAACAATCCGATAGCTCCGCCAACAGCGGCAAAAAATATAACCCAAAATATCTCATAAAACACACCGGATAATCCATGAATAAAAGCCGACCTGACCTGGGGAGAAATGATTAGTCTAATCATTACGGCAATGACGATACCTATGATTAATCCCCTTATTCTATTCGTATCTACATCAATGGAGCGAATGGCCTGAATATGCGTTATTTGTAATTTTCCCACCATTGGATTATTGGATCGGCCAATGATTAAAACGTCGTTATCTACAGTCATCATTTTTACATTTTCATAAAGGGCTTGAGTGGTTCTAATATCAAATCGTTGTGCGGAAACAATACTGACAAGGAGTAAAATAATTAATATTTTTCTATCAATAGATTCTTTCAGCTGGCGTATTATTGTCACAGATTTAATTTACCATCCTCTATTTAAAGAAAAAATAAGTTTGTAGTTTACTGAGCTTTAATTATCATAGGTAATATAATCCAGTTTTATAAGGAATTGTCTAATATCAAAAGTAAACTATCAAGATTTCGCAAAGCCTCAGGTAAATGGGGATCAATTTCCAGTGCTTTCTCAAAATGGGTAAGAGCTTCTTCATATTCCTTTCTATTTTTCAGTATTGAACCGAGATTGTTATAGACCTGTGGTAATTTTGGATCAAAAAGTAAGCTTAATCTATAGTTTTTTTCTGCTTCCGCCTCATTCCCAAATTTATGCCAGGAAATACCTAGATTATAATATCCTTTCGCAAAATCAGGTTTAATAACAATAGTGTATGCAAAATGCTTTATAGCTTCCAGGAAATTGCCACTCTTGGAATAAGCAACGCCTAAGTTATAATGGGCGTTAAAAAAATATGGATTATACGTCAAACAGCGCTTAAAAGAGGAAATTGACGCAGGAAGGTTTTGCGATTTTAAATAAGATAATCCCAAAAAATAGGATGATTTCCAGCTGTTATACCAGAATTCTTCCGCCCGGTTAAATTCCTGAATTGCGCCTGGATAAACTTCACGTTCAAAGTAAAAATATCCTTTTTTAAAGTGAAAATCTGATAACAAGTGGCGGCGCGCGACTTCAACGGAAATGGTGGAAATAACCAACATGCCAATAAGAATAACATAATTCAAAGCCTTACTTAGATCTCTTGAATTCATTTTAAATGGAAATAAATTATTGCTTCTGGATTGTTTAGGTAACTGATTATAAATATATGTCAAAAATGCAATAATCATCCAGAAAAGCATAGATATTGCTATTCGTTCCTTTGGAAAACTAAATAAAGAGTGGCCCAGGATAGCCAGTAAACTGGTGGATAAACTAATTGTCAGTAGAACCGTTTTTAGTTTGGTATTATGTTTTATGATAATGAATACCATGTAGGCAACAGTGAGCAGCAGCCATGTATAAATAAAAAACCCCACGATTCCGGTCTCCGTTAATATCCATATTAGATCATTGTGCGGTCGATTTACAATCGTAGTAAAACTAATTAAATGGCCCTGGGCATAGGCTGGATAAAGAAGCGTCCAGTTATTGAGTCCTACTCCGGTTAGCCAGTTAAATCCATCGGCAAACATATCCCATGAAGCCTTCCAGATGCCCAGTCTTGCCGACTGGCCACCGACATCTATAATTGATGTGACCGTAGAGAATATTTCTGATTTTTTTCCACCCAGATCTTCTATATTGGGATCCAAAAAAGACATGGAAATAATGAATCCTATACAAACCAAACAGATAATCCGTTTGGTTCTTGATTTGAAATGTTTCCTTTGATCAATGAACGCATGGGGTCTGTTTTTCTTAAGTATTATATAAATCATTATTGAAAAGAACGTGGCTCCTGTCAATCCTACCCAGGCCCCTCGCGTCCGGGTATAGATAAGAAAGATAAACATCAGGGAAGTACAAAAGCCCCAAATGACTTCATTTTTTATTTTTTGGCTGGTTAAGAACAAAAATCCACCAATCGGTAATGTCAAAATCAGAAACATAGCTGCATTATTGCGATAAGCAAAAGTAGAACTGGGATTCCCTGCTGAAGGAATCCAGTTTAACCCAATTCCTAAGTACTGACAGATGCCTATCACCGCAACTACACCCCCTGTAATTACCCAAACTTTGAGCAGTAATTCCAGTCTTGTTTGAGTCATAAAGTTGACCAAAATAAAAAACAGAATGATTAAGGTAAACAGTTGTGCTAAAGGAAACAAACTGGCATTGACATTTACAGCAGCGTTTAATGATACAATATTGATGATTAAGAAAAACAGAATGGGAAGAGTTAACGGATTCACAAATGAAGGAGCTTTTTTTTCAAAAATAAATTTTAGCAGCCATAGAACCGAAAGTAATAATACAAGTAGTGCCAACACGATGAACTTGGGATATAAGGTAATTTCTGTGACAAGGTCAGAATAGGCCAGGGGAACCAGTATGACAAGCGCCATGAGACCTATCATCATGATCTTATCAATAAGATTGATTCTGTATTTGTCAGTTTTCATGCTGAAGCATATTAAGACAGCATGAAGGTGGGCTCAAATCAATTTATTTTTGATGGACTCTTATGAATGTATATCATCAGTGCTGCCTAAAATAAATTGTAATATGTGTAAATTTCTTGTAGTCCTCGACGGTTTTGGACAGATTTTGTTAATAACCAATGATAATTTAATTATTTTATTTTATTAAATTGTACATTTGTGTGTAAGTTCATTAAATATAACTAAAAGAGGTAAACATGAATACTGAAGTTGAGAAAAAAGGTTGGCAATATCATTTATTTAAAAAACGCTACCCTGCATATGTATATACCATAGTACTAGTTGTATTTGCATTAATAATCTATTTCTGGTTCAAATCAGCAGGGATGTAAAAACAAAAATAAGCTACCCACCACTATAGCTGGTTTCGATGGGGGATTGTAATTATTTAAAAATGAGTTAATAAACTTGAATTTCGAAACATGGTTATAATTCACTAAAAACATGTATCTCGTGGTACAAAAGGATGATTGACTGATTTATTTCTCCAACAATTGTCATTTATTGGTTTTTGTTTAAATATATTGATCCTTAATAAGAGGGAAGTTTTTTATTCTATTTATCATTATCCCAAATGTGACCGAGATCATGCAGAAATATTATGTATATAGATAAATATGAATTCACATGGTAAATTTAATCGGTTATTTCTGGTGAATTAGAAGAGTTGCAATCACGAGAATAAATACATTGGAATCACATAAATGAAACCAACTCATTTAAAAACATTTTCCGGTATCAAAATAATGGATGGACAAAAAACTAAATCCAAGGGATTCACTTTAATTGAAATTATTATTGTTTTGGTGATTATTGGAATTATATCAGTATTTGCAGCCCCCCGGATTTATGACAATTATGTGAGTAACAGGATTACAGCAGCGGCTAAACAAATTTTAGCAGACATTCGTTTTGCTCAATCTTTGGCTATGATGGGACATGACAGTACTTGGGTTGTATTTGATGATGATGAGAATCTTTATAAACTTTATTCAGGCGCGACAAAAGCAGCACGAACTTTAGTTGAGAAATCATCCGGAGATGGATCATACATTAGGCAATTAGATCAGGGAGAATATAAAAATGTCACCATCACGGGTTTAAGTATCGGTAATGATAAGAGTATAGCGTTTGACTGGTTCGGGAATACAAATAATTCAGGGTCCATTATATTAAATAATACGGTGACTGTAACGGTGGCTATGGGGACTGGTATGGTTCGCATAGAAGGCTGGTAAATATGGCCTTAGGACATAAGAGAAATGCTGGTTTCAGCCTGGTTGAAAGTATAGTGGCGATGGCTATTCTGACCATGGTGTATATGGCGGTTTTCAAAATTTTTTCCAACCAGAAGTTTGCTGTGGCAAGGGTGGAATTGACAACCAAAGCTATCTTTCTAAGTCAGGAATTGATGAACCGGGTGGTGGCCAAGAATTATGATGAGAATTCAGAACCGCCTTGGACGCCAACCGCTTCTTTAGGGCTTGAGGGGGATGATGTCTTTTATGATGATGTGGATGATTTTGCAGGATATTCAAATAGCAGTATAAGCAATTTCCCGGGTTTTACTGAAACTGCCCGTGTGTTTTACGTATCTACATCAGGGAGTTTGGATGATAGCATCTTTACAGCTACGGATTTTAAAAAGATTGTTGTGACGGTTACACATAATGAAATACCACCGATCGTCCTTGACGCGTTAATATCCAGTCATTATTGATAAAAGTGGTTACCGTTAAAGCAAGATCAAACCCTCATTCCGGGTTCACCCTGGTTGAGCTTATCTTATCGATTCTGTTATTTGGGATCATTGGGATTCTCGTAGTCCGGGTTTTCCTTACCGGTGGAAAATTTTATGAATCTGTTGTGAATGGGCAAGAGATCAGTGATAATATGTTTATAGCACTGCGGCGGTTTAATATTGATACGGCCAATATAAGGGACAGTCAGCATATTCTATATGCGGACAACACCCGTTTCCTTTTCATTGATTCCAGTCTTGATACCCTTCAATATCGATATGCCGGCGGTACCCTTTATCGAACAGTGAATAGTACCGGTGAATTTCCCATCGCACAGTATTTAACTGATAGCACTTCTTTCTATTATTATAATATAAATGAAGTGGCTATAACCGAAAATCCCGTGACCAGTCTGTCCACGATCTGGTCCATCCGCCTGAAACTTGTGGGAACCAAGGGTACGAGGGATCTGACTTTACAATCCCTTAAATCTCCACAAAATCTGAAATACGGTTTGGTGAAATGAACCGCCTTAGAAACATTCATCAATCCGGCCAAAATAATAGTGGCATCATTTATATTGCTACGGTCATCATGGTCGTGGTCCTTTTCAGCCTAATGGCCTTTACTATGGGTACTATCATATCGGTCAACAGCGAGAAGACAGCGAATCTGTATATCGATACTGTGGCCGAACTATGTGCTGAGGCAGGAGTGGAATATGCGTTCTACCAGTTAGTAACTGATTTTATCAATTGGTCCGGTTCTTCAGGATATATTAATTTTGGTAAGGGTAAATTCATGGTGGAAATTTTCGATACTGATGAGAATGGCGCCCCCTTAAACGCTGATAAAAGACGGGTGGTCGCTACCGGTATTGTCGAAAAATCCATAAAAAAAGTACAGGTTACTTTCAGTGCACTAAGCGAACCGTTTTCTTTCGCATTCTATATTAACCAATTAGAAAACCCGAGTAAAAATACGGAAATTCAAATTGGGAAGAATAATACCCTGAAAGGGGATCTTTATTTTGGGACTACTTGGTACTTAAAAACTCCCAGCGCCAAAATCGATACAACCACAATTTATGTTTCTCCAGGGTATCAAGTCACATCAGATGCGGACTTTAGTGATATATACAAGTGGCAGGTGTATCCTCCGCCGCAACCGAGTTTTCCGGTTTTTGACGCAACGATACATGATTCACTCTTGGCTATCGCTGCCGCGATCAATTCTTCTTCCGGGAATAAGATCAATGGGGATTTATCCATTAATTACGCCTGGGACTTATCCGCATATGAAAATAATACAGTTTTTATTAATGGGGATTTGACCGTTAGTAGCAGCAATGGTGTTATATCTTCTTTTACAACTACTGCACCTGCATACATTATTGTCAATGGGACTGTAGATTATAAAACAGGGTGCAGTGTGGGTGACAATGTTATTACCATTGTCTCTAATGATTTAAGTGTGATTTCCACGGGTACGAGATACGGTCTGGACTGGAGTGCCCTTCCTATTGAAGATAGACCTGCACGGGTTAACGAACTTTTTTCGAAAACAAATATTGATATTAGTGCAGGAAAAGTCTTTGCCAACGTTGAATCATTGGGGGATTTACAATTGCGCGGGACCGTTTACGCCTCCTGTTATTGTGTTGGATCAGTTGAAATTGAATCGGCTACTTTTGAAGGGTCTGTTGTGGCAAATGCTACAAAA
>JADFQJ010000005.1 GCA_022561875.1 Bacteroidota bacterium | reverse complement strand
ATAACAAAAAACAAATAACAAATAAATTCCAAATATCAATTACCAAATGACCGAAACAGCTTTGAATATTGTGATTTGGGTCATTGAGATTTATTTGTGTTTTGGTGCTTGTCATTTGTGATTTTTACTCTTTATTTAAACTTTCGGAATTTATAGACGGGGACTAAATAGTGTATTTAATTGAAAAGAAAAAATTACGGCCTGGTGCAACAATACCTGATGAATATGGGCGGTATCGGTGATCCAGCATATTTTCAATCCCTGCGAAAAGAATAAAATGCTCATTCCACCTGTATGAAGTTTTCAGGTTAAGTGTATACCATGCGGGAGAATAGGGGTTGCCGTTATCATCAACAGCATATATATGGGTTTTTGACTGCTCGGAAGGTGATATTTTATCATATGGCTTTTCACCGTTAAAGTTTGCAAAAAGATCGATCTGCAGATGTTGATTTTCATACACAAGGTGAGCGCTTCCGAAAAAGGGTGCAACATGCCGCAGTGGAATATCTTCATAATCCTCACCAAATGTATAGTTCAGGGTTATGTTAAATGAAAGATATTCCCGTATTTCAGCGTCTAAATTCAGGTTTACTCCATAGAGCGTAGCGCTGCTGGCATTTACAACGGCTTGAACTTTACTGTACTGACCATCGTACATTATAGAATCCTGGCCGTTAAAAACAAAATCCCTTCGGACCATAGCATTCCTGAGGAATGTATAAAAACCGGTTATTTCAAAATGAAATTTGTCTGAGAACTCTCTGATAAACCCAAGATCAAGATTATATGCGTATTCAGGATCAAGATCGTGGTTAGGTACAATAACACTTCCTGGCTCGGAATCAAATATTTTTGCAACATCGTCGATATTTGGCGCTCTGAACCCTGACGAAGCATTTAAATTTATCTGCCATTTTTCATTTGGTCTGAAAACCAGTCCGGCCGACCCGTTAAGAGCCATAGTGTTCAGTAAGATTTTATCAAAAGGGAAGTTATAAAAAGAATTATCAACCAGGGTGGAACTCAGGTTAATATAGTTCAGGCGGGTACCCGTATTCAGGGTAAAGAAATCATTGAAATTATTTTTATAACTGTAGTATACTGCAGCGGTACGATATTTATTATCCCCGTCAGGATAGCGGGTAGCTTCCGGTAAAACTGCTCCTGAAATAATATTTTCTCTTTCTGCAATGGAATTCACATCGTTAAAAACAAACTCAAATCCGTAATAAAAATCCTGTCGCTCATTTATTTTCTTGTCCATATCGAGGTTCAGGGAAAGAGTATTAACGTTTTCTGTCCGATGACGGATTTCTGTTTTTCCCAATTCTCTGTCGTGCCTGCTTTCTTCATATGCCTGGCCGGCCATTGTAAGTTGTATAGCATCGAAAACAACACAGGGATTATCATAACTGGCATTGAATGAATGCATGGTCCATTTTTGCGGACCATAGTACCATTCAGCATATTTTAGATGATCATCTTTGTATTGAATCAGGCGATCGTATCTGGGTACATCTGATAATCTTGACAAATGAAAAGTATAATTCATATTGAGATGTTCATTCGGGCGGAAGCGTATTTTCTGCATCAGGTTTATTTGACTGTAACCCGAAAACTTTTGGATATTTGGATTTGGGTTTTTAAAAACCGAATCGATATTATTGATCCTTTTTGCATATTCATAACGCCGGTAATCAGGATTTTTTCTGGTCCCCATTTTCAGGTTGTCATATTTACTGACAGAGATACTGGTAAGAGACGCCCACTTTTCTGAACCAATATTGAAATCGAGATGTCCTGTATTTTCTTTGTTTACTGAAGAATACCTGGCAAATGTATTGAGTGAGAAGTTATTCTTTTCACCGGTAGAAAGCAGCGCCCGTTTCGTATGAAAATCCATAACACCACCCAGAGCATCACTGCCGTAAACAACCGATCCCGGTCCGAATATTATTTCGGTGTTTTCAATGATATGCGGATCGAGGGAGATCACGTTCTGAAGGTTTCCGCTCCGGTAAATTGCATTGTTCATTCTTACGCCATCAAGAACAAGCAGAATGGAGTTTGTGGCGAACCCCCTTATCATGGGACTACCGCCACCAAGCTGACTTTTCTGTATAAACACTTCATTTGAACCGGCAAGCAGATCGGCCGCAGTTTGTGGATTATTAAAGGAAATATCGTGGTTTCTTAAGATTTTTATTTTATTAGGTATTTCGCGGATTTTCTGCTCCCATTTGCTGGCAGAAATCACGAACTCATCAAGCATCCAGATTTTTTTCTCCAGCATGACGGTTAAATCCAGTTTATTCAGCATTTGTTTTGTATAAACAACTTTATTAAATGACGGATGCTGAAAAAAGATGCTGTCGCCGGGATTAAAGCGATCAAGAGATGCAATCCCATTACTATTAGTATAGACTGAAACAGTCCGGCTTTTATTATAGAGGGCAACATTTTCTACCGGTTTGTTGTCCGAAGCACGTTTAACAACCAGGTTTTGTGCCGGGAGCGGACTAAGAGAAAAAACAGAAAAAAGGAGGAGGAAAATTTTCTTTATCATAACAAGCAACGTAACTATTCAGCGCCTAATAAAAGAAATGCCTAAAATTCAAAGTGACTAAAAAAATATCAAAAACTATTCCAAACTAAATATGCAGATGCTTTATTTTTTTGAATCTGGAATTTATTTATAAATTTGAGCGAAAGTACCTTTATTTGCAAACATGTCCCGAAAACTACTGTCACTTTTTATTTCAGGTTTTTTCGTAATAGTATTAATTATCGGTTATTTTTTGCTTTATCCCAAAAATGATAAAGAAATTGACGCTTTTCGGGCAGTACCGGTTGACGCTTCAATGATCATTGAAACGGATAATCTGATGAGACTTGTATCTGCTTTGCATGATAAAAGTCTGATATGGAAAGAATTCACAGAAATCAGCAGGTTTAAGAAATTTGATAATCAGCTTGTTTTTATTGATTCTGTTGTGCGGCAAGTTAAGCTGGCAGGTGATCTTTTCAAAAAAAGTAAAATTATTATTTCTGTTCATATGATTGGCAGGAATGGGATTGATCTTCTTCTGTTAACAAATCTTCCTGAACGGGTAAAAGAAAAAGCGATAATAGATGCGATTAGTGAAATTTGTCCTGATTGTACCGGCACAAGCAAAAAATATGGAAACACAGAAATCCATAAACTAAAACGAACGGGTATAAAAAAAAGCAGGAGCTTGTATTATGCTGTAAAAAAAGGCATTTTTATTTTCAGTTATTCAGACATTTTACTGGAAAATGCAATCCGGCAGATCGACCAGCCGGAATCGATTAAACAATCGAATGGATTCAGAATAGTTGAAAAAACCGCAGGCCGGAATGTAGATGCCAATTTATATATTCAATTCAAAACCTTTCCAAAGCTTGTATCTCAGCTATTTGGCGGCGAATACCATAACCTGGCGCTACAATTAACACAACTTGCTAACTGGGCTGAACTGGATGTAAATATTAATGAAGAAAAAATACTTCTCAATGGTTTTACATATTCGAATGATTCCCTGAACAATTATCTTAATATATTCTCTGACCAATCAGCGGTGAATTTTGAAATGGAAAATGTGCTTCCGGCAAGCACATCTGTTTTTCTTGCTTACGGAATTAGCGACATACAGTTGTTCAGGAAAAAGTACAGGAATTATCTGGAGAGGGAAGGACTCATTACTATTTACCAAAACATATTAAACGAGATTAAAATAAAATCAGGCTACGATCTGGAAGAAGAATTCTTTGCATTTCTTGGAGATGAGATTGGTATTGCCATGACTGACATAAAAAACATTGAAAAATCACAGAACAGGATCGTTGTTTTCAAAACCAGGAGTAAAAGTCTTGCAGAGAAGTCGCTGAAAAAGTTTATTTCGGGTTATTGTGACAGGGTAAATCAACCATTTTCGAACTTTGTCCGTTATTGTATAATAGATGCAGAAACTGAAGTTCCGGTATATAAATCGCCTGTTCACTTTATACCGGAAAAGCTTTTCGGGAAAATTTTCGGGGGGGCTGCATTTTCTCATTTTACCTTTGTTGACAACTATCTGATCTTTGGGAATTCATTTCAATCATTATCAAAAATCATCCATAATAATATTTTGCAAATGACCCTTCACACGGATCTTCATTACCGTGAGTTTGCCGATGAACTTTCCGGCAGGTACAATTTTTATTTCTATATAAATATTCCCCGCGGACATTCGCAAATATCTGATTATCTTAATAAGGAATTTCGGAAAGGCTGGAAAAGGGAAAGCAATGTTGTAAATAAATTGCATGCTTTTGCGATACAGTTCAGTGTAAGTAATTCAATGCTTTATAATAACGTTTTTTTAAAATACCAGCCTGTTTACAGGGAAGAAGCACAGACTGTCTGGCAAAGCCTGCTTGACACAAGCTTTGCATTCAAACCTCAGTTTCTTGAAAATCATAATACTCATAACCAGGAAGTTTTTGTTCAGGACCATAGCAACAAAATTTATTTAATTAATTCTGCAGGCAGGATTTTATGGAAATTGCCCCTTGAAGGAAAAATTATGGGAAGGGCTTATCAGATTGATTTTTATAAAAACGGAAAGTTACAGATAATATTTAATACAAAAGAGAAACTTTATTTAATCGACAGAAATGGTAACTATGTGGAGCGATTTCCTGTAAGTCTCAGGTCTAAAGCTACGTATGGGATGTCTTTGTTTGATTATGAGAATAACAGAGATTATAGAATATTTATTCCCGGTGAGGATAAAAAGATTTATGTTTACAATAAGGAGGGGAATATTGTAAGCGGTTGGTCATTTGGACACACTGAAACAATTATCGATTCATATATTCATCATTTCAGGATTGGAAACAAAGATTATATTGTGGTTGCCGATGATAACAGGATCTATATACTTGACAGAAAGGGCAATTCGCGGGTAAAGATGAAGGAAAATATTGCTGTTTCGGAGAATAATGATATTATTCCGGATATCAGAAGTACTGATGCAACTCCACGAATGGTTACAACTGATAAATCAGGAACAGTTTGTTTTGTTTATTTTAACGGTAAAATAGAAAAGGAGAAAATTAAAGATTTCTCACCTGAGCACTATTTTGATTACATTGATCTGAACGGAGACGGCTTTTTTGAGTATATTTATATTGATAATAAAAAGCTTGAGGTTTATAATCATAAGAAATCATTACTGTTTTCCCATTCATTTGATTATAATATCGATAACAGACCTGTTGGATACACATTTTCATCAACAGATAAGAAGATAGGAATAGTTTCGGAACAGGCAAATAAAATATACCTGTTTAATAACAATGGTGAGCTTTACAAAGGATTTCCCGTGAGTGGGAACACGTTATTTTCAATAGGAAGATTTAAGCGAAATGACAGGAAATATAACCTGATTGTTGGAAATAAAAATAATTTTCTGTATAATTATTCCGTTAAATAAGAGCGATGCGGCGAAGAGGCGACTGGGCGAGAAGGCGAATAAGAGAAGAGGGAAGAACGAATCGCAGAGACCCAGAGATGCAGAGGCGCAAAGAGCAAAGTATTCTGTAAAATCAAAACCAGTACCCAGTACCCAGAAATGATTAAAAAAATATACATATGAACAAAAGATTTATTTATACCGGACTGGGAATTATATCATTTTTTATTTTGATTAATTCCTGTATTAAAGAGACATATGATTTTGAGAAACTGTCGACCCGGGCATCTTTAAAAATTGGGATTTCAGCGCCTGTTGTAAAGGGCAGTCTTACTCTTGGCAACGCGATTGAATCGAATGACACCTTGCAATTTCTTGATGATAACTCAATAAAAATTGTTTTTAAGCAGGATTCATTATTTACCTTTGATGTTTCGGAGATACTGGAAATTCCTGTTCAGGATGTACAAAACAGGAGTTTTCAGTTAGGGGCGCTGAAGCTTGCTGATTTTTCAGGCGGCGGATCAATCTCACTCGATGAGATCAGTACCGGGTTCCCCCCTGCTTTCAGGGCTGCACTGCAAGCGCTTGACGGGACAACAAGCATGTTCCCGGCTATCCCGGATTTACCCGGGGATTCTATTACAATCAGCCCTTTCTCTAATTTTGTCCTGGTGGAATTCGGATCAGGTACTATTTCCATGACCATCACCAATAACCTGCCGGTTGAAATAAGCCTTAAAGTTGTAATATTAAACGCCTCTGATAATAGCCAGGTGGGAGATACACTTATTTTCAACAATGTTCCTCCCGGAGGCAACGCAAATTCCCAAATTGATTTGGCAGGAGAGATTGTTTCAAGCTCGCTTACAGTGGAACTGGTTACAATAAGCTCGCCGGGAAGTTCTGTCCCGGTAGCAATAAACCTGACCACTGACGAAATAAGTGTATCTGTATCTGCATTTGACCTGACTATTGTAAGAGGGCAAGCCATTTTGCCCGAGCAGTTGTTTTTATCGGTTACTGATACTATTCAGTTTAACCTTGACAATGGTGTGGAGATCACCTTTTTAGAAATCAACACAGCAAATATTGATTACACCCTGGAATCGTATATAACAGAAAATGTGGAGGTTGTTATTACACTTCCCACTTCCCTGGCAGGAGCTGATACAACACGGTTTACGATTCCTTTGGGGGCAAGCGGCACAAAAACAGGTCAGCTTTCGCTCGATAACACTGTAAATGATTTCTCTACAGACCCTGCACAGCCCTATAATTCCATCCCTTTTGAATATGGATTGTCTATTAAACCTTCCGGAGGAGGGATGATAATTTTTAATCTGGCCGATTCGGTTAATTTCACATATCAGATCAGTGATATTGATTTCTCATATGTTGAGGGATATTTCGGGCAGCACAATTTTAATATTGACGAAGATTCGATTGACCTTGGACTTGATGAAATTGAAGACCTTATTTCCGGTACTTTTACATTTACCAATCCGATAGTTAATATAAATTACTCTAATTCGGTCGGAGTTCCTGTTTCCATTGACCTCAACCTTACAGGGAGTAATAGCGAAGGTGAAATACAAGCCCTTAATGCTGATACCATGAATTTTGAATATCCAACTGACAGGTATAACAGCCCGGTTACTTCAACAGTATCATTTAACAAGGATAATACGGATATTGTCGGGCTTATTGAAATAAGACCCGGCAAGATCACCTATTCAGGAGGAGCAACGGTGAACCCGCTCGGTAAGCAGGGATGGGATAATTTTGTTACGGGGGAGAGCAGTGTCGTTGCCGGTTTGGAAGTGGAAATACCATTTGAATTTAGGGCAAATAACCTTACACTTCAGGATACACTGGAGAATCCTTTGAAATTAGAAGATAGTCAGGAAGATGAGGATTTCAGTGTTGATAATATTGAGAGTGCAAGGTTACATCTTCTTATAAATAATGGCTTTCCGCTGGAAATAGGATTTAATATTCAATTGTATGATTCTACTACAGATCAGGTGTTGGCTACATTAGATGTGCCTTCATTGTTTTCTGCAGCATCTGTTGACGGGAACGGAATTGTTACTGAACCAACACAGGATACTACATCCATTGTAATAACCGGTGATTTCCTGGAAAATCTTGATATTGCAGACAAACTCATTGTTGCAGGTTCGTTTAATACCTATAACAATGGTTCTCAACCGGTAAAAATACTTACAACCTATACGCTTGAGTTTAAAATAGGAGTCAGCACAAGAATTTCGTACGAATTTGACTTCGGTGAATAGGATGATGAATAGTATCAAGTTAAAAGTTGAAAAAATATATATCATGATAATGAAAAGATCAGTTTTTCTTAGTTTTATTCTCCTTGGAATGTTAGTGATTCCCTTTACCCTGAAGGCACAGGAAAACCAAACACTTTATTATATGGGACTGCCACAATCAAAGCTGATGAATCCTGCGCTACAGAGCAGTTATGGTTTTTACCTGGGGCTCCCTGGCGTTTCATCCGTTTATTTTAATTATTCAAATAACAGTTTCAGTTTTGACGATTTTATTTTCAAAGGAACCGGTGAGTTCGCCGATTCACTTATCACTATTCTTCATCCCAGTTATGATATTGATGATTTTCTTGATAAGCTCCCCGGGAGATTATATATTTCACCGGAAGCGCATGTTCAGTTATTTGCACTCGGGTTCAGAAGTGGAGAAACCTATTTCACTTTTGATATAACTGAAAAAGCAAATTTTTTCCTCTCCTTACCGAAAGATTTAATGACGCTTGCTTTTCATGGTAACAGTGCATTTGTTGGGGGTACTGCTGATTTTACGGATTTCACGTTTGATATGACATATTACCGGGAGTACGGAATAACCCTTTCAAAAAAATTCAATAACAGGTTAACCTTCGGGGCAAAAGGTAAACTATTGTTTGGAAAAGCTAACCTTTCTTTAAAAAATGCAGACCTTGGAATAACTATTGATGAAGGAAATGCTTTTACTCATACTTTGCATTCTGATATCAGTCTTAATGTATCTGCCCCGATTACAGTTATTACTGATTCCGAGGGATTTGTTGATTCCATTCGCATAAAGGAGGTCATGGATACAGATGAAGGAATCATTGATTTTATTTTGAATTCGGGAAACATGGGGGCTGCAGTTGATCTGGGAGCTGTATATAATATTAGTGATTATTTCACACTATCGGCAAGTATAGTTGATCTGGGATTTATTAACTGGAAGCAGGATGTATATAATTTTGTTTCGAAAGGGACATATAATTTTGAAGGGATCGATGCCTCGCCGGAATTTGATGTAAATGATAACAGAGATCTTGGAGATGTAGCTGAAGCGATGCTGGACAGCATTGCTGATATATTTATGCCTCTGACCCAGGAAGAAGCTTATAAAACAATGCTTCCGGCAAAGGTATATCTTGGGGGTACATTTAATGTAAGTGAAAAACTAAATCTCGGCTTTCTGTCAAGATCACAGATATATAAGGGAAAGATACAGCAGGCATTCACAATTTCTGCCAATACTAATCTTGGTAATGCTCTGATAACCAGTGTAAGTTATACTATGTCTAATAACAGTTACAATAACCTGGGTGTGGGGCTTAGTTTTCGCGGAGGTCCATTCCAGTTTTATTTTATTTCCGATCATATTCCTGTTACGTTTAATAAAATGCAGTTCAAGGACAACGGTAATGTTACATCATTTCCGTTCCCGGCAGATCTGAAGAGGATCAATATCCGGTTTGGATTGAATATTGTTTTCGGGTGTAATCCTAAACGGTTTAAGGATAAGCCACTGTTGCAGTGAAAAAAACGAACCACAGTAACATTCCAGTCCGTGTTTGGTCGATTGACCAGGGAACAATCACCAGGAATAAAAAATTTTCCGTAACTTTGCAGGATAATAGCATAAAATAGATGATCATAGGCTTATTTCGGACCATATTAATAATAATTGTTTTCTATTTGGTGGTGAAATTTTTCAGGAGGATATTATTTCCACCATCACGGAATAGATATACTATGTTCGATCCCAAAGATGAAGGGGCTAAGAAAGAGGGAGAGGTTACAATTCATAATAACAAACAGGGAAACAGGAAAATATTCAGCAAAGACTCGGGAGAGTATGTTGATTATGAGGAGGTGGACGAAGAGGAATAAATAAAAACCGTCCAGGACCACGATAAAACTAGCCAATTAAACCGGTTGGACCAGTGATTGGCGGAAACAACTAAAATCAAACCACATCGAAATACCGGCATTTCCTTTTTATACAAGCACAGATTGAATACCCGGGAGGGTAAATGAACCGGTTAATCTGGAAAATTCGTATAATGAAGCGGGGTAGTAAAGCTAATCTCAGGTAGTTTAGAATAGATTGTATAAACGCTAACTGACAAATTATGTACAAATATCTTTTTGGTCCTGTACCGTCAAGGCGTTTGGGAATGTCTTTAGGTATTGACCTTGTTCCTCACAAGGTATGTTCACTTAACTGCATTTATTGTGAATGCGGACCTACTACCAGGTTAACAATCGAAAGAAAAGAATATGTCCCTTATAACGAAGTGATAGAGGAATTAAAAAATCATCTCGGTAATAATCCGGCGCCGGATTATATTACTTTTTCAGGTTCGGGAGAACCTACTCTTAATTCACGTATTGGCGATATCTTAAAATTCATTAAACAAAATTATCCCGATATTCCTGTTGCTGTTCTGACAAACGGAACTTTACTCAATAACAAACAGGTAAGAACGGAAATTCTGGATGCGGACCTTGTGTTGCCATCGTTAGATGTTGCTTCTGACCTGTTTTTCAGGAAAATAAACAGACCTTTTCATTCGCTGAATATTGAAGATTATATAAATGGTCTTTGTGAATTCAGAAAAGAATACCAGGGCAAAATTTGGCTGGAAGTTCTTATTATTCCGGGTTATAACGACAGCAAACAGGATTTGAATTTATTAAAAGAGACATTTAAAAAAATTCAGCCGGAAAGCATTCAATTAAACACACTTGACAGACCAGGAGTTGTACCAGGCATTAAAGTTGCCGGCAAAGAGGAATTGGAGCAAATAGCAGATTTCTGGAAGCTTGATAATGTTGAAATTATTGCTGCGGCCCCATCGCGAAAAGAGATAAAATCTTTCCGTGATGATATTGAATCTGCTATTCTGGAAACTATATTCAGAAGACCATGCACTATTGATGACCTTGCTAAAATTCTCGGCTTACATATCGATGAAATAAATAAATATCTTGATGTGCTGGAAGCAGACAATAAGATCAAATCTGTTCAACAGGAGAGAGGTGTTTTTTATCAGACAACATTTGGTAAATAATCAGTCGGTAGTCGGCAGTTACGGAAAAAAGACAAAAGTGGAGGGAGAAGAGTTGAGTGAGTTGAGTAGTCATGTTAGCATTCCAGACATTTTAGCGCTTTAAACTTCAGGCGCTTTGAATTATAGTACAATATTGATAATATGGATTTACAATCACTTGCACATATTTTTAAGCATGCATTAATGATCACCGGTTTTGTACTGATGATGATGCTTATTATTGATTATATCAATGTGCAAACACAGGGTATCTGGAATCGTAGATTGCAGCAGAAAGGATGGTTACAGATTATTTTATCAGCATTTCTGGGAATTATTCCCGGTTGCCTTGGAGCATTCACGGTTGTTTCCTTATATACTCACCGTATTGTAAACTTTGCAGCCCTGGTAACTGCAATGATAGCAACTTTTGGCGATGAAGCATTTGTAATGTTTGCCATGATGCCGGAAAAAGCTCTGATATTAACGATTATTGTTTTTGCCGTTGCTATTTTTACTGGCTTTTTCATTTTGTTGGTATCGAAACAAAAAGATCATGTTAGCGACAGATCATATGGGTTTGAGGTACATGAAAAAGAAATAGAATATAATTGTTTTCCCAGGGATAAATTAATTACCCGGTTTAAGCGCCTGAGCTTTGAAAGGACATTATTAATAACCGGCTTTTTACTTTTTATAGTTTTTATTGCAGCAGGAAAATTAGGCCCTGAAGAGTGGAATTGGATGCGGATTACCTTTCTTACAGGCGGTTTAGCTACATTGTTTATCGTAACAACTGTTCCTGATCATTTCCTTATGGAACATCTTTGGGGACATGTGATAAAAAAACATTTACCGCGTATATTTTTTTGGACCCTGGGAACTTTTTTCATTATTCATTTTATCGAGGGGTTCTTGAATATAAACAATTGGATACAGGATAATCAATATATTATCTTAATTATTGCTGTATTGTTCGGCATAATTCCTGAATCCGGGCCACAACTGGTTTTTATCACACTTTTTGTAAATGGCACAATTCCGTTCAGCATATTATTGGCAAGTTCAATTGTACAGGACGGACACGGGGCGATTCCTTTACTTGCGGAATCAAAAAAAGGATTTATTTATATGAAACTAATAAATGTTCTGGTTGGGTTAATTATAGGATTTGTGGGTCTGTATTTCTTTTAACCTAATGAAATGTTCCGGATACAGCCATTCTAAATAAGGCTTATTAGTGTCAGGATATCTTATCTAATGCCTGGGAAAGATCATCAATCAGATCTTCAACATTTTCAATTCCAATTGATAAACGGACCAAACCATCCGAAATACCAATCTTCAGTTTTTCTTCCCTGCTAATACCAGAATGAGTCATTGAAGCAGGGTGCTCAATAAGTGTTTCAATTCCGCCAAGTGATACTGCAAGAATTACCAGCTCTACATTGTCCATAAGAACCTTTCCGGCATCGAAACCACCCTTTAATTCAAAACTTATCATTGTACCGGATCCTCTCATTTGTTTTTTAGCAAGCTCATGCTGCGGGTGTGATCTGAGTCCCGGATATTTTACCAATTTAACAAGAGGGTGCTCTTCGAGCCAGTGTGCGATCTTTGCAGCACTTTTCTGGGCTTTTTCGATACGGATTGAAAGGGTTTTAATGCCTCTGTGAACAAGGTAAGCCTGGTGCGGGTCCATATTACAACCAATATTCACCATCATATCTCTAATCTGTTTATAAAGATCTTTCTCTTTCGTTATAATGACTCCGCCAACTACATCAGCATGACCGTTAATAAATTTTGTAATGGAGTGGAACACAACATCAGCGCCCAGGTCGAGGGGATTTTGGAGATAAGGACTTGAAAAAGTATTATCCACAACCAGAGGGATTCCGTGTTTGTGAGCGATTTCTGCAATTTTCCGGATATCGGTTATTTGCATAGTGGGATTAGCCGGGGTTTCAACCAGGATCATTCTGGTATTGGATTTAATTGATTGTTTTACATTATCAGGATCGGTAGTATTCACAAAAGCAGCTTCAACACCAAACCGGCTGTAGTGTTTTTCAATCACATTGCGGGAAGGCCCATATATTGATGCTGTACTTACCAGATGTGCACCTTGTCCGAGTAATGCCATATAAATTGAATTGATTGCACCCATACCCGAACTGGTTGCAATTCCTCCGAATCCGTTCTCAAGTTCAGCTATTGTCTCTTCCAGGGCATTTATTGTCGGGTTACCCAGACGCGTATAAATATATCCGTCATCTTTACCTGAAAAGCAGTCAGCCCCATGCTGTACGTTATTAAAAGAAAAAGTGGATGTTTGGTAAATGGGTACTGTAATACTACCTAACGAATTTTCCAATTTTCCTGAATGTACAAGCTTTGTGTTAAAACCGGCATTCTTATTTTTCACGAATATATATTTTTATGTATCGGAATTTAGCTACGTTGACCGCGTTCGCATAAAACTTTAGCGGTTGCGAAGCTATGTTTTTAATTTTTATGTTAAAAAGAAATCATGTTCGTTTCATTTGTTTCATACGTTTAGCCATGTGATTTGCAAAAACAAAATCGTTTAATTTTTCATTATCTGTATGAAGGATCTCTTCCTTTGTGCCTTCCCACCACTTTTGCCCATCATGAATAAAAATAATTTTTTCGCCGAATTCCATGACGGAATTCATATCATGTGTATTTACTATGGTAATTGTATTGAATTCTTCGGTAATTTCTTTGATCAGATTATCTATCCTGAGGGTAGTAATAGGATCCAGTCCGGAGTCAGGCTCATCGCAGAAAAGGTATTTTGGATTAAGGACAATGGCTCTGGCAATAGCAACTCGTTTTTGCATGCCGCCACTAATTTCCGAAGGGTAATGATGGTTTGCATTTAATACATTCACCCGTTTCAAACAAAAATTAGCACGTTCCCTCTTTTCTTCAAAACTCATATTTGTAAACATATCAAGTGGGTAAATCACATTTTCCTCAACAGTGGAGGAATCAAACAGGGCGCTACCCTGGAATAGCATTCCGATTTTTTTTCTAATTTCCTTCTTTTTCTTAAAATTAAGCTTGTTGTAAACAATATCTTCAAATTTAATCTCTCCCTTATCAATATCAAGTAAACCAACGATTGATTTTAGAAGGACAGTTTTCCCCGAACCACTCTGTCCAATGATTAAATTTATCATCCCCTGATCAAATTCAATACTTATATCCTTAAGAACAGTTTGATTATTAAAAGATTTCCATATATGACTTACCTTTATCATGATAATATCAATTGGGTGAGGATTACATCGAAAAGTAGTATTAAGATACAGCTGTAAACCACGGCTTTGGTGCTGGAGCGGCCTACTTCCAAAGCCCCGCCTTTGACAAAATACCCGTAATATGAAGAAACGGAGGTTATTATAAAAGCAAAAAACACTGTTTTTATAAGAGCATATGTTACATAAAAAGGTGTAAAGGCGAACTGGATGCCATAGATGTAATCTTCGGATGACACTACACCTGTAGCAGTTCCTGCAATCCAGCCACCAAACACTCCTACAGCAATGCTTATCATGGTGAGCAGGGGATTGAAAAGAACCGATGCAATGATTTTTGGAAGGATAAGGTAACTTGCAGAGTTCACTCCCATTATTTCAAGAGCTTCAATTTGCTCTGTTATACGCATGGTCCCTATTTCTGAGGCTATACTAGATCCAATCTTTCCTGCAAGGATTAAACCTACCATAGTAGATGAAAACTCCAGAATAATAGTATCACGTGCCATTAGTCCTATAAGGTATCGTGGATAGAAAGGATTTTCAGTATTATAGGCAGTTTGTAAGGTTATTACAGCGCCTGTGAATGCGGATATAATAATAACAATACCAATTGAATTGATACCTAAGCTAATTATTTCCTTAAGGGTTTGTTTGTAGTATATCTTTCCCTTTTCAGGCTTTGAGAAGACCTTTGTCAGCAGGATAAAATATTGTCCAATGTGATAAAATAGCTGCATATACTATTTATTAGGTATTCATAATACAAAGATTATAAATAATATTGGTTTACCGTAAGATAATCAAACTATGTTGTTAAATATTATCATTAAAAGAATATTTTTTGTAAATTGAAGCTGAAAAAATGAAAATTATGGATAAAAACAACTTTTGCGTAATTATGGCGGGAGGTATAGGTAGCAGGTTCTGGCCCTATAGCCGCACACAAAAACCCAAGCAATTTCTTGATATTCTGGGAATTGGAAAGACACTTCTTCAACAAACATTTGACAGGTTTGCAGATATTTGTTCCGAAGAAAATATTCTGATCGTAACAAATGCTGACTATGAGAAGTTTGTCCGTGAACAGCTTCCCGGAATTAAACCATCCGGTATTCTGCTTGAGCCTTTAAGGAAAAACACAGCGCCATGCATAGCTTATGCAAATTATAAAATTAATAAAATAAATCCGGAAGCCAATATTGTTGTTGCACCTTCCGACCATTTAATACAAAATGAAAAAAAGTTCAAAGAAAAGATACTGGATGGTTTTGAATTTGTCAGGAATAATGATGCATTATTAACCCTGGGGATAAAACCTGACAGGCCTGAAACAGGTTACGGATATATTCAGGTTTTAAATGGAAAAAAATTTGGCACAAAATCTAACTTGAACAAAGTTAAAACATTCACAGAAAAACCTGATTATGATCTGGCAAAGGTTTTTTTTGAAAGCGGTGAGTTCTTTTGGAACTCGGGAATTTTTATCTGGTCGCTCAGCTCAATAATGAATGCATTTGATAAACACTTACCTGAAATCGATAGTTTATTCAGGGAGGGGATCCGATTTTATGATACTGATAAAGAAAATGAGTTTATTCTTAAGACATATTCAAAATGCAAAAACATTTCCATTGATTATGGTATAATGGAAAAAGCAGATGATGTATATGTATTGTGTTCCGATTTTGGCTGGTCAGATCTTGGCACCTGGGGCTCACTCTTTGAAAACCTGAAAAAGGACAAGAATAATAATGCAATTACCGGGCAAAATGTTTTCGATTATGATGTTAAAGGATCTGTTATAAAAGTATCGGATGATAAACTTGTTGTATTGCAGGGATTAGAAGATTATATTGTTGTTGAAACGGATAATATTCTTCTTATCTGCAAGAAAAAAGATGAGCAGAAGATCAAGCAATTTGTGAATGATGTAAAACTCCGCAAGGGAGAGGGGTACATATAAAAAAAGACACTTTTGTTGTGTCTTTTTTATTTGTGAAATATATTTTTGAAGATTAGTATTCCCAGAGATCATGTTCAAAGTTGAATATATAATCTTTTATACGTTGTGCTTCAATCAGCGCCTCTTTCCCTGTTTCATATTGATTTATTTGACGGTTATTGTAAACGTTTGATTCAGCAATAATTGTACTGCTGAATCTTCTTTGCATAAAGAAATCGTCAAAAGAGATTCGATGAGCATCATTGTTGGGATTAAAAATTTCATGATTTGCAAAAGTATTCCTGAAATCAGGATAATAAATCCAGCATATCCTTACTTTTTGAAATTCACCGCGTTCTATGTTATAAAAGTGCCGGATTGGCATTAATCCAAGAATCCTGACATCCATCCGGGAGTGTTTTTTATCAAAGAACCACTCTTCCATAACCTGGATCTGCTTAACATCTTCAAAACTTGGTTCCGTAACAGTTATAGTATCTCTATAAACACCGGGGGCTATCTGGATACTTGTTGAGTCAGTTCTAGCTCCCATATTCCTGTCTATATCAGCCTGGGTGATCTTTACGGTCATATCATAACCAACATCGGCATCGTAAGCATTTACTGTTCCCGACTTAATTTCAGCGAGAATTATATGTATAAGACTTACACGATCACCAATCGGTTCAACAGGAAAATATAAAGGCTGATTCATTTTTTTTCTAAGGTCGATCTCCCTCCATATTTTTTTTGACCACATAACATCTGCTTCACGCAGGTGAGAGTAAGGGATCGGTGATTTATCCTTAATATCTTTTTTATATAAGCCTTTTACCCATGCAGGGGATTCCTGAGCTGATATTTTCAGTGCAGAAGAAAATAAAATGGTCAGAAAAAGTATTCCTGAAAATATTATTCTATGCTTTTTCATAATGTAAATAAGTTTTTTATTATTCAATTCTCAGAACGATTGGGGGAAGCGACCTTTGACGTCCATCCGGACCGACTGCTTTTACATCAGTAAATACAATACGGCTATCCCTCTTTAATCTGTTAATTAAGGTTTTTTGGGCTGCTGTAATTCTGTGGCTGCTTGATGCTTCGGTAACGGTAAACCCGCGGTCGGTTATTTCAATCGTAAAGGCGGTGATATCATAATGTATATCGAACAGGAAATTTTCCAGTTCAGCAAAAACTGCCACCTGGACCTCCAGGAGTGATTTTGCAATTGACCCGCTGTTTTTATCACCAACTTTTGCAACAGGGTCAGGTACAACTTCTACCCTGAAAGGGATAGGTGCAAACGAACGTTTTTCGCCATTAATTTCGGCAGTAACCGTAACATTGGCAATTTGACCGGGAGTTCTAGGGCTTGCAATAAATGAACCACGGAACTTCCTGGTAGTTCCTCTTTTTATTGTGCCGTTTGTCATAGT
Source organism: Bacteroidota bacterium (assembly GCA_022561875.1). Lineage (GTDB taxonomy): Bacteria > Bacteroidota > Bacteroidia > Bacteroidales > VadinHA17 > JADFUQ01. The sequence goes on along the minus strand of JADFQJ010000005.1, from coordinate 62,950 downwards.
GGCATAAGTTTTATCAGAACTTGCTCCGGAAACGGAAATATCTACAGGATTCTGGACGCCAACGTAAAAAACATTCATAGCAGTGGGAGAAACAACCACATTAGGTGGTGCAACCGTATATTTTGCCTGGAAAGGATAATTAATAATACTTCCATCAGGGGCTTTCATTTTAATAAGTCCGCCCCAGGTTTTATCTCCTAAAACAGTAGGTCTTAACTTGTATATTCCCCGTCCACGCTCATCTACGGTTAATGTTTGGTAATCACCAATCATACGGTATTCTTTAATTCCATTGGCATTAACAGTAGTTTCATATTTTCCCACCAAGACTTCAGGTTGTTGTGTTGTGTCTGTTGCAGCGATGAATACCTCAGCCTTATATTCATTGCCTTTCATAATATAGTTCGAATTAGTAATTACAGTCTGGATCAGCTTGTTAAATTTAAAAGCTCCGGCATCAATTTGCTGATAAAGGAAATTAATAGTTTCAGCTTCAGCATTTCTTACATCGCTTTGTAATTTGGATAACAAAGTGATTGAAGCGATAAGAGGTGATGCCTGGAACATGTGATTAACCCAAAGCTGCTTTTCTCCTTTAATTACAGGATCATCTGTATTAAGACCGGCTTCGATTGAAGATGAGACACTGACATTCTTGTTTCCAACTATATCCATTAAAAACCCACGGTATTCTTCCATTGCAGCTTTCATGTCAAAAGCCTTTCCATTCTGGTCTGATCCAACAAGTATCTGTGAAGGAATATTATTCTCATCAATTTTTCTGATATGTTCAACGATGATCACATCTCCTTCAAGAGCTTCAGTATCTTTTCCCTCGGCAGTCTGAATTATCTCGATCTTCAGTTCCTGTATATAGTCATACATCTCGTCGGCACGCTCCCTGACCCCGTTAGCAATATTTCTCCATGGACCTGCTTTTATTGGATTTTCACTTGCAGCCTGATCGAATTCCTGGTAGATTAATTCGTTTTTACTGCTAAAATTTTCAGTGGTTTTGGTAAGACTTTTGTCAACAAGTTTAAAAGCTTCCACGGCATCTTTTGACACATTCAGCGCCAGCAATGCGGTGAGCACCAAATACATCATGCCAATCATTTTTTGCCTTGGGGTTTCTTTTCCGGCCATAATTCAGGGATGAAATTTATAATTAAAACTGAATATTACTATTTGCCCATAACGTTCATAGCCGCCAACATATTACCGTATACGGTATTCAGGGCAGACAGGTTTTCGTTAAGTTTTGCAACCTCTTCGCGATATTTCTTAGTGTCTTCGGCAGTATCTCTCAAATCATCCATCATTGTATCAAGATTTTCATACAGAGACTCGGACGTTTTAAGATGATCACTGGTTCCTTGTAACTGCAGTTCATAAACTGCATTTAATGCAGAGAGGTTTTTGTTAAGCGCTTCAAGTTGTTCTCCATACGACTTGCTACCATCCTCAATAACTGAAAATGATTCAGATAATTGCTGATAGTTACTACCTGATTCTGCTATCAGGTTAGCTGTTTTGTCATATGATCCGGAGAGTCTGGTAACAGATTCTTTCAACTCTTCAGTTGATTTGACATATGATTCTGTGTACGAATCAACACTATTGGCAGCTTCCTTAATGCTGTTAACATAATCATTTGTAGCAACGCTGGCATCCGAAATATCGGATAATCTGGCTGTTGTTTCATTAAGTTTACTAAGACCTTTGCCAAGTTTATTAAAGAGATCAGGAGTGAGTTCTCCCTGTTCAAGCAAAGCATCAAACTTTTCCAGAGCCGAACTGCTTCCTCTGCCCGCAGGTTTGAACTGGGCAAGATCTTCCTCATCATCATTCATACCTGCTAATTCAGGATATACAAGAGTCCAGTCAACCTCTTCGTGAAGTGGTTCAAATGCCGAGAAGAAAAAGATTACTGCTTCGGTCATAAGCCCAATAGTTAAAAGAAGTCCGGCAAGAGGCCAGTGCTGGATTTTAAAAAGAGCGCCAATAATTACAATCGATGCACCAATGCCATAGAGTTTTGACATAAAGTTTTTCCAACCACTGCTTTCTACTAATTCAGTTACATTCATAATAGTTGAATTTTATTATTAATCTGAAAAAATTATTTATAACCCATATATGATCGAACATTTCTGAATCCGATAAAGGATTTGGCAGAATCCTGGTATTCATATGTTCTTGAACTAACCTGAAGGAAATATCCAATATCTTTCCATGAACCGCCTCGTATAACCTTCCTTTTCATAACGGGAGGATCATCAATGCGAGCATTATACTGGTAATTTGGATTCATATCATGTGTAAATACATACGCTGATTCGTCATAAGCGCCTGATGTCCACTCAGCTACGTTCCCAGCCATATCATACAAACCGAATTCGTTAGCCGAGTAGGAAGCAACATCTGTTGAAATTAAAGCTCCGTCGTCAATATAATTTCCACGTAATGTTTTAAAGTTAGCCAGGAAACAACCCTTATCATTTCTGGTATATGGTCCTCCCCATGGGTACATGGAATGATCCAGCCCGCCCCGGGCAGCATATTCCCATTCAGTTTCAAGGGGTAAACGGTAATCCTGAACCCATGAATTACCCTTTATTGTAAGATAATCGTTAAGATAATTCGTTCTCCATATACTAAAAGCGTTTGCTTGCTTCCATGTAACGCCAACAACAGGATAATTATCAAATGAAGGATGCCAGAAATACATATTTGCCCATGGTTCATTATACGAATAGGTAAAGTCTCTGATCCACACAAGGGTATCCGGATAACAAGTCACTTCATCATGCATAATGAAAGATGAACGATTCTCGATCTGGATACGTTCTCCTTCCTGGTTAACTATTTCTCCATCATACGACTGGGTTTCCAAATTATACCGGCTTGTTTCTTTTGCAGCCTGTTGCAGATCGATCCAGAAATATGTGTAAATAAGTTTCCTTGTATCAACTTGTTTCCTGTTATTGAACCTTTCGTTTTCAGGATAATATATTTCCTCAACAATGTCAGCAATTTCTTCAATCTCGCTATCTATCTCAGTTTCCCAGTCGATAACAGGTGGGTCGTAAGGATCTCCGTTTTCATCAGTTTTAAAGAAACCTTCAATCCCGGCATCTCCCAGTTTGTAACGCAGAATAGAATCTCTGACATAGTTTACAAACTGGCGATATTCATTATTTGTGATCTCAGTATCGTCCATCCAGAAAGCATCTACAGTTACGGTCTTTGTGAATGCATCCATTGAAAAGGCAAGATCCTGGTCGCTTGGCCCCATATTGAAGCTTCCCTGCGGAACAAATACCATTCCATAAGGATCAGGCTCATACCATTTTTTCCTGCCCTGCACTCCAACCAGTTCACCGTTGACTGATGGACCTCCGCAGCTGCTTAAAATAATTGCCAGAACAATAGAGAAAAAGAACATTTTTTTCATGGCTATATAAGTTTTATAGTGCAAGTAAATTAATTTTTTCCAATAATCATAAAAATCTTACACTTTTGTATCGTTGTGGACTCCTGTCAAAGCTAAGGTTAAAGCTATAACTCATCATTAATTCATGACTTCCGCTACTGTTTTTTCTTATATCAGAAGTTGCAAAGTCGTAAGCGTAACCAACTCTGACACCGTTGAAAAGCTCCATTCCTACTAACCCGATAATGGCATCTCCTGCTCTGTAAGTAACGCCACCCCATATTTTTTTATTGTATTGAACATTGGTGTTTATATTAAGCTGAGTTATCCTTCCGTCCGAAAACAGGTAAATTGACGGTGTAACCTCTATCATGGGATTGTTAATTGGCAGATGGTAACCGGCAATAAAGTAATAATGTCTCTTAAGGTAAGGAGTTCCTTTGGAATATTTAATTTTCGCTTCGTTTAAATGGGTTGATGATATTCCAATATAAAATTCGCGGGTTTTAAAATATGCTCCAAAACCCATATCAAAAGCGACATAGCTTTCATTATTCTCAGGTATTAACGGGTCAATACTGGCAGGTTCATGGTAATCGCTCGTTGGGATTATCCATGTGGGTTCCAATGTTTTGTTCATCATGCCTACGGACAGACCAATCCCCAGTTTGCCTGATGCAATATCAATCTTGTATGCGTAAGAGAGATTGATACTCATATTATCGTCAAAACCGGCCTGGTCACTCATTAGTGATAATCCGACTCCGCTATTGATCCCAAACAGGTTAAAAGGGGTATTTACATGAAAAACTGTCGTTTTGGGAGCTCCGTCAAACCCAACCCAGGATTGACGGTTCAGGGCTACAATACTGATCATGTCACTACTTCCAGCATATCCAGGGTTAATGAACATCTGGTTAAACATGATCTGGCTGATTTGAGGATCCTGTTGCCCCTGGCATATCAGTGAGACGGATAATAAAAGTATAATTATTTTAACTCTTTTTGCCAACTTATTTCTCCCCTTTTTCGCAATATGCTTGTTTTGTAATAATAAAGTTTGAAAAGTAAAAATAATATTTTCAATCAAATTAACAAGTTATAAACATACAATTAATTTTGTCCATTCCTTATCTTATTTGATTAATGGCAATTATCCTTGTTTCTGGAATGCTTTCCACCAACGGTCTGGTATTTCCTGACTGCTGGCTTTAACATAGTCTTCATAGGTGCAGGCGATGAATTCCGGCTTTGCCGAATTGGTTTTTCGAGCAGGAATTTTCAGCCACCACCTTTCAGTCTGATTACTTTTGTAAAAAACAATATCTTTTCCAACGCCACTCAAATTTACTATATACTTTGTAAACCGTCCGTTTCGCTCAGCCGGGTTTTCAACAATCTTTTGTGTCATCCCTTCGAATAAATACCAAATGATCTGTGCTGCCAGCCGGGAAGATTGGTTATTTATATCCAGGGTGGGGTTGGTTTCAAAAATACCAAAAACCTGCAGGTTGTCACTTAGTCCCGCATATTTTGCCAGTTGGCAGATCTCTTCACCGTAAAAACCGTTTGGTGAAGGGTTAAAGTGCCCCGGCGCATCAGATTGCCTTACGGAACCAATATCAAGACTAACAATATGAGCATCCCTCAATACCGGTTCCATTTCTTTAATGTCTGACCTTACCATTCCAATGCGGAATGAGTCAAAATATTTTTTACGGAGTTGATTTAATAACTTTTTATCAGTGAAATAGTCCTGGTGTCCAATATTAAAGTATTGTACAAGTCTGTCTTTTCGGGAAATGATTTGGTCAAGATAGTTCTGTGAAGTGATTTGTCCAGGATCATTTTTCCAATCTATCCTGGAGTCGATAGTTACCAGGTTCAATAAAGCATCTTTCTTCTCGTATGCATTAAAAACCCCATACGTCAGATCCTGGCTTCCCCCAATTACAATAGGGAATACCTTTTGTTGCAGAAGTTCTGAAACCACATCCCGTAATGCAAAGTAGGTATCATCGACCTCTTCTCCCTGTTTAATATTTCCCAAATCAATAATTCTGAATTTTTTCTTCGGTTTTGAGAGCTGATATAACGAGGCTCTTATTTTGTCAGGGCCTTGAGAGCAGCCCTTATTAGGGGAATTGCGGTCTTCAGGTACTCCCACAATTGCAACATCATAATTATTAAGCTTGTCAACGGGTGTGTTAGGTGTATGGATACTGATGTTCCTGCTGAATAAAGCACGTGGTGGCAGCAACTCAAAACCTGGTTTGTCCAGACTTACAGGATCGAAATAATAATTCAGGTCCATGGGTAAAAGATAAAAATGTATAAAGTTAAAAGTGACTAAAATGTTACCGGTTACTGGTTGTGTCCACTCATAAAAGTAATTATAGCCACGAAGGCATGAAGACTCAAAGAACTCAATAAGTATAAAATATTGAGTGTCTGCTCTTTGTGAATCTTTGTGTTTTTGTGTCTTAGTGGCATTTTTCTTTTTTCTTTCTTTAAATTTGCTTGTTTTAATTCTTTGCCAACTGCTAACTGCCGATATGCCGATTGCTGACTGCCGACTGTTGACTTTTCTTTTTCTTCTCTCTTCACTTTTGCCTTTTGCCTTTTGCCTTTTGCCTTTCTTTCTTTTGTCCCTCTTCAATAATTTTCATACAATCGTCATATGTAAGGGATTCAGGATCTTTTTTCCGGGGTATTCTGAAGTTTTTCTTTTTATAAGAAATATAAGGACCATAACGTCCACTAAGAACTTTCATGTCAGGGTCGGCGGAAAAATTTTTAATGACCCGTTTATTTTCAATTTTCCTGTTTTCATCGATCAGTTCTATGGCTCTTGATTTAATAATAGTCATTGGGTCGTCTGTACCTTTCATAAGCGAAAAAAACTTGCCATCATGACGAAGATACGGTCCGTATCTGCCAACTCCAATCACTAAATCTTTCCCTTCAAAATCACCAATGGTTCTCGGGAGTTTGAATAATTCAAGGGCTTCTTCGAGTGTAATTGTTTCAATAATCTGCCCTTTCATCAGACTGGCAAACCTGGGTTTTTCATCTTTATTGCTATCACCCAGTTGAACCATGGGGCCATATTTGCCGATTTTAACTGTAACCGGTTTTCCTGTTTCAGGGTCTTTACCAAGTTGTCGCTCACCGGTTTTCTTTATCGAATCGGCAAGACTTTTCTCAACTTTTACATGGAATGGTTTATAAAAGTTATCAATCATTTCAGTCCAGTCTAATTTCCCTGCGGCAATTTCATCAAATTCTTTTTCTACAGAAGCAGTAAAATTGTAATCCAGGACATCTCTGAAATGCTCGAGAAGAAAATCATTTACAACCATTCCGATATCTTTTGGGAACAATTTCTTCTTCTCTGTACCTGCTGTTTCAGTTTTGGTTTTCTCTTCCAATTTCCCTTCCGATATTGAAATTATCCTGACTGTTCTGTTAAAACCCGGACGATCTTCTTTGAGCACATAACCTCTCTGCTGGATAGTGGAAATTGTCGGAGCATAGGTGGAAGGGCGGCCAATACCAAGTTCTTCAAGTTTTTTTACAAGGCTTGCTTCAGTATATCTCGGGGGTGAAGTTGAGAACCGTTCATTGGCGCTGATAGTTTCATAATTCAAACTTTGCCCGGCGCTGACTGGGGGGAGCAATCCTTTTGCAGAATCATCAGACTTATCATTTCCCGATTCCATATAGATTTTTAAAAACCCGTCAAATTTTATTACTTCTCCGGAGGCAATAAATTTCTTGTCACTATTGGGAACATCGATAGTTACGGTGGTTTTTTCGAGTTGTGCTTCACTCATTTGAGATGCAATAGTACGTTTCCATATTAATTCATAAAGCCTTTGTTCGGAATGGTTTCCATTAATTGTATTATTTTGAAAATATGTTGGTCTGACAGCTTCGTGTGCCTCCTGTGCTCCTTTTACTTTTGTTTTATATTTACGGGTTTTGGCGTATTTTTCTCCGAACTTTTCAATTATTGTTTTGCGCGCGCTTGCCAGAGCAAGACCTGAGAGGTTAAAAGAATCAGTTCTCATATAAGTAATAAAACCGGCTTCATATAGTTTTTGTGCAACCGACATGGTTTGGGATACTGAAAACCCCAGTTTTTTGCTGGCTTCCTGTTGCAGGGTTGAGGTTGTAAAGGGGGGAGCAGGAGATTTCCGGGACGGTTTGGTCGTAATATCAACAACCTTAAAATCTGCATCTTTACAAAGGTTTAGGAATTCTTTTGCTTCATCAGGACCAGGGAAACGATCAGGAATTTCTGCTTTGAGCTCTCCTTTTTTCCCATTATTATCAGAAAAGCTAAAGGTTCCATACACTTTAAATTTTGATTCCGGTTTAAAATGAAGAACCTCTCTTTCTCTTTCAACTAATAATCTGACTGCGACTGATTGAACCCTGCCTGCTGATAGTTTAGGCTGAATTTTTTTCCACAAAACAGGCGACAATTCAAAACCCACAAGCCGGTCTAAAATCCTGCGTGCCTGCTGTGCATTTACAAGATCCTTGTTTATTCCCCTGGGATTATCTACGGCTTTCCGTATGGCATCCTTTGTAATTTCATGGAAAACAATACGTTTGGTGTTTTCAGCCGGTAATTTCAATATCTCTGACAGATGCCAGGCAATAGCTTCTCCTTCACGGTCTTCATCAGTTGCAAGCCATACAACTGTGGATTCTTTTACCAGCTTTCTTAATTCGCCGACAATTTTTTTCTTATCCTCTGTTATTATATATTGGGGAGAATAATTATTTTCGATTTCGATACCGAAATTTTTCTTCGACAGGTCACGAACATGACCGAAACAGGATTTAACCATAAAGTCGCTGCCAAGAAATTTTTCTATGGTTTTTGCTTTCGCCGGAGACTCAACAATAACTAAATTTTCAATCATTCTATGGAAGTCGGATTAATTCATAAATTTTGAATAAGATTATTCAGTTAAAATTTCCACAAAGTAATATAAATAGTGCGCTAAGTTCAAAATTTCGAATAATATATTCAATAAAGTTTTACTATTTTTGATGCAAATAAATCGGAAGAAAGTTAAAAGTTAAAAGTTGAAGGTTAAAAGGAAGCGTTCAACTTTACAAACTTTTAACTTTATTAACTTTCAACTCTATGGCTTCTGCAAAATCAAAATACAAGAAATACCTATATTGGGTTTGGGGAATTTTTTCCTTCCCGTTTGTCTGTATCACTTTTCTGTTTGTCCTGATTTCATTTGATGTTTTCGGTCCTATGCCATCTTTTGTACAGCTTGAGAATCCGGAGAATGATCTGGCTTCGGAAGTATGGTCTGAAGATGGGAAATTGCTGGGAAAATACTACATTAAAAACAGAACATGGACTAGTATAGATAAAATATCTCCGTATATTATTGATGCACTGATTGCTACAGAAGACATCAGATTTTATAAACACTCCGGTATCGACATCAGAGGTTTGGGCAGGGTAATATACAAAACATTATTACAAGGAGAATCGAGCGCTGGAGGAGGAAGTACTATTACACAGCAACTGGCAAAAAATCTTTTCCCACGCGATACTACAACCTACAAACTTGCCCTGGTGAGAATGTTTAATTTGGGTATTACAAAATTCAAAGAATGGGTGACAGCAGTAAAATTAGAAAAGAGCTATACCAAAAATGAGATAATAACAATGTATCTGAATGTGTTTGATTTCCTTTATCAAGCGGTGGGAATACATTCGGCAGCCTCGATTTATTTTAATACCTCCCCGGATTCCCTGAAGATTGAAGAAGCAGCCATGTTGGTGGGCATGGTGAAAAACCCGGCTTATTATAATCCTCTCAGAAGATATGATAAGATTCTTCACAGGAGGAATATTGTGCTTTCACAGATGGTAAAATACGGGTATATGAAAAAAGAACTGTATGACTCGGTTAAAACCCTGCCAATCGAACTTGATTTTACAAAGCAAAGTCATAACCTGGGGTTAGCTACCTACTTCAGGGAATACCTGCGCATAATCATGAGCAGATCCAAACCTGAGCGAAGATATTTTTTTACTGAAGAACAGTATGAAGAAGCAAAATATCAATGGGAGAATAATCCTCTTTATGGATGGTGTTCTAAAAACACTAAGCCTGACGGGGCAGAATATAACCTGTATCGTGATGGTCTGAAGATTTTTTCTACGGTTAATTCCACTATGCAAAAATATGCTGAAGAAGCTGTAAGAGAGCATCTGGGTCAGGATCTTCAGGAAGCTTTTATGGCTTCAGCAGAAAATTACCGGAATCCGCCATTTTCTGATGATCTGAACAGTAAGGAAATCAGTTATCTGATGGAAATTTCCACCCATCGTACCGAGCGCTACAGAAAATTAAGGAATGCCGGGGTTTCTGAAGATTCAATTAACGCATCCTTTAATAAGCCGGTGGAGATGAAGGTTTTTTCCTGGGATGGAGAGATTGATACAGTTATGACACCCATTGATTCTATCAGATATTATAAGTATTATATCAGGGCAGGATTGATGTCAATAGACCCTCAAACAGGATATGTGAAAGCTTATGTTGGTGGTCCTGATTTTAAATACTTTAAATATGATGCAGTAACCAATCAAAAACGGCAGATTGGCAGTATTATAAAACCTTTCTTATATACTCTTGCAATGCAGGATGGGTATTCACCCTGTTATCAGGTCCCAAACGTGCCACAAACTTTTATTGTGAATGATTCTGTCTGGCGTCCTCGCAGTACCGGACCCAGAAATTATTGGGGAAAAATGGTATCCCTGAAGTGGGGACTGGCACATTCCGAGAATTATATTTCAGCATGGCTGATAAAACGATTTAATCCCCAGTCAGTTAGGGATGTAATGCAGAAAATGGGTATTCGTAGCTTTATCGATCCCGTGCCTTCAATTTTTCTTGGAACTTCAGAGATTTCTCTGTATGAAATGGTTGGTGGCTATGGTACTTTTGCAAACAAAGGGGTTCATATCAGGCCAATTTTTGTTACCAGAATTGAAGATAAAGACGGTAACCTTATTTCAATATTCAAACCGTCATTTAATGAAGCTGTAAGTGAAGCAAACGCTTATCTTATGCTGAATTTACTGCAGGGAGTTGTTAAGGAAGGCACCGGCAGAAGATTGCGCTGGAAATACGCGCTAATGAATGAGATCGGAGGGAAAACAGGTACTACCCAGAATCAATCTGATGGTTGGTTTATAGGAGTGACCCCAAAATTGGTTACGGGAATATGGGCAGGCTGGCCGGACAGGTCGGTCCATTTTGAGCGTCTGGGACTCGGAGCAGGAGCAAATATGGCTCTTCCGGTATTCGGACTTTATATGCAAAAGATTTATAATGATAGTTTGAGTGTGACGATTGAAGATGTTTTTGACCCCCCCCGTGTTTTTAATATTGAACTCGATTGTGACCAATACAAAAAAGCACATCCACTGGACGATTATGACCCGTTTGATGAGAGAATTTATTAGGACCCGGGAATAGATTCGATCAGCTTTTTTGTGTATTCATCTGAAGGGGATTGGTAAATTTTATCAGATTCACCAATTTCCACCAGCGCACCATCTTTCATAACCATAATTCTGTCTGACATATATTTTACTACTGCAAGATCATGTGAAATAAAAATATATGTAAGTCCGAAATCCTCTTTCAGATCATTAAGCAGGTTTAACACCTGAGCCTGGATTGAAACATCAAGGGATGATACTGCTTCATCGCAAATAATAAATTCAGGTTCAAGGGCAATGGCCCTGGCGATACTGATCCTTTGACGTTGACCCCCTGAAAGTTCATGAGGGAAACGATTGGCATATAGTGGGTCAAGATTGACCTTATTAAGCAATTCGATCATCCTTGACTTTCGTTCCTTCTCTGTTGAAAGGATTCCGTGGACTCTCATAGGTTCAAGTATGGTTTTGCCAACTGTCAGACGTGGATTAAGGGATGAATACGGATCCTGAAAAATTATCTGGATTTTTTTTCGTAATTCATTCCACATTTTCTTACCGGTTGAAGAAATTTGTTTCCCATTATATTCGATTGTTCCTTGTGACGATTCAATCAAGTTTAGTATTGACCTTCCCAGAGTGGTTTTTCCACAGCCCGATTCCCCGACAACACCCAGGGTTTCTCCACGGAACAGGTCAAAACTAATGTTGTTAACTGCAGTGAATTGTTTAACAACCTTCCCGAAGAAATTCCGGGAAACAGGGAAATCTACTTTTAAATCCCTTACTCTTAGAAGTGGTTCTGCCGAATATATTGCAATATGCCGTTGCTTTCTTGTTTGATCAGACTTACAGCTATTTTCAGGAACTGCTTTTTGATTTATCTCGCTATGCGTAATGGAGGAAAAGCCGGATACAGAAGGAAGTCTGTATAGCCTTGTGGATAATCCGGGTCTGCAAGCCGAGAGTCCCTTAGTATACAGGTGTTCCGGAGATGTTAATACCCTGGATATTGGTCCTGTTTCGACAATTTCACCCTGGTACATTACTATAATATCATCAGCAACCTCGTTCAGGACTCCAATATCATGTGAAATGAAAAGAAGGGAGATATGATATTTTGCTCTTAAATCGTTGAGGAGGGAAATAATGTTTTTTTGAACTGTCACATCCAGCGCCGTAGTAGGTTCATCTGCAATAAGAAGATCGGGCTTGCAAGCAACTGCCATGGCAATCATTACTCTTTGTTGCTGTCCTCCTGAGAGTTGATAGGGATAGCTTGAATATGTTCTTTCCGGGTCCTGTAAATGAACCTCACGAAACAGGTCAAGAGTCCTTTTTTTTGCCTTTTTTGAGGAAATACTCAGATGGCGGCATAAAATTTCATCAACCTGTCTGCCGCATGAATGAACAGGATTCAAAGAAGACATAGGTTCCTGAAAGATTATTGAAATCCTGTTGCCCCGAATTGGCATTAGTGATCTATAGGAGGTTCTTAACAGATCCAGAGCTTCTTTACCGGATGGGTAAAATAATATTTCACCTGAAGTAATATTTGCACCGGGTGGCAGGAGATTCATTATCGCAAGAGCAGTCATTGTTTTACCGGAACCTGACTCACCAAGAATGCCGGTGCATTTCCCTTTTGAAATGGAAAAGCTGATATTTTTAAGTACATGATTTTCTTCTTCTCCGTTTGGAAATGAAATGCTCAGTTCTTTTACTTCAATTATAGTTGTTTCATTCACTTGAAAATATTTTTTATCAGGTCTTCGATCCGTGACTGAAAATGTATTTTGATATTGAATTTTGAAAAATCGATACCCTTACGGTTATATTTTGAAATACACATTTCGCTTAACCCAAATTTTTCCGCTTCGCGAATACGTTGTTCTATCCTGTTCACAGGACGGATTTCACCGGAAAGACCTACTTCACCTGCAAAACACATACGCTTGTTGATCGGTATATCAATGTTTGATGATAAGATAGCTGAGATAACTGCCAGATCGATTGCAGGATCGTTTACTTTTATTCCGCCTGCTATGTTAAGGAATACATCTTTTGCCACCAGTTTGAACCCGGCCCGCTTCTCCAAAACAGCCAGTAACATATTCAACCTTCTCAGGTCGAACCCGGTGGACGAGCGCTGTGGTGTGCCATAGACAGCAGAGCTCACGAGCGCTTGCGTTTCGATAAGAAACGGTCTGACACCATCGATAGTTGCTGAAATGGATACACCGCTCAGATTCTCATCGATATGAGAAATTAATAATTCCGATGGGTTGTGTACCTCCCTGAGACCACTGTTTCTCATTTCGTAAATACCCAGTTCAGATGTGGATCCGAAACGGTTTTTCGTTGCTCTGAGGATGCGGTACATATGATTTTTATCGCCTTCAAATTGAAGTACTACATCCACAATGTGTTCAAGCGCCTTTGGCCCGGCAAGATTCCCTTCTTTTGTAATATGCCCGATGAGTAAAACAGAAACAGATGTTTCCTTGGCGAATCTCAGAAGACGAGCAGTACATTCGCGTATTTGTGAAATACTTCCCGGGGAAGAAGAGATATTTTCTGTGAACATGGTTTGAATAGAGTCAACAATTACGAATCCGGCTTGAGTGTTTTTTATTTGGGTGAGACTGTTTTCCAGAGATGTTTCAGTAAGGATAAAACAGTTTTCATGGTTTGATTTGATACGGCTGGCTCTGAGTTTAATTTGCTGGTTGCTTTCTTCACCTGTAATATATAGTGTCTTTACCTCCTTTAACCCAAGTGCGATCTGGAGGGCCAGGGTCGATTTTCCTATTCCCGGCTCTCCGCCAAGAAGAAGGATTGATCCGGGAACCATGCCCCCGCCAAGTATCCGGTTCAGCTCACTGCTTTGGGTATCGATTCTTGCTTCTTCAAGGTAAGTTATCTCTTGTAGGGTTATGGGTTTTGCAGTTCCGATGGAAAAGTAATTAGTTATTTTACCGGAAGTATCTTTTCGGACAATCTCTTCAACGTAAGTATTCCATTCCCCGCAAGAAGTGCAACGCCCAATCCATTTGGATGATTCAACACCGCAATTCTGGCACACCCAGGATGTTTTTGTTTTTGACATAGTTTTTTACTTCTCAGGGTGGATTTGCGAAACAATGTCTTTTATAATGTCGGATGTGGCATATCCCTTAATAAAATCAACGATCTTTACCTCTCCACCATTTTCTTTAACAATATCATAGCCAACAATTTCTGCTGGTTTGTAATCACCGCCTTTTACCAGGATGTCAGGCCGGACTTGTTTTATTAACTCGTAAGGAGTTTCTTCATCAAACAGTACAATAATGTTAACAAAGCTGAAAGCAGCGAGTGTCATTGCTCTTGATTCCTGATCAAGCACGGGTCTGCCGGAACATTTTATTTTTATTACAGACGAATCGGAGTTAAGTCCGATAATTAAAACATCACCCAGATTAGCTGCCTGCATAAGGTATTCAACATGTCCGAGGTGAATAAGATCGAAACAGCCGTTGGTAAAAACAATTTTTTGGTTTTTAAAACGGTAGAAAGCAAGAAGGCGAGTGAGATCGATCCCACTAACTATCTTAGATTTAATGTGTTCAAACTTGTTCATTAATCAGACGGTTTAGATTCTGACTGAAAAGATAATCTTTTTCTTTTTTTTCTCTCAAGAAAAAGCATTAAAAATGAGTAAGCTCCTAAAATAACCACAAGAAGTGTTTGTGATTCGTGGGATAATGTTGCATATACCAGCCCTTTCTCCCGGCTTATTCCGTAAAGGGTCAGCCCTTTATATATTATCCAGTGGAAAGCGCCAATACCACCCTGAACCGGTGCAGACATTCCCAGACTACCAATTACCAAAAGAAACAACCCGTCAAGTGCGGTTAAATGTGAAGTTTCAGGGATTGAATAAATGACAACCCATGTCATTAGAAAATAGATAAACCACAATAACACAGAATAAAAAACAAAATCCACCCGCCTTTTCATACCGGACACGGTTTTTAGTCCTTCAAATATTCCCAGGATGATCTTTTTTATTTTCCGGTAGAATGAAAAGCCTGAAAGTTTTGCCCGGTATTGCAAGAAAACAAAGATCAGGATAATTATTCCGGAAATAACAGCTGCCCAGGTAATGAATGAAAAATCAAGGAGATTAAAAATTTTTTTGTGGAGAGGGTCAAATACCTGAGTTTTCAGAAAATGACCAAAAAAATCAATTTTGGCAAAAAAGATGGTTACTACAAGAAATGAGAGGACTATCACATCAATGGTCCTTTCAATAATAACAGTCCCGATTAAAACATTCAGGGGAATTTTATTAGTCCGGCTAAGAGTAACGCAGCGGGTTACCTCACCAAAACGGGGGAGAGCGTAATTTGTCAGATATCCTGTCATCAGAGCATGGAATGTATCCTTCAGCGGAGGTTTATGACCCAGTGGTTCAATTAGCATATTCCATCTAAATGCCCGTACAACGAACCCCAAAAACCCCAGGAAGAGAGAGAGAACGATCCAGAAATAGTTTGCGCTTTTGAGATCTGAAAGAAGATCCTGAAAACTAATATTACGGAACGCAAAATAGAGTAAGATTATCCCCAGGGTAAGAAATAAAAGAAAATAAAAAACAGTAAGTAGCTTGTTTTTCAATTGAGTTATGGAATGAGTTGGTTTGCAGCAGTGTCAGGGAAGATTACACGGGGTTTGAATTTTTTAGCTTCATTAAAATCTATTGAAGCATAGGAAATAATAATAATAATATCATCAACAGCTGCTTTCCGTGCTGCAGGTCCGTTCATGCATATTTTACCTGATCCTCTTTCTCCCTTAATAACATAAGTTTCCAGTCTTTCACCATTGTTTATATTTACCACCTGAACTTTCTCGTTTTCAATGATATTTGCTGCATCCATCAGATCTTCATCAATAGTAATACTTCCTACATACTGAAGATTAGATTCAGTAACCCTTACCTTATGTATTTTCGACTTAACAACTTCAATAAACATCATAGTGTAAATTAATACAATGATCAATTTTTCTGCAAAGGTATAAAGAAATTAAATTCATCAGGATAATGAATACATTTTTATATTAATGATATGAAGAACGGAATAAAAACACAGCTTCGCAAATTATTACCTAACAGACAATTTAATGTTGTCAATAAGTCTTACTTTTCCTACAATTACTGCAATACAACCACGACATTCAGGAATTTCATCCCATTTACTGACAGGAAGAAATGTTTCAGGATCTACAATTTCAAAATATTCAACATTAAGAAGCGGGTTTGAATTAACCGTTCGAATAACCATATTTTTTGTTTCAATAACAGAATGACCTGTTGAATATTCCAATGCCTGAAACAGGACAGAGGAAATTTCTGCAGCTGCTTTTCTTTGTTCTGTTGATAATAATTTGTTCCTGGAACTCAAGGCAAGACCGTCACTTTCCCTGATAATAGGGCAACTGATTATCTCAACCGGAAGATTCAGCTGTTTTATTAAATTTTTAATGATTGCAACTTGCTGGAAATCTTTCGCTCCAAAATATGCCTTGTCGGGTTTAATAATAGAAAAAAGCCGGCTGACAGCCTGGGCTACACCATTAAAATGTCCCGGCCTGTGTTTCCCTTCCATTGTTTTGTCCAAAGTCCCGAAATTGAAGATCCTGTTATCAGGTTTAGGATAGATTGTTTTTTCATCAGGCGTAAAAACAAGATCGTTCTGATTAAGTATGGTATCCAGTAGTGCAATGTCATTATCAAGTTCCCTGGGATACTTTTGTAAATCGACCGGGTTGTTAAACTGTGTTGGATTAACAAAAATACTAACGACAGTTACCGGGTTATCTATTTGTGAGCAGTTTATCAGGGATAAATGGCCTTTATGAAGAGCCCCCATGGTTGGAATAAAACCGATTTTCAAGCCTTTCCTCTTAATAGCTCCTGTTTTTTCAATAAGGGCAGGGATGTTTTTATAAACCTTCATTTGTTTAACCACTATTTCTTCAAATATAGGAAATTCATTAAATATGTTTTCAACATAGCTCGTTTTTTTATTGTTTTTATATTTTCGGGCAGTGTGACAATCGTATGTGACTATCAAGATTGAGAATTATCAATAATTTTACTACCTTTGCAAAATATTTATCAAAGAATATTTTATTCATATGGAAAACAAAAAGGTTCTATTTGTTTCCCAGGAAATCACACCTTACTTACCCGAGAATGAAATGTCCCGGATTGGACGATATTTGCCTCAGGGTATTCAGGAAAAAGGCAAAGAGATACGTACTTTTATGCCTAAATTCGGATGTATTAAGGAAAGAAGGAATCAACTTCATGAGGTAATCAGGCTATCTGGCATGAACGTGATAATTGATGATTCCGACCATCCGTTGATCATTAAAGTGGCCTCCATTCAGTCTGCAAGGATGCAGGTTTATTTTATTGATAATGAGGATTATTTCCAGAGGAAATTTATACTTTCAGATAAAAAAGGGGAAGACTTTAGTGACAATGATGAACGGGCGGTTTTTTTTGCACGTGGCGTCCTTGAAACTGTAAAAAAATTAAGATGGGCCCCGGATATTGTTCATTGTCATGGTTGGTTTACAAGTCTGGTGCCGCTTTATATTAAAAAAAGCTATGCCGATGATCCGTTATTTTCAAACTCTGTAGTAGTGTTTTCGGTATATGATAATGAATTTAAGAATTCATTGGATCCTTCATTTGGCAAGAAACTTTTGCTCGAAGGAATAACTAAAGATGACATTAAAATAATAGATGACGCCAATTATTTAAATTTAAGCAAACTTGCCATCGAAAATTCGGATGCAGTTATTATAGGAAGTAAAAAAATAAATTCCGGACTGGAAACGTTTATTAATAAACGTGATATTCCTGTTCTGAATTATCTGAATGAGGAAGAATATATAAACATATATTCCGATTTCTATGATAAACTTATATCGTAATATCATCATGAAATTAACAGTTTTAAGCCGGCTAATTAACAAGCCGGCTTACTATATTAAAATAATTATTTCCGTCCTTTTTTTGGGCGGTTTATTTTTATTAACTTCCTGTGACGAAGAAGCAACTGTGATAGGTGAAGATCTCCAGCCACAAGGCGATAAATTTTCAGTGAATTATTACGATGAGTTCCCTGTTGAGGTTTATACCGGGTTATTAGATTCATTAAGAACAGATGAAACGGCTTTAGCTGTAGCTGGTGAATTTATCGATCCTGTATTTGGTACTACCAAAGCTGATTTTATTATACAGGTGCGATTATCAGGCGAATTGGTTTTCAGCCAGGAGCCGGTTATCGATTCTCTTATTGTATATCTTGAGATTACTGGTTCATATGGTGATACTAATTCTGTAATGGTGATTAATGCCCATGAGCTTAAAAAAGATATTTATCTTGATTCTGCTTATTACTCAAATTTTAATCAGGAAGGTTTATACTATGAGGATGCTGTAGGCTCGGCAAATTACAATGCATCTGATACTTTAATCAAGATACATTTGAATAATGCCTTTGCCGGGAAAATAATAGATGATTCAGCCGCGTTAGTTTCGCAGGAAGATTTTTTGCAGAAATTCAAAGGTCTTTATTTTACTACAGATGAACCTGCAGGTAATGGGGCGTTGACAAGTTTCAACCTTCTTTCACCATTAACCTCAATGGTGTTGTTTTATCATTATCCATCGTCAGATACATTATATTATGAATTTTCTATCAGTGAAAGTTCAGCACGTATAAATTTGTATTCTCATGATTTCAGCACTGCTGATCCTGCTTACAGAATAAGTCATCTGGATGATAACATAGAAGATAGTGTAAGCTATATACAAGGGTTGTCGGGGGTATATACAAAATTGAAATTCCCAACGTTTGAGAATTGGCGGCAGGATTCTCTGCCAATAGCGATTAATAAAGCAGAACTGGTAATAAAACTGTCATCAGATGATCCCTATTCTTCGGAATATACTCCACCGGAATATTTGGATATAAAAATCCGTAATGAAGATGGGAATTTTGAAACAGTACATGATCTGGTTCTTGGCAGATATTATTTTGGGGGAGATCTGAAAGAGGGAGTATATACTTTCAATATTTCAGATTTTTTCTATAAATACCTTACCGGATATTATGATGACCCAACCGTTTATATCTTTGTCAATGCAGATTATTACCGGGCTGGCAGGGTAGTGCTTAACGGATATAACCACTCTGGAAAAGTTGGGTTGAAGGTTACCTATACCAGATAATGGAATAATGGAATAGTGGAAGAATGGGAAGATGGAAGAGTGAAGAAGTCGAAGAGTCCGAATAATGGAAGAATGGGATGCTTGATTCTACAGCATTCCAGCATTCCAATATTCCAATATTCCAATATTCCAAATAGACTATAGTATTATTCTGAAGAACCATAATTATAATCTTTATGTGTGGTATTGTTGGCTACATAGGAAATAAACCGGCATATCCTATCCTTATTAGCGGGTTAAAAAAACTGGAATACCGGGGATATGATTCAGCCGGAATTTCCGTTATTGATGATGGTAAAATAAAAACATTTAAGTGTAAAGGGAAGGTTAGCGACCTTGAGAAACACGTTAAAGGGAATGATTTAAAGGGTGATATTGGCATCGGGCATACCCGCTGGGCAACGCATGGAGCCCCGAATGATATAAATGCCCATCCGCATAAGTCACAGAACGGTCATTTTATTTTGATCCATAATGGAATTGTAGAGAATTACGCAAGGCTGAAAAATAAATTGATAAAAAGGGGATATCAGTTTAGTACTGAAACAGATACAGAAGTACTGGCTAACCTGATTGAATATATTTACCTCTACGGAAAAATTTCTGCCGAACAGGCGGTACGTTTTGCACTGAAAAAAGTAATAGGCGCTTACGGATTGGTGATCATTTGTGCCGATGAACCGGAGCAACTTATTGCTGCCAGAAAAGGAAGTCCGTTGGTTATAGGAATAGGTGATGGTGAATATTTTATTGCCTCAGATGCTACACCCATTGTAGAACATACCAAAAGCGTTGTTTACCTGAATGACAATGATGTTGCAATAATCACGAAAGATAAGCTAACCCTGAAAACTATTGGAAACATTAAATTAACCCCCAAAATCCAAACCCTTGATCTTGATATCGGTGAAATAAATAAAGGAGACTTTGAGCATTTTATGCTAAAGGAGATCTTTGAACAACCCCGTTCAATTCAGGATACTTTCAGGGGCAGGGTCTCAAAGGAAAGGAATACAATCCACCTTGGAGGATTACATGAGGTGATGCCGAAACTGGTAAATGCCAGGCGAATTATCATTATCGGTTGTGGCACCTCATGGCATGCCGCTCTTATCGGAGAATATCTTTTTGAGGAATTTGCCAGAATCCCTGTAGAGGTTGAATATGCTTCGGAGTTCAGATACCGTAACCCGGTGATTTATGTAGATGATGTGGTAATTGCTATCAGTCAGAGTGGTGAAACGGCTGACACTCTTGCAGCGGTGAACCAGGCACGTGAAGCAGGCGCTCTCGTTCTTGGTATATGTAATGTGGTAGGCTCCGGTATCTCCAGGGCAACCCAGGGAGGTGTATATACGCACGCAGGTCCGGAAATGGGAGTTGCTTCAACAAAAGCTTTTACTGCACAGGTTACTGTGCTTACGATGATGGCAATGTTGATTGGAAGAAAACGGTTTATTCTTGGTGAAAAAAAGTATGAAAAATTTATCAGTGAATTGCAAAAGTTACCCTCAAAAATAGAAGAGATCCTTAAAAACAATGATCATTATAAGAAAATAGCCGGTTTATATGTTAATTCTAACAACTTTATTTATCTCGGAAGAGGCTATTTTTTTCCGGTTGCCCTGGAAGGCGCCTTGAAATTAAAAGAAATTTCATATATACACGCCGAGGGGTACCCGGCAGCCGAGATGAAACATGGACCGATCGCTCTTATTGATGAAAATATGCCGGTTGTTGTTATTGCTCCAAAGGATGATTCGTATGAGAAGATTGTAAGCAATATCCAGGAAGTAAAAGCCAGGGGGGGAATTGTTATTGCTGTGGTTACTAAAGGGGATAAAACCATAAGTGAAATTGCCGATCATGTTTTTGAAGTTCCCTCAACACTCCTTGCTCTTGCTCCTTTGCTTACTGTTATACCACTGCAGTTGCTTTCATACCATATTGCAGTTATGAGAGGTTGTAATGTTGATCAGCCAAGAAACCTGGCAAAATCTGTAACAGTAGAGTGAATTAGTTGGCAGTTGGCAAAAAGGCAGTTGGCAAAAGGCAGTTGGCAAAAGGCAGTTGGCAAAAGGCAGTTGGCAAAAGGCAGTTGGCAAAAGGCAGTTGGCAATTGGGTAATATCAGATAGCTATATTTTAATTGTGGGCTGAAGACTGGAGATTGAAGACCAATAAATTAAATGGTACACTGGAAAACCAGGTAGCAGTAATAAAATGGCAACTAGATTTAAAAACTTAACTTCACATATTTTCCTGTTTTCCGAACTTTTTTTGTACTAAAAAGTTAATCATGTAAATAACAGAGTTTTAATGTCTGTTGTGTTGGTTTTTTGGGTGTCCTGTTTTATATTTGGACATGTTTCCTGTTTTCCGTAATCCTTGAAAAATAACATATTGAAACATCTTAATAAGTAGTCTAATAGTGTTTTATGGTTTTTGTGTTTGTGATTTTAGGTGTCCCGCTATTATAATGATATATTTATTTACAAATTAAGCCCCGAAGTGGGCGATAATCAACAGCCCCGGGCGCAGTCCGGGGGTTGTAATGCGATATTAAATAAGCGCCAAAGGTGCGTAATCAATAATTTGAAACATGCCACAATCATTAGTAAAGAATTACATGCACATTACTTTTAGTACAAAAAACAGATACCCATTCATTGATAAGCATATACAGGAAGAGTTGTTTAGTTATCTTGGAGGAATATGTAAAAATCTCGAATGTAATCCTATAATTGTAGGAGGACATCAAGATCATGTTCATATTCTTTGTTTGTTATCGCGAAAGATTGCATTAATGAAACTGATCGAAGAATTAAAGACTCATTCATCAAAATGGATTAAAACAAAGGGGCAACAATATCAAAAGTTTTATTGGCAGAGCGGGTATGGAGGATTTTCAATTCACCCGGCACAAATTGATGTGGTAAAAGATTATATTTCGTCACAAGATAAACATCATCAGAAGAGATCATTTAAAGATGAATATCTTGCTTTTCTAAAGGAATATAATATCAATTATGATGAGCGATATGTTTGGGACTAGTGATTACGCCCCGTTGGGGCTTATTGGGTGAGACGTATCATAGACCCCGAGCTGCGCTCGGGGCTGTTGATTTACGCACCTTTGGTGCTAAAAAATCTCACATAATGGATTGATTTTTCTTTTTGGGTGTCTTTTTCGGAAAACGGGAGAGGTTGTAATGTTGATCAGCCAAGAAACCTGGCAAAATCTGTAACAGTAGAATAAAATAGTCGGCAGTCGGCAGTCGGCAATTGGTTAGCATCAAATAGCTATACTTTTATTGGGGGCTGAAGACTGGAGATTGAAGACCAATAAATTAAATGGTACACTGGAAAACCAAGTAGCAATAATAAAATGGCAACTAGATTTAAAAACTTAACTTCACATATTTTTTTTGATGATTTTAATAAACGATCTGAAGAAATCGGACGATTACTTAATCATATAATTCAAAATCATGAAAAGTATATATAGCCTGGTCTTTAGTTTGCCGACTGAAGACTGAAGACTGCCGACTTTAATATAATGAGATTAGCCATTGTAAATATTTTATTAATATGAATTCTTACCGGAAACTTACAAAAGAGGAGATCAAACAGCTTAACCGGCAGAACTGTCATGCAAATGAGTGGTCACAGGTGAAAGTAACCAATGATTTCAACCCTGTTAATGTAAAAAATGTAACTTTTTCGGGAGAGATCCGCATGGGTTGTTTCAAAAAAGAGTTTCAACTGCCTAACGGAATGAAAAAACAGTCGGGTATTTATAATGCTGTTTTGCATAATTGCCTGATAAACGATAATGCCTATGTTGCGCAGGTTAGAAGCTACATGGCAAATTATGAGGTTGGAGAAGAATCATATATCGAAAATGTGGACATTATTGAAGTGGATGGAGAAAGTTCGTTTGGTAATGGTGTTTTGGTAAATGTTCTGGATGAGACCGGGGGAAGAAAACTCCCGATTTTTAATGAACTATCAGCTCATCTGGCTTATATCCTGGTACTCTACCGCCATCGTCCTGATGTGATCGAAAAATTGTTTCATATGATCGGAAATTACACACGGACGTTAACTTCCGTGAAAGGAAAGATAGGGAATCATGTGAGAATTACAAATTCAAGGATCATTAAGAATGTATGTGTCGGGGATAACGCTTCTATTGAAGGGGCAGAGCTGCTATCCAATGGAAGCATCAATTCCAATTCTCTTGATCCGGTTTATATCGGTCCCGGTGTAATTATGGAAGATTTCATAGTGTCATCGGGTGCAACTGTCTCGGATTCAACGGTTATTGATAAATGCTTTATCGGGCAGGCATGTGTGCTTAGAAAGCACTATTCAGCCGAAAACTCTTTGTTCTTTGCAAATTGTGCCGGTTACCATGGAGAAGCTTGTTCGCTTTTTGCAGGACCATACACCGTAACACACCATAAGTCAACCTTGCTTATTGCCGGAATGTTTTCTTTTATGAATGCCGGCAGTGGTTCAAACCAAAGTAACCACATGTATAAACTCGGACCAATACATCAGGGCATTGTTGAGCGAGGAGCAAAAACAACCAGCAATTCCTATCTTTTATGGCCTGCAAAGGTTGGTCCGTTTACCCTGGTGGTGGGAAGGCATTATAAAAACTCTGATACGTCCGACATGCCATTCTCCTATATTGTGGAAAGTAAAGATGAAAGTATACTTGCTCCGGGTGTAAATTTGCGTAGTGTAGGAACAATCAGGGATGCACAAAAATGGCCCAGGAGAGACCGCCGCAAGGATATCCGGAAACTCGACTTTATAAATTTTAATTTACTCAGCCCATATACCATAAAAAAAATGATGGCAGGACGCGACCTGCTGATAAAACTCAGGGAGTATTCTGGTGAAAAATCCGATTTCTATACTTATGAAAATACAAAGATTTCCAGAGCTTCTCTTGAAAGGGGAATAAAATTATACGGAATGGGAATTGATAAATTCCTGGGAAACTCATTGATTAAAAGACTGGAAATAGCTAAATTCAGAACTAACCGGGAGATAAGGGAAAGGCTGATGCCCGATACCGCAATCGGAAAAGGGAAATGGGTTGACCTGGCAGGACTTATTGCCCCTCTCGATGAGATTGAAAAACTCATGAATCATATTGAAAAGGGAAAGATTAATACTCTGGAAGATATTCGCAAAACATTTGAATCCCTGCATAATAATTATTATACTTACGAGTGGACCTGGGCTATCGATATGATACAAAAAGAGACAGGGAAGAACCTGGCTGATTTTGCAGCGGAGGACATTATCCGGTTAACCCGCAAATGGAAGAAGAGTGTTATAGATCTTGACAAGATGCTTTATGAAGATGCCAAAAAAGAATTTACACTTGCAAAACATACTGGATTTGGTGCTGATGGCGATCTGAAAATCAAGCTTCTTGATTTTGCACAGGTGAGAGGGGATTTCGAAAAAAACCAACAGGTATCAGCTATTAAAGATCATATTGAGAAAAAAAAATTTCTGGGAAATGAATTAATTGAAAGAATGAAAATGGTTAAGGAGTAGATGGGTTACGGGTTACGAGTTACGAGTTACGGGTTACGAGTACGAGTTCGTGGGGTTTTACTTTTATCTTTTCACATACTGCTGAGAATAGTATTCTTCGTATTTTCCGGATATAATACGGTTAAGCCATTCTGTGTTTTCCAGATACCATTCAACGGTTTTTTCCAATCCTTTCTCAAAATTGACCGAAGGTTTCCATCCCAGTTCTTTCCGTATCTTTCCCGAGTCAATAGCATAACGCAGATCATGCCCTGCACGGTCTTTTACAAATGTGATCAGTTTTGCTGATGTTCCGGGGTCCCTGCCGAGCTTGCGATCCATTACCTTGCAAAGATGATGAATGAGGTCGATATTCCTCCATTCGTTATTACCTCCAATATTGTATGTTTCTCCGGTTTTACCTTTATGGAACATCAGATCAATAGCGCCGGCATGATCTTCAACATAAAGCCAGTCACGCACATTCTCCCCCTTACCGTAAACAGGGATCTTTTTATTGTTTTTGATGTTGTTGATAGCAAGAGGGATCAGTTTTTCCGGAAACTGATTGGGGCCATAATTATTTGAACAATTGGAAATGACTATTGGAAGGTTAAATGTATGATAATAAGCCCTTACCAGGTGATCAGAACTTGCTTTCGAGGAAGAATAAGGGCTACGGGGATTATAAGGAGTTGATTCAACAAAATATCCTTCTTTACCTAATGATCCGTAAACCTCATCAGTCGAGATATGATAGAACAGTTTATTTTCCTGATTTTTACCCCAGAGCTCCCTTGCCGCGTTCAGCAGGTTAACCGTACCAACAATATTAGTGTAAATAAATTCTGTCGGGTTTGAAATTGACCGGTCAACGTGCGATTCCGCAGCCAAATGAATAACATCTGTGAAATTATATTTTTTGAACAGATCAAAAATAAAATCCCGGTCGATTATATCCCCTTTTTCGAAAGTGTAATTATCTTTTTTGTCAACGTCTTTCAGATTTTCCAGATTTCCTGCATAGGTAAGCTTGTCAAGATTAATAATCTGGTAATCGGGATATTGGTTGACAAATCTGCGAACTACATGTGAACCTATGAATCCTGCTCCTCCTGTAATAAGTAGTACTTTCTTCATTTGTAAACGGTTTTATCAATAAAAAAAGGTTCTATTTCCGTTTCTGTAAATAATTTTCCCATTTCCATGCTGTTAGCATAGCATCATCAAGACTCTTTTCAGCTTTCCATCCCAACTCTTTATTCGCAAGGCTTGTATCTCCCCATAATTTCTCTATATCTCCGGGCCTTTTGTCAACAATTTTATAATTCAGTTTTTCACCCGTGGCACGTTCAAACGATTTGATAGCTTCCAATACAGATACACCTTCTCCTGTTCCCAGGTTAAACACTTCGTAATTTTCCTTATTTTGCTTGTTCAACAATCTTTGCAAGGCAACTACATGAGCTTTTGCAAGGTCAACAACGTGCAGGTAATCCCTTATTGCCGAACCGTCGGGAGTGTTATAATCATCTCCAAAAACTTTTAGCTCATCACGTATCCCAATGGCTGTTTGTGTAATAAACGGTACCAGGTTATCAGGTATACCAATAGGCAATTCACCGATCAGAGCTGAAGGATGAGCTCCGATCGGATTAAAATACCTGAGTGATATTGCTTTAAGCGAGGGGGTTGAAGCAAGAGTATCACTGATGATCTCTTCCATTACCTGTTTGGTGTTACCATAAGGAGACATTGCCTTTTTTACAGGAGCCTCTTCTGAAACAGGCAGTTCATCAGGTTGTCCGTAAACAGTGCATGATGATGAAAAAACCATATACGGAATATCTTTCTCCTTCATGAAGTGGAGAAGGTTTATGGTAGACACAAGATTGTTATAGTAATATTTCAGTGGATTTGATACCGATTCACCCACTGATTTAAAGGCGGCAAAGTGAATAATGGCTACAATGCCGGCATGTTTCTCAAAAAAGGATCTGAGCTGTGATTTATTACAAACATCAAGTTTTTCAAACAGGGGACTCTTACCGGTAATTTCCCCGATGCCGTTTAACGCAGCTATACTTGAATTGGACAGGTTATCAACAATAATGACTTCGAATCCTGATTCGATTAGTTCAACAACAGTATGTGAACCAATATAACCGATACCTCCTGTTACTAGAATTTGTTTTTTCATTTTTATAAACTCCAGTATTCCAGTTTGTTAATTTTATTTCTAAATGTCCCTTTTATATCAACAAAAATGGCTTTATCAGCAGCGATTGAACTAAAATATTCTTCATCCAATGTTCTGTATTCTTCATGATTTACCGCTAATACAATGGCGTCATACCCTTTCGAGACCTTATCTTTAAGGTCAAGCCCAAATTCTTTCCTGACCTCTGTTTTGTTTGCGTAAGGATCGATAACGTCCACTTTTACTCCGAATGAAATAAATTCCTTTATTACATCAATAACCTTGGAATTTCTTATATCACTAACATTCTCTTTAAATGTTATTCCCAGTATCAAAACTTTGGATTCGGAAATATTTTTCTTTTGGGCTATAATTTTTTTTACAGTTTGTTTGGCAATATAGGCGCCCATTGAATCGTTTACGAACCGGCCCGAGTTAATTATCTGTGCATGATATCCAAGCTCTTTTGCCTTGTATGCAAGATAGTATGGGTCGACTCCTATACAGTGTCCGCCGACAAGACCCGGAAAGAAATTCAGGAAATTCCATTTTGTGCCCGCTGCTTCAAGCACTTCGTATGTGTTGATATTCATACGGTTGAAAATGATTGAAAGCTCATTCATGAAAGCGATATTGATATCCCGTTGTGTGTTTTCAATGATCTTGGCAGCTTCGGCAATTTTTATTGAACCGGCACGGTAAATACCTGCTTCAATGATCATTTCGTAGGTTTTACTGATAATCTCAAGTGCTTCATCATCACAACCCGATACTACTTTAACAATTTTTGTAAGTGTGTGTTCCCTGTCTCCCGGATTTATTCTTTCCGGGGAAAAACCAACTTTAAAATCATTTCCGCACGAAAGTCCGCATTCCTTTTCAAGCAGAGGGATACATTCTTCTTCGGTGCAGCCCGGGTAAACAGTTGATTCGAAAACGACATAATCACCTCTTTTTAGCTGTTTGCCAACTATTGATGTGGCTTCCAAAAGTATCTTCAGGTCAGGCAGGTTATGGTCATCAATGGGTGTTGGTACGGCAATGATATGGAAAGATGCTTCTTTTAAGTCGTCCGGATCGGAAGTGAACTTAATATTTTTTCCTTTGAACTCTTCCGGGGTCAACTCATGGCTGGGATCTTTGCCATTTTTCATCATTTCTATCCTCTCTTCCCGGATATCAAATCCAATAACAGGAAGATGTTTTGCAAATTCAAGAGCCAATGGAAGCCCGACATAGCCCAAACCGGTAATCGATATTTTCATGTTCGTTTTATGCTTTATTAATTGTTCAGTGATTAAAATTCAAAATGACTAAAATGACTAAAATGACTAAAATGACTAAAATTGAAGAATCGTGAACACACTCTTCTCTTCATCTCTCAGTCGCCCCCTCGCTCCCTCTCTTCGTCCCTCTTCACCTCTTCCCATTTACTCATTTTATCATTTACTCATTCACTCATTTCCTCATCTTCACTCACCTTACTCACCTTACTCAACTTTTTTTCATTTAATATTCTTACAAAATGGATGATATTCACCTTTTAATCTTTTGGATTTAGCGTTTCGTATGGTATATACTGTTTCGATCGATTTTTTTGCATCTTCAAGACTAAAACCGTTACCCTGAAGAATTTTCTGATAACTGACAGTATGAAGGTCGGTAAAACCATCACTGAATTCAATTTCTTCACCTTCAAGCTTGATCGACCGGAAGGTACCCTGGTCTTTTTCCTTAATTTCAACCGGAAGATCGTTGTTATCCACACTCAGGAACCATCTTACTCTTGCTTTTTCAAGTTCAAGAAACCCGGCAGCTTTATTGTATTGTGAAATATGGACCACATTCTTTTTCACATCGCCAAATATCCATGTTAACATATCAAAAAAATGAACACCAATATTTGTAGCAACCCCGCCGGATTTCTGAATATCTCCTTTCCATGAAATAAAATACCAGTTTCCGCGACTTGTAATATAAGTCAGATCAAGATCAAAGATTTTATCCTTCGGACTTTCGTCGATTATTTTTTTTAGTTTAATGATAGAAGGGTGCAGGCGTAGTTGAAAGATCGTGTTCACCATTTTGCCGGTTTCCTTTTCAATGTCCTGCAGCGCTTCAATATTCCATGGGTTTAATACAACAGGTTTTTCGCAGATAGCGTCTGCCTGATGCCGCAACGCAAAACGTATATGTGAATCGTGCAGGTAATTAGGAGAACATATACTGACATAGTCTATTTTTGTTCCAAATCTCCGCAGTTTATCTATATGGCGGTCGAATCGCTCAAATTCCACAAAAAAATCGGAAGAAGGGAAAAAACCGTCCATAATACCAACACTGTCAAATTTGTCCAGCGCTGCAAGAAGCAGATTATCAGTGCTTTTTATGGCTTCCAAATGTTTGGCAGCAATATAGCCGGCAACACCAATTAATGCAAAATTTACTTGCTTCTTCTTATTTTTCATAGTAATTAATTTGTGGATACCAAAGGTAGTTAATTGTATCGGAATTTCAATGTTTATGGCTTGATAAAAGAAATGCCTAAAGTGCCTAAAGTGCCTAAAGTACCTAAAATGTCTGGAATGCTAAAATGTCTAAATTTTTAGGCTAATTTCATTATACTTTGCATTTTAAAGTCGGCAATCTTCAGTCGGCAGTCGGCAATCTGAAGACCGGGCTATTTATACTTTTCAGTCCCGATTTATCGGGAATATGATTAAGTTTTTTTAATCAATTTGCAAAGCGATGTTCTTAAGTTATGTTAATCAGCATCTTTTATTTTATTAACCACTCCGTCTTTCAATATATATTTCTCCTTACTTTCCGAACATTGGGCTGAACCTTTTTTATCGAATAGCAGTCTGTGTCCAAATTCACTCATCCATCCGATAGGGCGGCCAGGGTTACCAACAACAAGTGAATAAGGTTTAACATCTTTATTAACTACAGCTCCGGCTCCGATAAATGCATATTTCCCGATACGGATCCCGCAAATTATTGTTGCATTAGCCCCGATGCTTGCTCCTTTCTCAACATAGGTTTTCATATATTCATCTTTTCTGATAACTGAACTTCTGGGATTGATGATATTAGTGAATACCATTGAAGGTCCCAGGAAAACATCCTCTTCACATATCACTCCTGTATAGATAGAAACGTTGTTCTGGACTTTCACGTTTTTCCCAAGTCTGACCTGTGGGGAAACAACAACGTTTTGTCCGATGTTACATTTTTCTCCGATTTCACAACCGGGCATAATATGTGTAAAATGCCAGATTTTTGTTCCTTTTCCAATACTGCAACCATCATCAATTACAGCAGTTTTGTGTGCGAAATATTCTTTCCCCATTCACCTGTTTTATTTATGGTTGTTAAGAAATGTAATTATATGACTTACAATGTAATCTAACTGTTCTTTATCCAGTTCGGTATGCATTGGCAATGAAATTACCCGGCGGCTCAGACTCCCGGTAACCTGAAACTTTTTGTTATTATATCCATAGTTACTGAAAACTTTTTGCTGGTGAAGAGGAACGGGATAATAGATCATTGACGGGATACCTTTTTGGGCAAGCCATGCATTTAACGGGTCTCTTAATTCCGGCTCTGTTGTTAAAGTATACTGGTGGAAAATATGTGTAGAGGAGTTGGTGCGGTGTGGGATTGTAATTCCATCCAGGTTCCGGAATGCTTTATCATAAAAGGCTGCTGCTTTTTGACGGCTCTGGTTATACTCATCCAGATATTTCAGTTTAACATTCAGTATGGCTGCCTGGATACTGTCAAGCCGGGAATTTACACCAATCCTGTTATGATAATATCTTTTCTCCATTCCGTGGTTCCCGATGGAACGGATCTTCGTTGCAAGATCATCGTTATTTGTGATAATGGCACCCCCGTCTCCATATGCACCCAGATTCTTGGATGGGAAGAATGAAACAGTTCCGATATCACCCATTGTTCCTGCCCTGGCTTTTGTTCCGTCACTGAAAGAGTATTCAGCGCCAAGAGCTTGTGCAGTATCTTCAATAACAAAAAGGTTATTCTCTTTTGCAATGTTAAGAATCTCATCCATATTTGCACATTGCCCGAAGAGGTGAACAGGTACAATGACTTTTGTTTTTGGAGAAAGTGATTTCTTGATAGAATCGGGGGATATGTTAAAGCTGCCGGGTTCAACATCAACAAATACAGGTTTGAGACCAAGAAAAGCAATCACCTCTGACGTAGCGATAAATGTAAAATCGGAAGTGATTATTTCATCTCCCGGCCTGAGACACAGTGACATAAGTGATATCTGAAGAGCATCCGTACCGTTGCCGCAAGGAATAACATGTTTTGCATTAAGGTAATTTTCAAGACTCTTTTGAAAATTCTTTACCTCGGGTCCATTTATAAATGCAGTGGAATTTATGACTCCTTCGATGGAATTATTAATAAGGGTATGGATTTTCTGATGTTGCCCGTTAAGGTCAACCATCCGGATTTCTTTCATGTTTTATCGGTTAAGAAGGATAATTTTGGCGCTAAGATAGATAAAATCGTATGGATTTGCATTTTAAAAAGGCAAAAGCCTGCCACGTGAAATGCGACGAAGGAGCATATTTCACTGTGGACAAAAGTAAAAAGATAAAAGGGAAAAGTGAAGAAAAGATTGTGTGGCTGTGTGATTGGGAGACAATAAGAAAGAGTATGAGATAAAGAGAAAGTTTTAGTAAAAAAAATTATTGACCGGATAAAATTTTATTTATCTTTGTTACTGACATAACTCAAAAACTTCAGGTTTGGAAAATTATATAAAAGAGCTGTTGTTTCAACACGATTGTGTTATTATTCCTGATTTTGGTGGATTTGTTGCCAATTTACAATCAGCAAAGATTAACCAGTCACAGAATTCGTTTTCACCACCTTACAAGGAGATAAGTTTTAACCGTAACCTGAAACACAATGACGGTTTGCTGATTGGTTATGTGTCAAGATCGAAAAATATTGGGTTTGTTGATGCCAAAAGGCTTGTTGATTCATTTGTGAAAGGATTGAAAACTAAACTCAATAAGGGAAAGAAAGTGATTATTGAAGATGTGGGAACCCTGCAAATGGATAGAGAAAAGAACCTGCAATTCGAGCCTTCAGGTACTACTAATTTTCTGCTTGATTCATATGGTCTGGCTCATTTTAATTTCGATCCTCTTGAAGAATATGATGTAACTAAACGTATTCAGAAGAAATTTGAGGAAAGATCCCCTGCTTCCCTTTCAAGGAGGCGCACATTCAGGCGTATAGCTATTGCTGTGGCTGTAGCTGTTGCCCTTGTACTTATTCCGTTGAAGACAAATATGCTGGATTTTAATGCTGTCATCTCCTCACTTAATCCCTTTTCCGGGACTGAACAAGCCCGGCCCAAAACAGAAGCTGGTGTAACCGGAAAAACAAAAATTGAAAAGATTGATATAGAGAAACCTGAAACCATTGAGAAAACAGATAAGGCAGCAGAGATAATCACCAAAACCATTGCACAACCATCGTTAAACAGGCAGCCCGAAAAACCTGTCGCCGATCTGCATTACTACATCATTGCCGGCAGTTTCCTGATTGAAAACAATGCACACAACATGAAAAAACAGCTTGAAAGACAAGGGTTCGATCCGGTTGTTTTCAAAGCAAATAATGATCATTACCGTGTTGGCATGAAAGGATATCCTTCAATTGATCTTGCAATAACAGAAATGAGGAAAATGAGGAAACAAAAAGGTTTTGAACAGGTGTGGGTAACGAAATATTAAGAAGAACAAAGCTTCGCAAAGTTTGAATATTTATGATTTTTCAAATACCTGAGATGATCACAGTGTGATGTAGTTGTTAACTCGAATATTCTTCTACTTTACAGTACAGCCGTCGGGTATTTTTTCGGTGGGAGAAACAAACGTTAATTTCCCTTCTCCTGTTTCTGCCATCAGGATCATGCCCTGAGATTCTATTCCTCTTATCTTGCGGGGCTTCAGATTAAGCACTATCAATATTTGCTTTCCAATAATTTCATCAGGATCAAAATGTCCGGCAATCCCTGCAACAAGAATTCGCTCACCTACCCCGGTATTAATTTTTAGTTTGAGCAAATTCGTGGTTTTGGGAACCTTTTCAGCTTCAAGAATGGTTGCTGTCCTGATATCAACTTTAGTGAAGTCATCAAATGAGATAATATCTTTTTGTTCCATGATCTCGGTTGTGTTTTCAGATATTTTTCGTGTTTGGAGTAATTTATTTACCTGTTTTTCAATTGTTTTATCTTCAATTTTCTCAAACAAAAGAGAAGGTTGGTTCATCTTATGCCCGGGAGGGAGCAGATCTTTCTGTCCGATCATTTCCCAGTTCCATTTTGTAAAATTCACGTACTTTTTAATTTTTTCTACTGTGAAAGGGAGGAAGGGCTCCAGGAGAATAGACAGGTTTGCAGTTATTTGCAATGAAATATTAATAATAGTTCCAACTCTTGTTTTATCAGTTTTAATGATTTTCCATGGTTCGGTATCTGCGAGATACTTATTACCCAGTCTTGCTACATCCATTACGATTTTTTGTGCTTCACGGAAACGGAAATTCTCCAGACTGTTTTCAACTTTCTTTTTCAGCTTTGGGATCTCTTCAAGAGTTTCTTTATCAAAGTCTGTTAATTCTGACAACTCCGGTACTATACCGTTAAAATACTTCTGTGTAAGGACCAATGCACGGTTGATAAAATTTCCGAGTATAGCTACCAGTTCGTTATTGTTGCGGGATTGAAAATCTTTCCATGTGAAGTCGTTATCTTTTGTTTCGGGAGCATTGGCAGTTAACACATACCGCAGAACATCCTGTTTTCCGCTGAACTCAACCAGGTATTCGTGAAGCCATACAGCCCAGTTTCTTGAGGTCGAGATCTTTTCTCCCTCAAGGTTAAGGAATTCATTCGCAGGTACATTATCAGGAAGAATATAACTCCCTTCAGCCTTGAGCATTGACGGAAAAAAAATGCAATGAAAAACAATATTATCCTTACCGATGAAATGCACCATTTTAGTGTCAGGATCTTTCCAGTACTTTTCCCAGTCATCTGTCAGTTCCCTGGTAGCAGAGATATACCCTATCGGGGCATCGAACCAGACATACATAACTTTTCCTTTTGTGTTTTCAATAGGAAGTGGAATCCCCCAATCCAGATCGCGGCTGACAGCCCTTGGTTGCAAACCCATATCAAGCCATGATTTGCATTGCCCGTAAACGTTGGCTTTCCAGTTCTTGTGTTCTTCAAGTATCCATTTCTTCAGGAACGGCACATGTTTATCTAATGGCAGGTACCAGTGTTTGGTTTTTTTGAGAACCGGCTTATTCCCACTGATAGTTGACCTGGGATTGATCAGGTCTGTGGGATTCAATGAAGTTCCGCAATTTTCACATTGGTCTCCATAGGCGTTTTCATTTCCACAATGAGGACAGGTTCCGGTAATATACCTGTCGGCGAGGAACTGGCTTGCTTCATTGTCATAATATTGCTCCGTTTCCTGTTCAATAAAATCTCCATTATCGTAAAGCGTTTTGAAAAACTGTGATGCCGTTTCATGATGAATTTTAGCTGAAGTTCTGGCGTAAATATCAAAATCGATCCCGAATTTTTTAAATGAATTTTTATTCATTAAATGATATTTATCGACAATATCCTGCGGAGATACACCTTCGTTTCGTGCTTTTAGCGTAATAGGCACACCGTGTTCGTCTGAACCACAGATGGAAATAACATCTTTCCCTTTTGCCCGCAAATAGCGGGTATAAATATCTGAAGGGACGTAAACACCGGCAAGATGTCCGATATGAAGAGGTCCGTTGGCGTAAGGTAATGCTGAAGTAATGAGGAAACGTTTGAATCCTTTCATCCGAAAAATTGGTTTTTTTAGAAATATGCAAATTGGAACAAAGATAACCAAGAAAATCATATTTTTTGATTGGTATAAAAAACAGGGAGAGAGAGAAAAATGCCGAAAGAATTTATTTAAACCGAACTCAAACACATGATACAACCACCCTACTTAAAAACATAGGCTATCGTGAAATTTCATAATCTTCAGGTATTTTAAACAGATCATTGAAGAAATTAAAATCGTCGTTAAATACCCAGTATGCTACTTCTGTATTTTTCTCTTTGTTTCTTACCCGCCATTGATAACATTTGTAATTAAAAATCGTCATTTTTATCAGACGGTCCGGGCCATAAAAAGAGCGTGAATATAAGCAGTTTCACCATATTCAGGCATAATAATTCGTGCCAAAATTACATATTTGCCACGGAAATGTCTAATTTTAGTTTTTAATTCTTTATAAATGACAAGACAGCAATATCTGGGGAAAAAGGGTGAGCAAATTGCTTTAGACAAGATGATTGCTGAAGGATACAGGATCCTTAAGCAGAATTGGCGGCACAGAAAGAAAGAAATTGATATTATCGCCGAAAAAGACGATTTCCTTATAATTGTGGAAGTTAAGTCCAGATCGGTTGGTTTTCAGGAAAATCCAAGGGATGCTGTAAATATGAAAAAACAAAGATTCCTGATCCAGGCTGCCAATGCTTATATTCATAAATATGATATTGACCTGGAAGTGAGATTTGATATCATAACTGTGGTTTTTGACGACCAGGAATATGAAATTGAACATATTGAGGATGCTTTTTACCCGACTTTGAGGCACTAGGAAAGAAGAAGTAAGAAGTAAATAGTAGGTAGTAAATAGGAAGAGGAGAAAAACGAAGGGGCGAAGAGGCGAGGGGGCGAGAGGGCGAGGGGACGAAAGGCTGAAGGCGGAGGGCAGGCGTCACTTCGTTCCTCGCAAAATCCTTTTTTACGCTTTAAAATCCGGTTAGCACTTTAAACTAACTAACATGAATATTGAAATCTTCAGAGATTATTGTTTAGCAAAACCGGGCGTTACGGAAGGATTCCCTTTTGATGAAACAACACTTGTATTTAAAGTACTGGGTAAAATGTTCGCACTTACAGATGTTGACGGAGATTTCTCGGTAAATCTGAAATGCGATCCCGAAAAAGCCATCAGACTGAGAGAGGAATATCCATCAATAAGGCCCGGATATCACATGAACAAAAAGCATTGGAACACTATTGACATGGATGGATCGATGCCTGACAAGCTGGTTTTTCAATTAACCGATCATTCCTATGAACTGGTTGTGAAAAAAATGCCAAAATCTAAACAGAAGGAATTGGAATAAAAGTAAAAATATAAACAAATGAAAAAAATTGCGGGTTATTTTATCCAGGGGTTATTATTTATTGCTCCCATAGGTGTTACAGCTTATATAGTTTACCTGGTTTTCAGGTTTATTGATAATTTACTGAAAACATATATTGATCCTTTGCTGCCGGTAAACATTCCGGGAATGAACCTTTTAGTTGTGTTGATAGTCATTGCATTACTGGGTTTTCTGGGACAATCCATCATTGCATCACCTGTCAGGTTCCTTATTGCAAAATTATTGAAAAAAGCTCCGCTGATAAAGATTATCTATTCTTCAATCAGGGATTTACTGTCTGCTTTTGTCGGGAAGGAAAAGAAATTCAACAAACCGGTATTAGTTCTGGTTAATACAATTTCAAACCTTGAAAAACTGGGTTTTCTTACGAAGGAAGATCTTAGTAATCTTGGTATTAAAGAAAAAAAAGTTGCAGTTTATTTTCCGCATTCCTATAATTTCTCCGGTGAACTGTTTATTGTTCCCAGTGAGCATGTAACCCCAATTAAAGCACCATCTGCAGAAATAATGAAATTTATTGTTTCAGGAGGAGTTGCCGGATTTTAATAAAAAAAGTAATATTTGATTGATATTTTATATATTTCAAAAGCCTCAGTCTTAGCCTAATACTTATTAATCAACGAATAATTTTAAATTCATAAACATTTTTATATTAACTAAAATAGAGATAAAAATGAAAAAACTAACTTCAATTATTCTAATTGCATTGCTGGCAACTATCGTATCAGCGCAAAAGATCGAAAAAGAGAATTTCGACTTTAAACAAATTAAGATTCTGGAAACCACAAGTGTTAAAAGCCAGGATCGCACAGGAACATGCTGGTGCTTTGCGACAACATCATTTCTTGAGACTGAGTTGATAAGAATGGGCAAAGGGGAGTTTGATCTGTCGGAAATGTTTTTTGTCAGAAATGTATTTAAAACCAAAGCATTGAATTATTTAAGATTCCATGGCAAAACAAATTTTAGCCAGGGAGGTCAGGCGCATGACGTACTGAATGAGATAGCAGAAAACGGTATAGTTCCGGAAAGTGTTTATTCCGGGAAGGTATATGGACAGGAAAAACACAATCATAGCGAACAAACCTTTGTTCTTAAAGGAATGCTGGATGGTGTAATAAAAGGCAGGAAACCCACACCTGTTTGGAATGATGCATATTGCTCGGTTCTTGATGCTTATCTTGGTGAAGCACCGGCTTCTTTTAATTACAATGGAAAGACTTATACCCCTGAATCTTTTGCAGAAACACTGGGAATAAACCCTGATGATTATATCGAGCTTACTTCATACAGTCATCATCCATATTATGAAAGCTTTGTGCTTGAAGTGCCTGACAACTGGTCGTATGATGGGTACTATAACCTGCCTGTTGACGATCTTATCGAGGTTATGAAAAAGGCAATTAAAGCAGGTTATTCTGTTGCATGGGACGGCGATATAAGTGACAGGGGTTTTTCACACAAAAATGGTGTTGCCATAGTTCCTGAAACCGGCTGGGATGATATGAGTGACGAAGTAAAAGATTCGGTTTTTGTTAAGCCCGGAAAAGAAAAACAGATAACTCAGGAAATGCGACAGGAAGCATTTGGTAATTATACTGTTACCGACGATCACCTGATGCATCTTACAGGGATGGCAAAAGATAAGAACGGCGCTGTTTATTTTATAACAAAAAATTCCTGGGGACCGGATAGTAATGATTTTGGCGGATATCTATACATGTCAGAATCTTTTGTGAGATTACATACAATTGCTTTTATGGTTCATAAGGATGCGGTGCCGAAGAAAATCGCTGAGAAGCTCGGGTTGTAGATTTTTCCCTATTCTTCCACCATCAGATTGCAACCCCGGACATCGCTTGAATCGAAGCGACCGGAGACCTCAAATCCGCCATCCGGGAGGAGCCGGCCGAGATCCCTGGTTTCAATAAATGAGCATGAATTGTAATTGGCAAGGTCAATTATATTGATACCACCCGATCGTCCTTTCTTAATATATGAAAAAGGATCGTAACTGTCTCTTATCAGGACCTTCATCCACGGAGGGGTATGAAAAATTCCGTCTCCTTTGGAATATGCCTGTGATAACAACTCTGTCATTCCAAATTCCGAATGGATCACTTCTGTATTGAATGCTTTGCATAGTACTTCATGCAACTCTTTCCTGATGATTTCATGTTTTCTTCCCTTCATCCCCCCGGTTTCCATAACAATCTGCCCGGACAGATTGGGCTTATATTTTTCTGCCAGGTTAAGCAGGGCAAAACTGACACCAAACAACAGGATCTTCTGGTTTTGTTCACGTAAAAGGATTATCTTTTCTGCAAGGGTGTCAAGTTTATCAAGATAAAAACCGCTTGCCGGGTTATTGCTTTTTTTCATCAGGTAGTCCATCATGTAGATAAGAGAAGAACCTTCCCGCTCAATATAAGATGGCAATAAAGCAAGTATGCAGAATTGTTCGGGATTACCGTAGAAATATTGAAATGTCCGTGTAAAACTTTCCCTGTACCAGCTTATATCAGTTACATAATGTTTGGAAGTTCCGGCTCCTGTTGTGCCACTGCTGGTAAAAATTTTTCCGGGAACATTTTCGCCTGTAATTATTTTATGCGTTTTGAAAAATTCGATAGGTAAAAAAGGTATTTGGTCGAGCTGGTGAATACTGCCGGCGATTATTCCCAGATGGTTAAGATAGTTTGAATAGGTCTCGTTATTCTTTGCCTGGTATCGAAACACTTCAAGCGCCAGTTTTTCGAAATTTTCAGATGACCGGACAGTGAATATTTTCTCTTTAGATTTTTTCATCAACAAGTGAAAATAAAGAATTTCTCGCAAAGTCCGCAAAGATTACGCAAAGATCGTTAAGTATATTGAATCAGTATTTCAATAAATTTCATTATTCATTTCTTTAAGTTTATAGATGGACTCTATTCAAATTCCAATGATCCGTCCGGTTGAAATTCCCAGAGGAATGTTGTTTCTGCATAGTTTTCGGAGTTTTTAACAAACGCTTTCATTTCTTTTATAAGGATTTTACCAAATTTATTATCTCTGGTGCGGAAGGTCCATATCTGGTTTTCATTTAGCGGATCGGCAAGGAAAACATAGTTGGAATCGATAACGTTTTTATATTGCTCAAAATATTGTAACGCAAGCAAAGAATCACTGAACTCTGCAGTTAAGCTGAACGATTTATTTTGGTTTGGACTATCAAGCAATGCCCCGTTTATCTGTCCACCGGTTCCTGTTTTAGGGAGGATAAAAAAATCAGGGATTATTCCTTCTCCTGCAGGGTTATATTTAATCATCTTCCCCTGTTCAAAAGAGAAACCGTAGATTGAATATGTTGATCCTTCCAGGATACGATCGGATGTCAGGGTTGCTTCCCCGGAAGTATCAGGACCTTCTTCTTTTTCGCATCCCGAAAAAGCAAAAAGTAACAAAGCAGACAATAATAATAATCTATTCATATCTTTTCTTTCTTCATTATTACATTCTAAATTTTACATTTTCCCCTCTTCTTTTCTTTCTTCACCTTTCTCTTCTTTGCGCCTCTGCGTCTCTGCGTCTTTGCGAGTCATTCTTCCAGTATTGCCTTAACACCGGGCAGTTCTTTGCCTTCAATATACTCCAGCATAGCGCCGCCACCTGTCGAAACCCAACTCACTTTATCCTTCAGGTTATATTTATTGATTGCAGCAACCGAGTCGCCTCCGCCAATCAGGCTAAATGCGCCTTTTTCTGTTGCTTCGGCAATTACTCTGGCAATACTTTCAGTACCGTTCTGGAAACTTGACATTTCAAATACTCCCATAGGTCCGTTCCATAGTATGGTTTTAGAGTTTTTAATTATTTCCGAAAATTCTTCAATGGTTTTTGAACCAATATCAAGTCCCATCCATCCGTCAGGGATTTTATCAACAGGAATCTCATCTGTTTTTGCATCATTTTCGAATTTATCAGCAATCACATTATCTACCGGAAGATAAAGCCTGACATTTTTTTCTTCCGCCTTTTTAATCAAATCATTTGCCATATCAAGTTTGTCTTCTTCAACAAGTGAAGCACCGATTTTACCACCTCTTGCTTTAATAAAAGTGTACGTCATTCCGCCGCCAATTATCAGATTGTCAACCTTATCAAGCAGGTTTTCAATAACCTGGATCTTATCAGACACCTTGGCGCCGCCCATTATGGCAGTAAAGGGTTTTTCGGGCTGGTGCAGCGCTTTATCAATACTTTTTAATTCGTTACCAATAAGATATCCGAACATTTTTTCTTCGGGGAAGAATTTTGCAATGATAGTGGTTGATGCATGTGCCCTGTGAGCGGTGCCAAAAGCGTCATTTACATACACATCTGCAAAGTCTGCCAGCTTTTTGGCAAATCCTTTTTCACCGTTTTTTTCTTCTTTATGGAATCTCAGGTTTTCCAACAGAAGGACATCTCCGGGTTTAAGTTCATTTACTGTTTTGGATGTTTCATCGCCAATGCAATCTTTTGCAAATTTAACATCTGTTTCAAGCAATTCCGACAAGCGGGGGATCACATTCTTAAGAGAAAATCTTTCTTCATATTCACCTTTCGGACGTCCAAGATGCGACATCAAAATTACAGATCCGCCTGAAGAAAGTATTTTTTTAATTGTCGGTATCGCTGCCCTTATCCGTGTATCGTCAGCCACCTCAAGCTGTGTGTTAATCGGCACATTAAAGTCAACCCTGATGATTGCTTTTTTCCCCGTAAAATCGTAATTGTCAATCGTTTTCATATTTTTTATGTTTATTTTAGTATAGCATACTTTTAAAGGTTAACACAAAGAACAAATATTCTTAGCGAACTTTGCGCCTTCTTTGCGATCTCTGCGGTTAGTTTTTCTTAATGCAACACTGCAAAATTAATTATAAATAGGGGAAAGTCAATATCTGCAATCAGAATTAATAATGATTTCATTACCTTTGTTTGTATATTAAAGAACATATTCAGCATGCTTTTTAAAGATGTAATTGGTCAGGAAGAGACTAAAAAGAAACTTATTAAAACAGTAAAGGATAACAGAGTAAGCCATGCCCAGTTGTTTTCCGGACCTGAAGGAGCAGGAAGTCTGCCATTAGCCATTGCCTATGCTCAATATTTATCATGCGGAAACCGGAGCGGGGATGATTCCTGCGGGACTTGTCCCTCATGTAATAAATATGCAAAACTGATCCATCCCGATCTGCATTTCATTTTACCTGTTGCATCAACACCTAAGGTCAAAGATCCGTTAACTGATAAATTTCTGGAAGAGTGGAGAAAATCATTTATAGAAAATCCTTACCTGAATCCTGCAGCATGGTATAAAGCAATTGGTCTGGAAAACAAACAAGGGTTTATCAATGTAAAAGAGAGTAGTGAAATAATTCGAAAATTAAGTTTGAAAACATACGAGTCTGAATTTAAGGTAGTAATAATCTGGTTGCCGGAAAAGATGAATGATCAGACAGCGAATAAGCTTTTGAAAATTATTGAAGAACCACCTTCAAAAACCTTGTTCCTGATGATTACCGAGAATTCAGGCAATATTCTGCCTACCATTTATTCACGTGCTCAGATGATAAAGATACCTAAGCTGGAAGAGGCGGAAATTTTTTCAGCTCTTAAGCAGAAGTATGATTTTGAAAAAGTTGAAATAAAGGATGCTGCTCATTTGGCTGACGGTAATTGGCTCAAAGCTCTGAATTTATTGGAAAAAACCGGGGAAAGCAGGCTCCATTTTGAGAAATTCACTGCCCTTATGAGATTATGCTGGGTCCGTGATATGCTGGGGCTCCTTAATTGGGTTGAAGAAATGTCCAGATTAGGCAGAGAATCTCAAAAACTGTTTCTGGATTATGGATTAAGGATTATCCGGGAGAATTTTATTATGAACATAAATCCGGAAACCTCTGGAGAAATGATCAGAATGACACGGTATGAATCAGACTTTTCCGTTAAATTTTCAAAATTCATTAATAAAAATAATATTTTCGGAATTGCAAGTGAATTTAATCAGGCCTGCTTGCATATTGAAGCGAATGCTAACGGGAAAATCGTTTTTCATGATATGGCAAACAGACTTGCAAAATTGATAAAACAGTAATTTTTTTCGAAAATGGATTACAGCGAACAGAATAACAGGAACTACAGGTCGGAAACTCATCATAAATCCCAACAAATGGCAGGTTCTTGCCATAAGCTTGATTGCTGCAATTGGCTGAAGGATATTCCCGAAAGTGGGAAAGCCAACAACATTGTTGAGATCAGGTTCAAAAATACACGAAAAGATTTCTATAGAAATGTTAATGAGTTGAGGTTGAATGCAGGAGATATTGTTGCAGTTGAAGCCTCACCGGGACATGATGTCGGGATTGTTTCACTGACCGGTGAATTGGCATATCGGCGAATGATAAAAGGGAATGGGATGAAAGATACTGAAGAAATGAAAAAGGTTTATCGTAAGGTCAAACCCGCCGATCTGGAAAAATGGGAGGAGGCAATTGCCCTTGAACAATCAACTATGTTGAAATCAAGAAAGATGGCTGAAGATATGAAACTGGATATGAAAATTGGGGATGTTGAGTACCAGGGAGACAATACAAAGGCAATATTTTATTACATAGCTGATGGGAGGGTTGATTTCAGGGAATTGATCAAGGTTCTTGCCGATGAGTTCAAAGTAAGAATAGAAATGCGACAGATTGGAGCAAGGCAGGAGACAGGAAGAATAGGAGGAATTGGCCCTTGTGGCCGCGAACTATGTTGTTCATCCTGGATTACAAATTTTGTTTCAGTTTCAACCAATTCCGCCAGGCATCAGGAATTGTCACTCAATCCTCAAAAACTGGCCGGCCAATGCGGGAAGTTGAAATGCTGCCTTAACTATGAACTGGGTTCCTATCTTGATGCACAGCAGGATTTTCCGGACACATCAATACCTCTTGAAACAGAGAAAGGAGTTGCTTATCACCAGAAAACGGATATTTATAAACGTCTTATGTGGTATTCCTTCGATAAAGAGAAAATAGTTAATCTTACAGTAATTCCGGTGGAGAGAGTAGCTGCTATTCAGGAAGAAAACAAAAAAGGCCATAAAGTTCAATTTCTGGAAGATAAAGCCACTTTTACTGATACTTTTGAAGTATTTAAAAGTGACGATGGGGAGGAAAGTCTTGACAGGTTCAGGAATTCTTCAAAACCTGCGAGGAAGAGATCGAAAAGAAAAAAGAGAAAATGGAAACCAAGGAATGAAAAGTAAGCGGATTTATCTATTTGCCGTTATTGCCCTGTTAGCCATTGTTTCCTGTGATCCTGACAGGGTATATGAGGAATTTACAGAGATCCCTCTCCATGTTTGGAAAGTGGATCATAAGCCTGTGTTTCGAGTGTTTCTAACTGATACTGTCACTCCTCATAATATTTATATAAATATCCGTAACGGATCCGGGTATTCTTACCGTAATCTATACATTTTTTTAACCACTACTTCGCCAACCGGCCAATGGATACGCGATACAGTCGATTGTATTCTTGCTGATAATAGAGGGAAATGGTATGGTAGCGGCTGGGGAGATAT
Organism: Bacteroidota bacterium; assembly: GCA_022561875.1. Classification (GTDB taxonomy): domain Bacteria; phylum Bacteroidota; class Bacteroidia; order Bacteroidales; family VadinHA17; genus JADFUQ01. The sequence continues at coordinate 19,061 of JADFQJ010000005.1, read as the reverse complement.
TCATGAATTAAGGGTGCTATATAAACAAAATATCAGATTTCCCGTTTCGGGTTACTATTCTTTTGAGTTTGAACAGGCAATGCGGACTGAACATCTTAAAGAAATTTATGATATCGGACTTAGAATTGAAAAGGCGCAAATTGCTGAAATCGAAAAATAGTGGGAAAAAATAAATTACGGAAATGGACTGAAATAAAGGATTTCGCCCATGTTATTCAGCCCGCATTTGAGGATGTTTATAAAAAAGATCACTTGTTGAAAGGCAAATTGTCTGAGAAGTTCTTTAAAAACAACCTGCCAATAGTGCTCGAACTGGGCTGTGGAAAGGGGGAATATACCATTAACCTGGCGAAAAAATTTCCGAATAAAAATTTTATTGGAATTGATATTAAAGGAGCCAGGATATGGAAAGGTGCCCGGATAGTTGAAGAAATGGAATTGAAAAATGTTGGTTTTATCCGCACCCGTATTGAACTAATCAATTCTTTTTTCAGTAAAGATGAAATAAGCGAAATCTGGCTTACCTTTCCCGATCCACAGACTAAAAAAAGCAGGGAAAAGAAACGACTTACAAATCCACAGTTCCTCAATTCATATAAGGAATTATTAACCCCTGAAGGAATAATCAATCTGAAAACAGATAACCATTCCCTGTTTCAATATACACTGGATATTATCAAAAAAAACAACCTGGAATTGTTGTATTCAACGCCGGATCTGTATAGTGCAGATATATCGGACGAAAACCTGCAGATAAAAACTTTTTATGAAAAACGATTTATTGAGGAAGGAGAAAAGATAACCTGCCTTAGTTTTCGACTTACAAATAATAAACCTATCGAATTTTCCGGGGATGATTAAGAATTCTGGTTTTTTTGAACAAGTTTACGAGATAACGAAAAAAATTCCATACGGAAGGGTTACAACCTATGGCGCTATTGGGAATTATCTGGGAACCGGAGGCTCGGCCCGTGTTGTGGGCTGGGCATTAAACAGTTCCCGTGGACTTAGTCCCTTTATTCCTGCACACCGTGTTGTGAACAGGAGCGGAATCCTTTCCGGAAAGAAACATTTTGGCGGTTCGTTGATCATGAAACAATTGCTTGAAAATGAGGGGATCAGGGTTGAGGAGGATAAGGTGGTTGATTTTGAAAAACTCTTCTGGGATCCACGGAAGGAATTGCATTAATATTTCCGGGATTACTGAAAATAATTATTATTTTTGCGCTTAAGTTTATTAAATTTAAATAAAAATAATTTTAGAATGAGTTATGATAAAGGAAACGTTATATCTGCGTTGAAAAAGGTTATTCACCCTGAGAAAGAAAAGGATATTGTAAGTTTAAATATGGTAGAGGACCTGGAAATAAATGGAAAAAAAATCAGTTTCACCCTTCATTTTGAAAAATCTAACGATCCTTTTGTGACTGCTATACGGCAGGCAAGTGTAAGAGCTATTCATGAATATGTGGATAAGAATGCTGAAATAAAAGGAAATATCAGTATTAGGTCGGATAAGGTTGCAAAGGAAGACACAAAAATATTGCCAAAGGTAAAAAATATAATTGCTGTTGCATCAGGTAAAGGTGGTGTAGGAAAGTCGACAATAGCTACGAACCTTGCCATTGCCCTTGCCAAATCGGGTGCTTTAGTAGGATTGATCGATGCTGATATCTACGGCCCGTCTATTCCTAAAATGTTTAATGTGGAGGATAAAAAACCTGTGGTAAGGAAAGTTGATGGTATAGACATTATTGAACCTGTTGAGAATTATGGAATAAAAATGTTATCAATAGGATTTTTTGTCAATTCTGAGGATGCCCTGGTATGGAGAGGTCCTATGGCAACCAATGCACTGATGCAACTGATCAGACAGGGTAATTGGGGGGAACTGGATTATCTTATAGTAGATCTTCCTCCGGGGACAAGTGATGTTCATCTTACCCTGGTTCAGGAAGTAGCGATTACCGGTGCAATTATTGTAAGCACCCCGCAGGAAGTAGCATTAGCCGATGCTATAAAAGGAATTTCAATGTTCCAGGGTGATAAGATCAATGTGCCCGTATTAGGACTGGTCGAGAATATGTCATGGTTTACACCGGAAGAGTTGCCTGATAACAAATATTACATCTTTGGAAAAGAAGGGTGTAAAAAACTTGCGGAAAGGAAAAACCTTCCTCTGTTAGGACAAATTCCTATTATGCAAAGTATTTGTGAGAGTGGAGATACCGGTAAACCATCGGTCCTTGACGAAGATTCAGTTGTAGGCAAAGCCTTTCTGGAAATGGCCGACCGGGTAGCTGACGAGGTAGCCAGGAGAAACAAAAACCTTGATCCAACACGAAAAGTTGAAATTACAAATACACAGGGATGTGCAGTCCCTCAGAAATAACTGAAATGGAAACAACAGAAAAAAAACAATTACACGACAGAATTCGAAACGGACTTGAAAAAATACGTCCTTACCTTCAGGCAGATGGAGGGGATATCTCGCTTGTGGAGATTACTGAGGATATGGTTGTAAAAGTTGAGTTAACAGGGGCTTGCTGTGGCTGTCCCTATAGTACACAGACTCTTAAAGCAGGGGTCGAACAAGCCCTAAAAAAAGAGATTCCGGAAATAAAGGAAGTGATTTCGGTGAGTGGTTGAATCCCGGCGCATCACCAGGGGATTCATTATACAATATATTTATTTGTATGGGGATTTACTCACTTCGTTTCCCGAAAATCGGGACAGGCTATGAGATCGGGGCAGTCTCAAAAGTCTTTGTGTCCCATTGTGACTTCCTGGTGTTTCTCCGTGACTTACTCTTAAATTACTGTTACACAAAGGATCACAAAGGAGACACAGAGGACCGCAAAGAGAAGAATCGTAACAATTACCCTCTTTTGAGAAAGCCCCTAAGTTCAATGTTTATGGCTTGAAAATTCAGGAATCTATAAAATAAGCAGCCGGTTTTTGAGTTTTACAAAAAGATAATCCTATCAGAATTGAATTTTTTCAAACTTCCATATAAAACAACTTTCTACTTGCTGGCTATTTTTATAGCAGGTTGTTCTCCTGAAAAAAACACCTCATCGACAAGGGCTTTTCATAGACTGATCTCGTATTACAATATCTATTTCAATGGAGAACAGAGTTTTCTCAATGGTGTTGACAAAATTGAGAATTCATTTCAAAATGATTACTCCCAGGTACTTTCGGTATTCACCTATGTTGATGAAAACCTCGCTTCACAGGTAAAACCCCAAATGGACAGGGCTATACGAAAAGCAACAAAGGTGATCACACTACATTCTATTAAATCAAAGCCTGAAATTGAAAAGGAAAATCTTACCCGGCAGGAAAAAGAATTTCTTGATCAACCTGAATATAACATATGGGTAGACGACAGTTATTTGTTAATGGGGAAAGCTCAGTTCTACAAACATGATTTCAAGGCTGCTAAGTACACATTTATTCATGTTATCCAAGAAGCTCTGGATGAAGATATTAGGATTCTGGGGAATATTTGGCTTGCCAGGACCAACTGTGAAACAAACAATTTTAATGAGGCCGTTAAGATTCTGACAATTTTGTCTGAAAACGACACATTACCTGATAAATTCATTGGGAATGTTTCCAATACCTATGCTGATTATTATTTGAAGCAACGAAATTTTAAAATGGCGCTGCCGCATCTGACCAAAGCTCTTAAATATGCCGGAAATAAGGATAAAAAAATCAGATACTCTTTTATTCTAGCCCAGATACAACAGGAATTGGGAAATTTTGAAAATGCTTCAGAACTATATCGTGATGTGATAAGAATGAACCCGCCCTATGAGATGGCATTTAATGCAAAAATCAACCTGGCAGGCACCTATGACATTTCCCTGGGAAATTCATCCGATATTGTTAAGGAACTGAACAAGATGCTGAAAGATGAAAAGAATACTGATTATCACGATCAGATTTACTATGCATTAGGATCTGTCAGTATGAAGGATGATGAAATCGGAGATGCCGTTGAATTTTACAAGAAATCTGTTGCCGGCAGTGTTTCCAACATGAACCAGAAGGGATTAAGCTACCTTAGTCTTGCTGATATATATTTTGACAGGAAAGATTATAAATTTTCACAGGCGTATTATGATAGTGCAGTTACAAGCCTTGATAAATCGTACCCGGGCTATAAAATTATTGCTGATCTGACAGAAAATCTCACCCGCCTTGTTGATAATATTTTAACAGTTGAGAGGGAAGACAGTTTGCAAATGATAGCCCAAATGAGCGAATCAGAAAGGATATCATTGATCAATAAAATCATCCGGCAGGTAAAAGAGGAAGAGCGCAGGCAAAGAGAAGCCGGAAGAAATGATCAGTATAACCTGGGCGGATTTTATGAAGATCAGCGAAGGTTTGAAAACAGTCTTAAAAGTAGCGGGAAATGGTATTTTTATAACCCTGATGCTTTGAGTTTTGGCCGTATAGAGTTCAGGAAAAAGTGGGGAAACAGAAAACTTGTTGATAATTGGAGAAGAAAGAATAAGAATGTTATTGATTTCGGCCAGGAAGTCATTTCTCAGGAAGGATCAGATCCTGAAAGCAATGGTAAACCTGGAATTGACAATGCAAAATCCGTGGAATTCTATATGAAAAGTATTCCGCTGAATGATTCACTGATGATATTATCCCATACCAGAATAGCCGGGGCATTATACAACGTCGGGCGAATATACCAGGCCGACATGGATAATCTGCTAAAAGCGGCTGAAGCATATGAAGAGCTTAACAGCAGATACCCTGATAGCGAATATTATTTATCTTCCTTGTATCATATGTACGAATTACATCTGCAACTATCAAATTATGAAAAAAGTAATTATTACAAAAACCTGATTATTGATAAATTTCCCGATAGTGATTATGCTCAATTCCTTTCCGATCCTGATTATTATAAGAAATTGAAAGAAGAACAGGATATAGTTAACAAGTTTTATGAAAACACCTACTTCCTTTATCAGGAAGGAAAGTATAAATCAGTAATAGATAATTGTGATAAAGTGCTGACTGATAAAAAGAACCATGAACTGGCGCCAAAATTTGCTTTACTGAGAGCTATGGCTATAGGGAATATTGCCGATGCAGCGGATTTTAAAAAAGCGTTGGTGGAAATAAATACTACATATCAGGAGAGCGAAGTAAATGAAAGAGCCGGTGAATTGATTGCATATCTGAACAAAACCTACCCGGTATTGAAACAGGAGGAAGAAAAACAGATTGCGAAAGAGATATACTTCATTAAAGAAGATCAGGAACATTTATTTGTCCTTGCCCTTGAAAGTGGAAGTCCTGATATTAATCGTATTATTTTTGATATTATTAACTTTAACCTTGATAATTTTGTGAATGCCAGCTTAAAAACCGAAGGTGAATTATTGGGTGATAGCTTACAAATAATAAGTGTCAGTAACTTTGAAAATAAAACGACAACCTCCGAATATTACAGGCTGATAAATGAAAACACTGATGTTTTCAATTCAATACAAGAGATGGAATACAGTTATTTTATTATTTCCGCACAAAATTTTAAAACATTTAAACAGAACAAATCAATTTCTACTTATTTAAAGTTTTTTGAAGAAAATTATCTTCCGTAAAGGGAAGAATGGGAAAGTGGAATGTTGAAAGTTTGTAAAGTTCAACGTTTACTGTTAACTTTATAACTTTTAACTCCTTGGATTACTGGAAGAATTGAAAGATGGGGCAATTGAACGCTGGATTACACAGTATTAAAACACTCCAATGTTCCAAAATAAATATTTATTATACTGAAGAACCATATTTGAAATGCGTAAGATTAGAATTTTATGGACAGATGATGAGATAGAATTGTTAAGCGCTCACATCCTTTTTCTCAAGGAAAAAGGCTATCTGGTCAAAACAGCAAGTAATGGTGATGATGCTATTGAAATGATTGGCAATGAAGATTTTGATATTCTGTTTTTAGATGAGAATATGCCCGGTAAGAGCGGACTTGAAACATTGTCATATATCAAAGACATACGGCCCGACATCCCAGTTGTAATGATTACAAAAAGCGAGGAAGAGGATATTATGGAAGAAGCTATCGGTTCAAAAATCTCTGATTACCTGATTAAGCCGGTGAAGCCTCAACAAGTGCTTTTATCGATAAAGAAAAACGTTGAACAAAAACAGTTGGTAACCAGGAAAACCACCTCGGCTTATCAATCGGAATTTTCCAAAATAGGTGTCAGGATAAACGAAGCTGTTAGTTTTGCTGATTGGGCTGACCTATTCAAAAAACTCTCTTATTGGAGCATTGAACTCGATAGTTCAGAAGATTCCGGTCTCCTGGAGGTTTATCGTATGCAGGAGAATGAAGCCAATAACGCTTTTTGCAGGTTTGTTAAAGCGAATTATGTTTCATGGTTTGAAAAAGATACGGATGATAAACCGGTAATGTCTCATGAGATATTTCGCCGGAAAATAATCCCAATATTAGACAATGGTGAAAAAGTTGCTTTTATACTGATTGATAATCTGCGATACGATCAGTGGCGGGCAATCTATCCTGAAATACAGGATTATTTCAGGATCCGGCAGGAGGAGCTTTATTGCAGCATTTTGCCTACCGTTACCCAGTATGCAAGAAATTCAATTTTTGCAGGAATAATGCCTTCCGAGATTGCAGATATGTATCCTGACTTATGGATGCCTGATACGGCTGCGCAAAGTAAAAATTTGTACGAAAAGGAGTTATTGTTACAGCAGTTCACGAGACTTGGAAAAGAATACTCTTTTATTTACGAAAAAATCAACAACCTTAATGAAGGCAGAAAGCTGGTTGAAAATATAAATGCCCTGGTGAGCAGGGATCTGCTGGTAGTTGTTTATAATTTTGTTGATATCCTTTCTCATGCTCGTACTGAAATGGAGATGATAAGAGAATTGGCGAATGATGAGTCGGCTTTCAGATCACTTACACGCTTATGGTTTACTCACTCTCCCTTGATGGAGCTGATAAGAGAATTGACAAAGCATAAAGTCACCCTTGTTATTACAACTGATCATGGAATGATCCGGGTGCAAAATCCGGTGAAAGTTGTTGGAGACCGTCAAACCACCACTAACCTGAGATATAAAACGGGTAAGAACATGAATTATGATCCGAAACAGGTTTTTGAGATTGAAGATCCTGCAAAAGTATACTTGCCTGCATCAAATATCAGTTCAAAATTCATATTTGCATCCAACGATGATTTTTTTGTATATCCCAATAACTTTAACCATTATGTTAAACTGTACAGGAATTCTTTCCAGCATGGAGGTATTTCTATGCAGGAAATGATCCTGCCAATGGCTATACTTACATCAAATGTCTGATATTGAAGGTTCATCCGGAAAATGAACAGGTTACAAGTGTTCCAAAATAACTACGTATTATCCTTAAGAACTATATTGAAAGTAGAATATGCCAGGAATAAGAATTGATAATATTACGGATATTGATATTGCTGCCGCTGAACTCCTTGACAAATTTAAAAAGCACCGGCTTTTCGCTTTCTTCGGTGAAATGGGCGCTGGTAAAACCACGTTTATTCAGGCTTTGTGCAGAAAATTAGAAGTTCTTGAAGTAGTTAACAGTCCGACTTTTGCAATTGTGAATGTGTACAACAGAAAAAACGGCGATGCTATTTACCACTTTGATTTTTTCAGGATAAAGAATATTGAAGAAGTATTTGATTTTGGGTATGAGGATTATTTCTATTCCGGGCATTACTGTTTTATCGAATGGCCGGAATTGATAACGGATATTTTACCTGATAATACAATTCTTGTAAAAATCACTGTTGATAAAGAAGGTAAGAGGTTACTTGAAATATCATAGCTTTACAAATTTATCACGAGAATGATTATTAAAATGATATACCCCGGCATATATCAATGAATAATTTTGAAATTCCGATACATATTAATTAATTTGCAGAATAATCTTCTCTGATTTTATAAACCGATAAACATGGATAAAGAGAGTAGCTCCACCCGTTTTTCATTGAGTAATTCCGGTTTACTTCCCCAGGAAGAAATACTTGAGGTTGGGAAAAAACGAAAAAAACTCGTTATTGGGATACCCCATGAAGATCCTAAACTGGAAAATCGTCTTGCACTTACACCTGAGGCTGTTGAACTGCTTGTTGGCAATGGCCATGAGGTGCTTGTTGAAAAGGGAGCAGGTAAAAATGCCAGCTATTCAGACACAGATTATAGCGAAAAAGGTGGTTTTATTGTTGAGACAAGTGAGGAAATTTTTATGGCAGATGTTATTCTTAAGGTTGCTCCTTTGACTTTAAACGAAATAAATTTGTTGAAAGGGCAACAACTGGTTTTTTCATCACTTCATATCGCAAAACAATCCGAAAAGAACATAAAAGCGCTGGTACAGAAAAAAATAACAGCTATTGCATTTGAAAATATTATGGATAAGCATGATATTTATCCTGTAGTCAGATCAATGAGTGAAATTGCAGGCATTACTTCTGTATTGGTAGCTGCAGAATACCTGAGTAATGTCAGAGGAGGCAAAGGTGTTATGCTGGGGGGAATTACCGGGATTACACCGGCTGAAGTTATAATCCTCGGAGCCGGGACGGCCGCAGAATACGCAACAAGAGCAGCTCTTGGTCTGGGAGCCACAGTGAAAATATTCGACCAGTCGATTCACCACCTCAGAAAAATACAGAATAATATAGGTCGTCGCCTGCATACCTCGGTATTTCACCCGCAGGTACTGGAAAAAACCCTTAAATCGGCGGATGTTGTTATTGGTGCTGTTCATCTGATAGGGAAGGGACCACATTATTATATTACCGAGGATATGGTTAAAGGAATGAAAAAAGGCTCAGTGATTGTAGATATAAGCATCGACCAGGGAGGTTGTATAGAAACTTCAGAGTGCCGTACACATAACGACCCGGTGTTTGAAAAACACGGAGTGGTGCATTATTCAGTTTCTAATATCCCGTCACGCGTGGCCCGTACCGCTTCTATTGCATTAAGCAATGTTTTTGTGCCTATTCTTCTTGAACTTGGTGAATCGGGAGGCTTACAGGCACACCTAAAAGAGAATAAAGGGCTCAGAAAAGGAGTTTATCTGTTTAACGGTATACTAACTAACAGCTTTATCGGGGAAAAATTCGGGATCATGTCGAAAGATATTGACCTTCTTCTTGCAGCTTTTTAATAAACTTAATTTCTTACTTTTGCCTCAAATTCTAAATCGCCGGAAATGTCCCTGATTATTTATGGTATTATATTGAGGGTTTACCGTTTAGGTATATGTGTTGCCTCATTGTTTAATAAAAAAGCCCGGTTATGGATTCAGGGACGCAAAAATTTAATAATACAGATAAAAAAGGAAATTGGAACAGATGAAAAAATTATCTGGGTTCATTGTGCTTCGTTAGGTGAATTTGAACAGGGCAGACCGGTTATTGAAGCGTTAAGAAAAAACATGCCTTCGTGTAAGATATTACTGACATTCTTTTCTCCTTCAGGGTATGAAATAAGAAAGAATTATTCCGGAGCAGACTATATCTTTTACCTTCCACTCGACACCGGGAAAAATGCCAGGGAATTCTTACAGGCAGTAAAGCCAACGGCAGCGATATTTGTCAAGTACGAATTCTGGTATCATTACCTGGAAGAGCTGAAGAAGAATAATATTCCGGCTTATCTTGTCTCAGGGATCTTTCGAAAAAGACAATGGTTCTTCCGGTGGTATGGAGCCTTTTTCCGAAATGTTCTGAGGAGTTTCAATTTTCTTTTCGTACAAAACCAGGAATCTGCCAGATTGTTAAAATCTATTGGGATACTCCAATGTTCTGTTGCAGGAGATACACGATTCGATCGGGTTTATGATATTGCTATGAATGCAAAACCAAATGTCGTGGTTGAAAAATTTGCCGGGAGAAAAAAAGTGATTGTTGCCGGAAGTACCTGGAAGCAGGATGAGGAACTGCTGATAAAATATATTAATGATTCTGAAAAAAAAGTCAGATGGATAATAGCTCCGCATGAAATCCACAAGGAAAATATTTTGCGTATCCGTAAGGAGATTGAAAAATCGTCGGTAACATATTCAGCACTTACAGAAAATCCTGACATCAGGGCTGAAGTGCTGATCATTGATAATGTTGGAATGTTATCATCTCTATATCGACACGGGAATATTGCATACGTCGGAGGAGGATTTGGGAAAGGGATACATAATATACTTGAACCTGCAACTTTTGGAATGCCGGTTGTATTCGGTCCGAATTATAAAAAATTCCGTGAAGCATGCGAACTGGTGGAAAAAGGAGGAGCAATTCCGGTTAATAACTATAGTGATCTGAAGATGATTTTGGATAAATTGATTCTTGAGACTGAAGCACATCGGAAGGCGGGTGATATTTCCAAAGAGTATATAAAAAACAATTTGGGTTCTACTCAGCTTATTGTTGACAAATTGTTAAATAATTGATTTGGTTTGAATGTGCCATTATTTTTAACCTTAATTTAATCTGTTAAATCTTATGAAACCAAAACTTAAAATTTTACCTGGTGCTGCAATCTTTTTCTTTGCAGCATTAACATCTTTTGGACAGGGGACTGTTAAAGGGAAGATTCATGACGAAGCTTCAAACGAGACCCTTCCAGGAGCATCCATTCTTGTACAAGGTGAAAGCACCGGGACTGTATCCAGGCTGGACGGCAGTTTCTCTTTCGACCTTGATGCAGGTTCTTATTCATTACAGATTTCCTTTGTAGGATATCTGGAAACTGTAATGGATGTTACCGTCAGTGACGGACAGGTAACGGACCTGGGTAATTATGCTCGCAAATGATGCTATCGGTCTTCAGGAGGTGATGGTAGTTGCATCTATGGCTATTTCCCGTAAGACTCCGGTTGCAGTATCTTCAATTAAACCTAAGTTTATTCTGGAGAAATTAGGAGCACAGGAATTTCCTGAAATTTTGAAGTCTACACCCGGGGTGTATGCTACGAAACAAGGGGGCGCTTTTGGGGATTCCCGAATCAACCTTCGGGGTTTTGACCAGAGAAATATTGCTGTGATGATTAACGGTGTTCCAGTGAACGATATGGAAAATGGCTGGGTTTACTGGTCAAATTGGGCCGGTCTTGCCGATGTTACCCGTTACATGCAGGTACAACGTGGTCTCGGAGCTTCTAAAATTGCCGTACCATCTGTTGGAGGAACCATCAACATTATGACCAAAACAACTGATGCTGTTAAAGGCGGTAGTTTGATAACAAATATTGGAAATGATGGTTATCAAAAGCTTGGTCTTAGCCTGTCCAGTGGTTTGAATGAGAACGGTTGGGCAACATCTTTTTCATTAGCAAGAACCACAGGTAATGGCTATGTTGACGGAACCCAATTTGAATCCTACTCTTATTTTGCAAATATTTCAAAGATGGTTAATGAAAAGCATTCACTGGCTTTCTCGATTTTTGGCGCACCACAGTGGCATGGACAGAGAACTTCTGACCACACTATTGAAACTTTTGATGATCAGCAAAACATTATCCGTACCGATAATATCTACCTGTCCGGCGTTCATGTTGGTGATGCAGCTCAAACTACCATGGCATTGGGGGTTGATTGGGAATTAAAAAATACCTGTAAATGCAGGAACCATCAGGGATTAAGACGGATTCGGAAAACAGCCGGGATCATAATCGGCACGTTATCAGATATATATGCAAAAGTTAATAACTATTTTGAATTGTTAATAAACCCATTGAAGGTGTCTTGTAAAAAGGATATTCAATTTATAACTTGCATGAACTATTTTGGGTATAGGGGCCTTTTCATAATTTAAAAACAAACAAACACTTAGTAATAACTTATTTTCAATGGGAGAATTGCTTGCTCAAAAAAACGCGTTTAAGGAAGAGGAAGGGAATACCGGACAGGAATTGCCATTGCAGGAAGAACCTGAAAAGATGGTTAAAGATGCAGAAAAAGAAACTGCCGGCCATGAAAAATATTCCAATAACGAAGCATTTAAAGCATCACTGGAGTATTTCAACGGAGATGAACTGGCTGCCAGAGTCTGGGTGAACAAATATGCCATGAAAGATTCGCATGGGAATTTGTTTGAGAAGACTCCGGACGATATGCACCACCGCCTGGCAAAAGAAATCGGCAGAATTGAAAAGAAATATAACAATCCGCTGAGTGAAGAATTTATTTATAGTGTCCTGAAAGATTTCAAATACATTGTGCCCCAGGGTGGTCCGATGACAGGTATTGGAAATAACCACCAAATCGCATCTCTCTCAAATTGTTTTGTTATTGGGAATGAAGGAGAGTCAGATTCCTACGGAGGCATCATGAAGATAGACCAGGAACAGGTACAGTTAATGAAAAGACGCGGGGGCGTGGGACATGACCTGTCACATATACGTCCTTCCGGAAGCACCGTTCTTAACAGTGCACTCACCTCGACAGGTGTTGTTCTGTTTATGGAAAGGTATTCAAATTCAACACGCGAAGTTGCACAGGATGGTCGCAGGGGCGCTCTTATGCTTACCATTAGCATTAAACATCCTGACGCAGAGAATTTCATTGATGCAAAACTTGAAACAGGCAGGGTAACAGGGGCTAATGTGTCGGTGAAAATTACGGATGAATTTATGAATGCCGTAATTAATAATTTACCTTTCGTACAACAATACCCTGTTGATTCTGATACTCCCAGGGTGAAGAAAGTTATTGATGCCGGTAAGCTCTGGGAAAAGATCATAAATAATGCATGGAAATCGGCAGAACCGGGAATCCTTTTCTGGGATACCATCATCCGCGAATCAGTTCCGGATTGCTATGCCGACCTTGGCTATAAAACAGTATCAACAAATCCGTGCGGTGAAATTCCTCTTTGTCCATATGACAGTTGCCGGCTGCTGGCGATAAATCTATATAGTTACATAGATAATCCTTTTACTGAAAATTCCAGATTCAACTTTGATTTGTTCAAAGAACATGTCGGTCTGGCTCAGCGAATAATGGATGATATTATTGATCTGGAACTTGAAAAAATTAATGCTATTATTGAAAAGATTGATTCAGATCCTGAAACTAAAAATATAAAATCAGTTGAGAGAACCTTATGGCAAAATATATGGGATAAGACTCAGGAAGGCCGCAGAAGTGGCATCGGTATTACTGCAGAAGGCGATATGATAGCTGCCCTGGGTCTTGAATACGGAAGTGACAATGCAATCGATTTTTCTGAGGAAGTACACAAAACCCTGGCGTTGGAAACCTATCGTTCATCAGTATATCTTGCAAAGGAAAGAGGCGCTTTCAAAATTTATGACCCGGAAAGAGAAAAGAACAATCCGTTCATCAAACGACTGAAGGAAGCTGATGAAGGTCTGTATAATTATATGGTGAAATACGGAAGAAGAAACATTTCCCTTCTTACTATAGCACCTACAGGTACAACCAGTCTTATGACCCAGACAACCAGCGGTATTGAGCCAGTTTTTCTGCCCGTGTACAAACGGCGAAGAAAGGTGAATCCTAATGATAAGGAAACTAAAGTCTCTTTTGTCGATGAATTGGGCGATTCATGGGAGGAGTATTACGTTTTCCATCATAAATTTGTTAAGTGGCTTGAGATTAATGGCTATAATCCTAAGGAAGTAAAGAAATATTCTGAGGAAAAGATCCGGAAAATCGTTGAAAAGTCACCATATCATAAAGCGACATCAAATGATGTTAACTGGATAAGAAAAGTAAAGATGCAGGGAAGGATACAAAAATGGGTCGACCATTCAATAAGCGTTACCATTAACCTGCCTGCTGAAACAGATAAAAAGCTTGTAGGCGAATTGTATAAAGAGGCTTGGAAATCAGGATGTAAAGGCACTACCGTCTACCGCGCCGGATCCCGTACAGGAGTACTCCTTACAAACTCTAAACAGAAGGAGAGAATTGTTCCAAAAAGACCCAAAGTACTCGAGGCGGAAATTATCCGGTTCAATAATAACAGTGAAAAATGGATCGCTTTTGTAGGCCTCAAAGATGGTAATCCGTATGAGATATTTACCGGTCCGGCTGATGAGGAGATGTTTCCGATCCCTAAAACCATTACACGGGGCGAAATTCACAAAAACAAGGATGAACATGGACAATCCAGGTATGATCTTCAATATACAGATAAGTTTGGTTATAAGAATATAATGGGTGGTTTGTCTCATATGTTCCACCCTGAATTCTGGAATTATGCCAAATTGATCTCAGGTGTCTTGCGTCATGGCATGCCAATTCCTAATGTGGTAAACCTGGTCTCATCCCTGCGGCTTGACAGCGAAAATATCAATACCTGGAAAAATGGGGTGGAACGAGCTTTGAAACGCTATATACCTGACGGGACCAAAGCAAAAGGGAAATGCACCGAATGCATGTCAACCAATATCGTTTACCAGGAAGGCTGCCTTATCTGCCAGGATTGTGGTTTCTCAAAGTGTGGATAATTGTATATAAGCAGATAATCAGCATTTTATTAATATTGATGTTCGTGCATTCGTGGCGTCCTTTATATTCGTAGTGGACTCAATGTTTAACGTATAACTAATAATTATAATCCGTATTTTTGAATTATCTCCTGCTTTGTGAGTCCAAGAATTCCATATTTTTTCCCTGTTTTAATGAAAGCATCAAGGGCTTTATCCAGATGATGAATTTCATGACCGGCAGAGATCTGTGTCCGGATCCTGGCTTGCCCCTTCGGTACAACAGGGAAGAAAAATCCAATGGCATATATACCTTCATCATACAGATCCTTCGAAATATCCTGTGATAATTGTGCATTGAAAAGCATGACCGGCACGATCGGACTATCACCCTCTTTCAGAATAAATCCGGCATCTGTAAGTCCTTTACGCCAATAAGTTGTGTTTTTTTCCAGCTTATCTCTTAAATCACTGGTTTCGGATAACATATTCAATACCTCTAAGGTTGCTCCGGCAATAGCAGGCGACAGTGAATTGGAAAACAGGTAAGGTCTTGATCTTTGCCTGAACATATCTATGATCTCTTTTTTCCCTGAAATACATCCACCGGAAGCGCCGCCGAGCGCTTTTCCGAAAGTAGTGGTGATAATATCAACCCGTCCCATGGCATTGCAGTATTCATGACTTCCTCTTCCGGTTTTACCGACAAATCCGGTAGCGTGTGAATCATCAACCATAACGAGCGCATCATATTTTTCAGCCAGATCACAGATCTTGTCAACCTGTGCAGTGATTCCATCCATTGAAAATACACCATCAGTAACGATTAGTTTAAATTTTGCCTGGTCACAATCCGCTTGTTTAAGCTGTTCTTCAAGATCAGCCATATTATTGTTCCTGAACCTGTACCGGTTGGCTTTACAAAGTCTGACACCATCAATTATGGATGCATGGTTTAGCTCGTCAGAAATAATTGCTGAATCAGATCCAAGCAACGGTTCAAAAACACCACCGTTAGCATCAAATGCAGAAGAATAGAGAATAGTATCTTCGGTACCAAGAAATTCCGATAATTTATTTTCAAGTTCCTTGTGAATGTCCTGTGTGCCGCAAATAAACCGGACTGATGACATGCCAAAACCATGCGTGTCGAGAGCTCTTTTAGCTGCTTCTATTACACGGGGATGGGAAGAAAAACCAAGGTAATTGTTAGAGCAAAAGTTCAGCACTTTCAACCCTTTGATGGTTTCAATCTCAATTCCCTGCGGCGTTGTGATCACCCTTTCCTCTTTATAGAAACCTCCGTTACGGATTTCCTTTAGTTGCTTTTCAAGGTGATCTTTAAATTTACCGTACATATTATATTTAAGTTAATGTATTAGATGACTAAAATGACTAAAATGTTACGAGTTTCGGGCTTGCCACGTGAAATGCGACAGAGGAGCATATTTCACTGTGGTTTCGAGTTAAGTCTTCAAACCTTCAAACATCTTCAAACCGTAAAGACAAGGCATGCCTTGTCTCTTCCCTTTTGCCTTCTCCTTTTACCAGTCTAAAATTACTTTACCACTATCTCCCCGTTCCATAACATCAAATCCTTTTTGAAAATCATCAGCCGGGAAACGATGTGTTATAACCGGAGAAATATCTAATCCTGAGATTAACATCTGTTCCATTTTATACCAGGTTTCAAACATCTCTCTTCCATAAATACCTTTTATCTGCAGGGCTTTGAATATGATCTTATCCCACTTTACCTTCGTTTCATTTGGAAGGATCCCTAAAAGAGCGATTTTGGAACCGTTATACATATTATCGATCATTTCTTCAAATGCTTTTGGCGATCCTGACATCTCAAGCCCGATATCAAAACCCACCATACCCAGAGAATCCATGGCATCTTTTATTTTTTCTCCTTTCGACGGATTAATTATCCGGGTTGCTCCCATTTTTTTTGCTATTTCAAGCCGTGAATCACTAAGATCGCTTACAACAATATACCTGGCACCTGCGAAACGGCATATAGCAACAGCCATATTGCCGATAAGACCGGCGCCTGTAATAAGTACATCTTCACCAATGACCGGGAATGAAAGAGCCGTATGAGCCGCGTTACCAAACGGGTCCAAAATGGAGGCTGTTTCATCACTGATCCCTTCATCAACATGAATTATGTTCTCTGCGGGAATAACAACATACTCGGCAAAAGCACCATCACGGTGAACACCAACTCCAATGATATTTTGACAAACATGTTTCTTGCCACGCCGGCAGTTACGGCAATGTCCACAGGCAATATGACCTTCGCCCGTGACACGGTTACCAATATAAATGTTCCTTACTCCTGACCCGATTTCATGAACCGTTCCTACATATTCATGACCCATTATCATAGGTGTTTTTATTGTTTTCTGAGCCCAGTCATTCCACAGATAAATATGAAGATCGGTTCCACAAATGGCTGTTTTTCGTATCTTAATCATGACATCATTGACACCGGGTTCAGGGATGTCCACCTCTTCCATCCGGATACCCTTCCCGGGTTTTGCCTTTACGAGAGCTTTCATCTTTTTCATAAAGCCTGGTAATGAGGGTTTTAAAATTATTTTTATGACTAAATTAACACAAATTGCTGAAATGAAAATTAACTCGAAATTAATATAATTCATCTCGTTAAAAAATTCTTTACCGGCAAATATTTACCGGAAATTGTCAGAGTTTGGAATGCGGAAATAAAGAGAGGTTCAGTTGCTCAGGTTTTGCCGAACTGACTATATTTGTATGAATTATATATTACTGATAAATATTACAACTAATGAATCCAGTTCGGGTACGCTTTGCTCCCAGTCCAACCGGTCCTTTGCATATAGGTGGTGTGAGAACAGCCCTGTTTAATTACCTGTTTGCAAAAAAGCACAACGGGCAGTTTATCCTGCGTTTTGAAGATACAGACAGTGCGAGATATGTTGCCGGTGCGGAGGAGTATATATCAAAATCTCTCGACTGGTGTGGAATAAAACCTGATGAAGGAGTGAATATTGGCGGTGCTTACGGGCCTTACCGGCAATCGGAACGCAAAGAGATTTATTTTAAATATGTGAAACAACTGGTTGAAAAAGGATATGCTTATTATGCCTTTGATACTTCCGAAGAGCTGGAAAAGAAACGGAAGGAATATGAATCGCGGGGAATGACTTTTACTTATAATGCAGCAGAAAGGAATAATTTGTTAAATTCCCTCTCTCTGTCAGCAGAAGAGGTGGAGAAAAAGCTTATTTCGGGATTCCCATACGCTATACGTTTTAAAATGCCCGTTGACGAAGAGCTGGTATTTGAAGATGTCATAAGGGGCAGAGTAATGGTAAATACTGACACACTCGATGATAAAGTTTTATTCAAAGCAGACGGGATGCCCACATACCATCTTGCTAATGTGGTTGATGATCATCTGATGAAAATATCGCATGTGATCAGGGGTGAGGAGTGGTTACCCTCATTACCACTGCATGTATTGCTGTACAGAAGTTTTGGATGGGAAGCTGAAATGCCTGAATTTGCCCATATGCCCCTTACACTGAAACCGGATGGTAAAGGAAAATTGAGTAAGCGTGACGGAGATCTGGGTGGTTTTCCTGTTTTTCCATTAAGCTGGACGGATACGAAAACTAATAAAGTATCCAAAGGCTATAAGGAATCCGGTTATTTCCCTGAAGCTTTTATTAATATCATTGCACTTTTAGGATGGAACCCGGGAACAACACAGGAAATTTTCTCCATGGATGAGCTGATCCGGACTTTTTCTCTTGAAAAGGTAGGTAAAGCGGGCGCCAGGTTCGATCCGGATAAGGCAAAATGGTTTAACCATTATTACCTTCAGAAACAGGATATCGGCGAGTTAGCTACATCTTTTAGTGAAATTTTAAAGAAAAAAGGGATAGATGCTGAAGATAATTATGTCAGGCAAGTAGTGGAATTGATACGGGAACGGGCAGATTTTGTCTCCGGCTTCTGGGATCAGGGGCATTTCTTTTTCAAACCTCCTGAAGAATATGATCCGAAAATTGTGAAGAAAATATGGAAAGAGGATACTCCCGGGATCATGAAGGAATTAAAACAGATTTTATTAAATATTAAAACTACAGAATTTTCAGCCGGGAATACAGAAGAAAAAGTGAAGCGATGGATCAATGATAAAGAGCTGGGAATGGGTAAGGTAATGAACCCGTTCAGGTTGTCTGTTGTGGGTGCATTGAAGGGCCCGCGTTTATTTGATATTATTGCTCTGTTAGGAAAAGAGAAGACCCTGCAGCGAATTGATCTGGCTCTGGAACGCAATAAAAAATAACCTATTGCGAAATATATTTAAAGGAATAACTAATAAAAGAAATGCCTAAAGTTAAAAGCGCCTAAAATGCCTAAAATTGAAGAACGTTTGGCGTCAGCCAAACCTCACGAACGGGTAGCGGGAAGGATTGTGGGAGTGAGTAATCGTGAACCTGGCACCCAGCACCCTGCTTCAACCTCAAAC
>JADFQJ010000030.1 GCA_022561875.1 Bacteroidota bacterium | reverse complement strand
GATATTCTCGGTTTTACTTCATTGTTACGGAAACTCCTGTAGTGACTTTTCTTTGTTTCGTTTCTTTTGATCGTTCAAAAGAAATGAAAGGTCTTAGACGAAAAGCAAAATCTAATCCAAAAAGTTCATTCACACAATACCCGCCTGGCGGTTTAAAACCGCTTGGCGGGTTATGAGTTAATCATTTGAAACATAAAATCCCTGAGAAATATGAATGTAATTTATGATTACGCACTTATTTTTGTGCCATATGGCTTTATCTTTGGCGCTTAAAAACTTTAAATTCGACACGAGAAAAAATATTCAATATTCCTTTTAACTTCAAAACCCTAACCGGTATTTACATTCTTAACCCGAAACTCGTAACCCGTAACCACAGTGAAATATGCTCCTTCCCCAGTGAAATACTTTCGTGCCTCAAATTTCACGGGGCAGGCGTCGCATTTCACGTGGCAAGCCCGGAACATTGCTTCACCACATCACAACTCTTATATAGGATGTTGAAACAACGAAGACATGAAATTAATCCGGTAACAGCAGGGAACTGTCTCCATAACTAAGGAACCTGAAATTGTTTTCAAGCGAGTATTGATATATCTTTTTCCAGTCCTCTCCTGCAAAGGCAGCTATTAGTAACAGGAGCGTGCTGTGTGGCTGGTGATAATTGGTTATCAATCCGTCAGTCATCCTGAATTTATAACCCGGAACGATCATTATTCCGGTGGATGCCTCAAGTTTATCTTTGTCGTACCTGTCCATATATTCGATGATCGTCTCAAGAGACTCATTTCTTGAGAGGGAAACATCCTGATTATATGGGTCCCATTGTTTAATTGTCAGTTTATCATATTCAATTGCAGGATCCTGCTTTATTTTACTTCCTAACCAGTAGAGACTTTCTATGGTCCGCAATGATGTTGTGCCTACGGGAATAATTTGTTTGTTTTCTGCCAATCTGAGCAAATCTGCTTTTCTGATAAAAAACCTTTCAGTGTGCATTTTGTGCCCTTTGGCTGTAGGACTTTTTACCGGTTTGAAAGTTCCTGTTCCAATATGCAATGTTACATGTGCCCTGGTGATTTTCTTCCTGTCCAGTTCTTTGAGTACCTGATCTGTGAAATGAAAACCTGCAGTTGGGGCTGCAACAGATCCTTTCCATTTCGAATAAATGGTTTGGTATCTTCTTTTATCAATCTCTTCAGAATCCCTGTTCAGATATGGTGGGATAGGAGTAAGTCCTGCAGTTTCAAGGATCTCACCAAAAGAAATTTTTTTATATTTCCATGAAAATTTAACTATCTGCTCTCCGTTTTCTTCTCCAATACATTCGGCAAACAGGTTGAATTCATTTCTTTTTATTGTAATAGTCCTGCTTAACACCTCTCCTTTCCACTTACGAAGGTTACCGACAATACACCGCCAGGTTACCGAACCTGTAGCTTGAAATGCAAGCATGTAGTCCGCCGGGGTTTTTGGTTCAAGGCAAAATATTTCTATTCTTGCACCTGTCTTTTTTCTGAATTCCAACCTCGCCTGTATGACTTTTGTGTCATTGAAAACAAGTAAAGACCCGGAGCTCAGATAATCAACCAGGTTTTCAAAATAATCATGACTGATTTGTCTATTCCTGTAGACAAGTAATTTTGAACGGTCCCTTTCCTTTAAAGGGTATTTGGCAATCCTCTCTTCAGGCAAAGGATATGTATACTCCTCCATGCGAATGTTTTCAGCTATCTTTTTGCCGGTTGTTTGTTGTTTCGCTGTCAATATTATCGGTTTTTCCTATTGCTGCAAAAATAAGTAAATTTGTTGCGACTGAAAACGGATAGTGTTTAGGCATTTCTTTTTAATATTCATACCTTTGCATTGCAGCAGGCTGTTCTATCGCTCTTTCCGCAGTAGCGGGAGGGGAGGAAAGTCCGGACAACACAGAGCGCCATACTTCTTAACGGGAAGATGTCCGCGAGGGTATAGTAGCGGAGAAGAAAATAACCGGCCCGGGTAACCGGGTCACGGGTGAGAAGGTGAGGTAAGAGCTCACCGGTCCTGATGGTGACACCAGGAGCCGTTCGCCTTATGGGTTGAAAGACCATGTATACCGGCGTTTTCGGGTTGCTCGCCCGATGCCGGGGGGTAGGTCGATATGATCCTTGCAGCAATGTAAGGGCAAGATAAATGATAGAAGTCCGTTCCTGTTATGCGGGAGCGAATACAGAATCCGGCTTACAGGCTTGCTGCTTTTTTTATTTTGCTATTGAAAAAAAGACCCTAAAGGTTTTGAAAACCTTTAGAGTCTGCTTTTTATTTGGTTTTTCAAATACTAGTCCTTTTCCTCAAAAAACTTTTCCCGGGTAATAATTATGATTTTATCCTTTCCGTCCTTTTCCAGCATTTCATTGATCACGAGCAGCTCATTTTCTATAACATCCTGAACTTTACTCTGATATTCTTTCATTTCTGTTTCATACATGTCAAGCGCTTTAATTTGTGAATTTGTGGGTCTTCCAAGAAAATTAACAACCCCACCATAAATATTTGCAATTTTTTCTCTTAGCTGCTCTTCCTGGGTAAACATTCCTTCGGCTTTTGTTGCTACCAGTTTTACATGGATACTTTGCATGTTTTCTGAAAGTTCCGTCAGCTTATTCTTTAATGATCGTGAAGGTTTTTCTTCCAGTATTTTATCAGCCCCTTTCTTCATATCGAGCACTTGCTGATCAAGATAAGCAAGGTCTTCAAGCATGTGATATGATTTCATCAGTGTCTTGTGCTGTACTGCCCTGTCATCTTTCGAATGGGGTGAATCCGGATCATCAACTATCTTAAATGTTCCCTCTTCTATCAAATCTCCTTTAACTATCTTTACCGTATAATTCCCTGCAGGGAGTGGAGGTCCAAAAAATCCGGCAAAACTTAATGATTTTGATGTTGGGACTTTTGGGGGTTTCAGCCTGATACTCAATGGAACCCTGTTTATTCCCTTTCGTTTACCGGCGGGTAATTCATTTATCAATTTCCCGTTCTCATCATAAACTTCCAGGTGCATCTCTCCGAAAATATGTCTCTTTTTTAAGTAATAGGTTAAAAAAGCCTGCTGAGGTGGATTCTTGCCTGTAAACTCATCACCACCGCCAAATTCCTGCCGGCTGCCAATATTCCTGAGAACATATGGTCTGGATGGAAGAAATGTAATATCTTTCCCGACCACATCCTCAGAGAGATATCTGAGCGGTGTGATGTCATCAATGATCATGATACCTCTTCCGTGTGTAGCCAGAACAAGGTCATTTTCGCGTTTGTGGATTACCATATCACGGATAGAAACATTAGGAAGATTTCCTGTAAACTGCGACCAGACAGAACCATCATCTATTGTAACAAAAAGACCGAATTCTGTTCCAAGAAACAGAAGGTCAGGATTTACCAGATCCTGTTTAACCACATGGCAGTACGATGTTATATTTTCTGTAACCAGCGACTTCCATGTTTTACCATAATCGTCTGATTTATAGACATAAGGGGTCTTGTCCCCATTGCGATGTCCGTCAAAAGTCACATAAACAGTTCCTTTATTGAACCTGCCGGGCTCAACATATGAACACCATGTGGTTTCAGGTAAATTTGGAACATTGTTTGTAACATCTGTCCAGTTCTTACCACCATCAGTTGTAACCTGAAGATTACCATCGTCGGTTCCTGCCCATATAATATTCTCGTCCAGTGGCGATTCGTTAATAGTGATAATTGAACAATGGTTTTCCGCACTGGTATTATCAATTGTTACTCCGCCTGATTCATCCTGTTTTTGCTTCTCCGGGTTGTCTGTTGTAAGGTCGGGTGATATCCTTTCCCATGTGTCTCCACTGTCATAGGATCTGTACAGGTACTGAGCGCCCACATACATAGCTCCGCTTTTTTCGCCGAAAGCTACCGGTGTGTTCCAGTTGAACCGTAGTTTTTCCGTTTTCTCATCTGCAAACGGCTTAATTTTTTTCGTCTCATTTGTTTCAAGGTACAGACGG
This sequence comes from Bacteroidota bacterium, assembly GCA_022561875.1. Lineage (GTDB taxonomy): Bacteria > Bacteroidota > Bacteroidia > Bacteroidales > VadinHA17 > JADFUQ01. The sequence goes on along the minus strand of JADFQJ010000030.1, from coordinate 26,100 downwards.
TTAATATTTCCTCCCTGAGATTGAGAATATATGATATTCGGGTCGTCAGGATCAGCAAAAACGTAGAATCCGTCACCGCCTCCAACGTTTTCCCAATCGGCGTTCCGTATTCCACCCGGACTTGCTGAAGGACCATACCATGAACCGTTATCCTGTAATCCACCGTATACATTGTATGGTTTTTCCATATCAGTGCTTACATGGTAGAATTGTGACAACGGAAGGCTTCTGACAATACGCCATGATACTCCTTTGTCGTTTGAGATATAAACACCTCCGTCAGTGCCCAGGTACAGATCATTGTTGTTCTTCGGATTTATCCACAGTGCATGAAGGTCGGAATGCACCCCACCGCCAAAGCTCATCATCATTCCAGAGTCGAAAGTTTTCCCGCCATTATCGCTGAAACTTAGTTGCAATCCTGGTTTATATATCCTGTTTGTATCAACCGGATCAGCAACAATATAACTGAAATAGAAGGGTCTCTCTTTTATAACTCCTGTTTTGTTCATTTCTTCCCAGCTCTCTCCTTTATCTTTTGAGCGGTAAAGGGCAGTTTTTTTCGACTCGATCAGTGCATAGACAATAGTAGTGTCAACTGAAGAAATATCTACTGCAATCCTGCCAATATTATCCTTTGGCAGATCATTTGTCAGTTTTTTCCAGTCTTTTCCACCGTTAGTTGTTTTGTATAAACCACTTCCCGGACCTCCTGAACGGAAAGTATAAGCCTTTCTTCTGAAATCCCACATCCCGGCATAAAGTGTTTCCGGCTCTCTAGGATCAATTATAATATCGGCGCATCCCGTATTTTCATTTATATAAAGTACCTTTTCCCATGTTTTACCACCATCAATAGTTTTAAACACACCTCTTTCTTCATTTGGTCCCCAAAGATGTCCCAGGGCTGCAACATAGACAGTATCAGGATTTTCAGGATGAATCATTATCCGGGCAATTCTTTCGGTGTTTTCCAGTCCGAGCTTTTTCCATGAGTCACCACCGTTTGTGGTTTTATAAATTCCACCACCTATGGAAACACTGTTTCTTGTCCATGGTTCTCCGGTGCCAACCCACACTGTATCAGGATGATTCTGATCTATGGCAACATCTCCGATAGATTGAATATGCTTATCAAACACCGGCTTGAATGAAGTTCCGCCATTAGTGCTTTTCCATACACCACCTGATGCTGATCCAACATAAATAATTCGAAAATCTTTATTAACAGCATCGATGGCAGAAATCCGTCCGCTCATTCTGGCCGGACCAATATGTCTTGCCTCTATCGCTCCGAATGTATTGGAATTTATTATAGGTTTTTTTTGGGCATGTATTGCGCTTATAGAAATACCATAAAGCGCTAGTACAGCTATATTATTTATAGCAACTCTATTCAGAAATTTAAATAATTTCATATGTATTGATTTTTAGTTATATTGAAAGGAATAAATATTAGTAACTGTTCAGTCTTTTTGCTTTGATTGTACTTCAGCTTTCTTGCCAACTTATAACCGAGTGGTTATAAATATGTACCAATACTATCGGGTATCACTTGGATTCTTCTTCTACTTCTGCCTCCTCCTGAGCCGGACGGACAAAAATGGAATCATCCAGTTCAAGGTCGATTTTAACAGAATCGAATACTATCTCGGTTGTCTGTCCCATTGTGTTTGTCTTGATGCTCATTGGAAACGCGATACCGTTAATCATCTCATAATTACCGGGAAAAGATTCAATTTCCATTTCAGTTCCCTGCATGGTCATCTTCCTGGTTTCTTTCAGGATAACATATGACTCACTGTCAATGAAGTAGAATATTTCATCCCCCTCTTTTTTGGTAAGTTTGATATTGAAAACTTCAGTCCCTTCCATATCTTCGGTTCCTATATATTCTGCCTGATGTCCTTTTTCCTCCCAATGGTACAGATCACCTTCAATATTTGCCTGTTCTTTAGCCTGTTTCAACTGGACTCCTGTCAGATCCTGGGGATCAGGACCAATCCAGGGGGCGATAAACCAGCCATTTTCACCGTCAAAAGCCTGTATCATCATCTGGCCTTGTATTGTTGCTTCAATTCTGAACTTATTTGGACTTTTCATTTTTTGTACAAAAGGAAATTCAGTACCCATTTGCATTATTTTCCCGTAAACAATAATAGTTTTTACTTCAGCCAGTTTTTCCTGACCAACCACACTGAAATGTTGTTCCAGGATGTATTTAAGATCCTGCCCCTGAACAACTGAAAAAAATGTTGATATGAGCATTGCAAGAGTGAGAGAGAGTAACTTTTTCATAGCTTTTTTATTAGGGTTAAATTTTAATTAATTGATAAATGTAAATATTTTTTTTTAAAATCCCTTAACCACCTGCCGGATCTTTACAAGCTTTTGAAGGAGATCATCAAGCAGAGAAAGATCGAGCATATTTGCTGCATCCGATTTAGCTTTATAGGGTTTAGGATGTGTTTCGAGGAAAATACCATCGACGCCTGTTGCAATGCCGGCTCTTGCCAGTGTTTCAATCATTTCAGGTCGTCCGCCGGTAACTCCGTCTTCCCGGTTCGGTTGTTGAAGAGAATGGGTAATATCCAATATGACAGGAACATTCAGCTTTTGCATATCTTTTATCCCCCTGTAGTCGACAACCAGGTCCCAATATCCAAAAGTTGTTCCCCTCTCGGTGAGCATTACATTTTTGTTTCCTGATTCTTTAACTTTATTTACTGCAAACTTCATCGAGGCAGGGGAAAGAAACTGCCCTTTCTTAATATTTATATACTTCCCGGTTTTAGCTGCAGCAACAAGCAGGTCGGTCTGGCGGCATAGAAACGCAGGTATCTGTAGCATATCAACATACTCTGCAGCCATTGCAGCTTCAGGAACAGAGTGAATATCAGTCACAACAGGCACACCCGTTTTTTCTCTTATTTTGTTTAATATTCTAAGCGCTTTTTCATCACCAATTCCTGTAAATGAATCGATCCGTGACCGGTTTGCTTTTTTATAGGAACCTTTGAATATATAAGGGATATTTAAATTGTCTGTGATATTTTTTACTTTTTCAGCTATCTCCAGCGCCATTTTTTCTCCTTCGATTATGCAGGGACCTGCCAGAAGAAAGAAATTGCCTGAATCAGTATGTTTTATTTGTGGGATATTATTTATCATAAGAACCGGGATTTTTAAATCAAATTTAGTAAAAAGAGTTAAACTGGTTACTTGTTACTGGTTACTGGTTACTTGTTTTTGATTGATCTTTCTATTGCTTGTAAGAACAGATTTATTTTTTTTCCTAAAATATCCAAACGATTATGAAAATCATTATATAACTCCGTATTATTAAAGGAACCGGTTTCAAACAGTGTTTCTAAATGATCAATTGTTTCATCATTTGAAGAAATGGAATATGTTAAAAACCGAATATAATCCTGCGTGTATCTCCTGCGTCCATAACCTTCTACAATATTTGATTTTACAGATTTTACAGATCGTCTAATTTGATTTCCTTCTTCATATAATTCAAATTTCGGAAGTTCTTTAAGCGACATTCTATGAATATCAATTACTAATTTTCTTGATATTTGCCAAATTTCTAATTTTTTATAACTCACTTTATTAATTTATTTAAAACAGTTAAACATTTCTAAACAAACCAGCTACCAGTAACCAGCTACCAGTAACCAGTTTAATATCCATATTTATCTTCCCATAATTTCTTTAGATGTTTTCTGATTTCTTCTTCCCTGGTGTTCTTCTGTGGCTCATACAGCTTTTTGTCTCCCAGCTCATCAGGAAGAAATTTTTCTTTTACGAAATTTCCTTCATAACTATGGGCATATTTGTAACCTTTTCCGTAATCCAGCTCTTTCATCAGTTTTGTAGGGGCATTACGAATGTTTAAAGGTACAGGCAGGTCCCCCGATTTTTTCACCTCTTCCTGGGCGGAATTTATAGCCATGTAGGCAGAATTACTTTTTGGTGAAGAGGCAAGGTAAATTACTGCTTCTGAAAGGATAATCCTCGATTCGGGCCATCCGATAACATTCACTGCTTCAAAACAACTCTGAGCTAACAACAGGGCATTGGGGTTAGCCAGACCAATATCTTCAGCAGCAAGTATCACCATCCTGCGTGCAATGAATTTCAGATCCTCACCACCCTCTACCATGCGTGCAAGCCAGTAAACTGCAGCATTCGGATCGCTACCGCGAATTGATTTGATAAAGGCAGAGATTATATCGTAATGTTGCTCACCTGATTTGTCATATAGAGCCATTTTTTCCTGGACCCTTTTCAGAACCTTTTCATTATTGAAAACGATTTTCTGTTTCTTTTTGCTTTTAGCTTTAGCAGGGTGATCATCTATTCCCAGTTCAGCGCTCACAACAAGCTCAATAATATTGTAGAGCTTTCTTGCATCACCGCCGGAATACCTCAACATAGCCTCATTTTCCTTTACCTTTATATCAAATTCTTTAAGATATATGTCGGTTGATATTGCCTTTTTAATAAGTTTCTCAAGGTCTTTTTTTTCAAGTGGCTTGAGTACATATACCTGGCAACGTGAAAGGAGAGGGGGGATCACTTCAAAAGAGGGATTTTCGGTTGTTGCACCTATAAGAGTCAGTACGCCCTGCTCGACAGCTCCCAGTAAAGAATCCTGCTGGGATTTGTTGAACCGGTGAATTTCATCAATAAAAAGTACCGGATTCGGACGGTCAAAAAATTGTTGTTTCTTCGCTTTTTCAATTGTTTCCCTCACATCTTTCACACCCGAATGAACTGCACTCAACTGGTAAAACGGACGGTTTTGCACGTTGGCTATTATCCTTGCAAGAGTGGTTTTTCCAACACCCGGAGGTCCCCAGAGAATAAATGATGGAATTTTTCCTGATTCAATGGTCTTTCGGAGTATAGCATCTTCTCCAACTAACTGTTCCTGACCGAGGAAATCATCCAGTGTTGTGGGTCTCATCCTGTCTGCAAGAGGCTGATTTGCTAACATTGATTTTTGTTGTAAAACCGGTTTTCACAAAGATAAGATTTCTGTGTAAATAATCAGTCGGCAGTCCACAGTCCACAGTCGGCAATAATGTAAATAGCAATCAAACAATTATAACACACGATCACTTAATCACATTCACAATAAATCCGGGCTGAAAAGTATAAATAGCCCGGTCTTCAGATTGCCGACTGCCGACTCAAAAATGCAAAGTAAAATGAGATTAGCCATTTTTCATACTGAGCGTTTCGTCGAAGTATTGGCATTCCAAACTTAAGACACTAAATAATTGCTTTTTTTCTTTAGTTTTGAATAAGTTTTGACCTATGATATTGCGGACTGCTACAGTAATTCTGTTATATATTTTAGTATCTGTTTCCTTAACCGGACAGGTTGATTATTCGTGGTGGAATGAGATAAATAACTGGGACGGGGTAACCCCATGGGATCAATATATAGTTAAATCACCCGGCTTTATGGGACCAAATGCCCTTCCCGTTCCGGAGATGAAATCCGGAAAGCTACCGGATAATTCTCACTTCCGGTTATTTACCGATCTTCATTTCAGCAAAGGTGATAATACACAGAACATGTTTTCGTCATTGTATCTTCCGCTTGCCGGAAATAAAGTGGGACTGGAATTTTACGGAGTTCTTGTTGAACATTACAAGAATGATATCGCAACCCGTGACCAAAGGCATTCGAGGGATTTCGATGCAATAGGTTTTTCTGTGGGAGATCTGAATATTGCTACTCTTATCACCCTGACAAGAGATCATAACAAATGGCCTGACATGTTAATACGAATTGCATTCAGGATACCCTCCGGCTCAAATCTCAGGGGAGCCCGGTTTACCGATGCGCCAGGTTATCATTTCGATCTCCTGTTCAGCAAAAAGCTTACTAAAAGATTTGAAATAACAGGCATGGCAGGATTCTATGCATGGCAGATTAATTATAACACCGGTCGTGTTTTGTACCATCAGAATGATGCTTTATTATATGGAGCCGGCCTTGTTTATAGCACTTCAGGCATTAGCGTTGATGGGAGTGTAGCAGGTTATTCAGGGTATGTTGATATTAAAGACAGTCCGGTGGTCCTGCGATTAAAAACAGAATTGCCGGTTGGAAAATTCAGATGTATCTTGAGATTTCAGAAGGGATTGAAAAAAGATTTTAAATACAGCACTATTCGTTTAGGTGTGCAAATTCCAATTCGCATAGATTATTCTTACTGATGCAACCTTTCACCAATAAATCTCATCATAGTGTATAATAGAGGAATATTTTCCATATATTCTTTATGAATTAAACTATTTAGTTATTTTAGCATATAAATAAAAAAAACATTACTTATGAGGACGAATAAATTTTCATTGAAAATATTTCCGGTTATTGCCGGATTACTGATGCTTTCTGCGACCGGTTATTCCCAGATAAATTTCGATTTATTTAAAGGAGGTGTTGATGATGGGATAAAAGTGCTTGAAGGATATATAACACCTTATGCTAATGCATTTGGGTCAAGTTTAAACGGTGGCTGGTATAACACTGCCAAACCACATAAGCTTGGTGGATTTGATATTACTTTATCAGTAAGCACGACACTGATCCCAGAAAGTGCAAAGACCTTTGATCTTTCCGATCTGAATTTACAGAACCTATCTGTTTCCGGTACAAACACGATGGCTCCAACCATTGCCGGTGCAAAAGACCCGCTACCAACCCTGAGTTATGTTATTAACGATCCCACATATGGTGATATCACACTTGCTTCGTTTGAATCACCTCCCGGGATAAACTGGAGTATTATTCCTCTGCCGATGATTAAAGCCGGAATAGGACTTCCGCTTGGTACTGAACTGATCGGCCGGTTTATACCGACAATAAAAGTTGCAGATGGTTCATTCGGTATGTGGGGAGTGGGTATAAAACACAGTCTGGTACAATATTTACCCGCTTCAGACCTTTTCCCGATTTCTATTACATTAATGGGTGGCTATACAAAAGTAAGCGTAGGTATTCCGGTTTCTATGGAACCATCAGGTGATTACGATCTTACTACGGTTAGTTTTGAGGGACAGAAGGTGAATATGGAAGTATCGGCATATACTTTCAACCTGTTGATTTCCAAGAAACTTCCTGTTGTGACATTTTACGGTGGAGCAGGTTATAGCGGTACATCGACCTCAGTTGCCATCGATGGTAATTTTGCACTTCCTTCATTCGACCCGTTAATCTCAACAACCCTGCCGGTTTATATCGATGCAAATGTGGTTACTATACCGTCAATTGATATTGAGAGTTTTAGCGGTTTGAGATTAAATGCAGGAATGAAACTGACTTTAGGTGTTCTTACCATACATGCAGACTATACAAAGGCTAATTATTCTGTTCTGACTGCCGGGCTTGGCATTAGCTTCAGATAAACTATTGCACATGTCATTCTGACGCAACACCCGCCTAGCGGTTTAAAACCGCTTGGCGGGTTATGACTTTACACTGCATACCGCATCACTGCCTCACTGCAAAATAATTCTTCAATTTTTATCGGTTGATACAGTAAATATCATCGGTTTTCCGCCCAATTCTTTTTTCAGAGAAAATGTTGCTCCGGGTAAACTCTTCTCCGGGTATAACAATTGCAGCATTTTTGAACTCTTTTGTCCCTGTTGGTTGAATGTCATAAATTTTCCCCGACCGGATGAAAATATCCATACCGGTTTTAACTTTCTCATTATAGAAACAGATTAAGGGCGCCTGCATTTTTTTAATCCGCTAAAACTAATATTTATTCAGCATTCATCCGTTCAATGAACAAAATATTTTGTTTTATGCAAAAAATGCACAACAAGCCAGAAATAATGCCCGATCAAGGTCATCACCGGGACCACGAGGTAGAATTGATAAGGTTTGATTATATTATAATGAGGTGAATACGCATGTAAGCCGGACAAGTATTCTAAGCATAAACAGTCTTTTGGATGACATGTTTTTTGATTATATTTGTAATAAAGGTGGAACAAACTTCCTTTTATCCGGGAATATCGGAGTATTAATGTGAAGTTTATTCCCATTATAAACAAGTTGTGGTGCATTTTATTTAGCACTCCAAAAACTTATTTGATATTTTGAAACAAAATGGTTATCTTTGGCGTTAGTAATGTAAAAAGATAGTATGATTGTTTCATTTGGGTCAAAAGATACTGAGAGAATATTGCATGGAGAGCGAGTTAAAAGGATTCCGTTAGAGATTCAACAAGTTGGACGCAGAAAACTTAGGATGATTCATAACTCACAAAGTCTTGCTGATTTGAGGATTCCACCATCTAATCGGCTTGAAAAGCTTAAAGGAAAAGGTAAGGATTTTTATAGTATCAGGATTAATGACCAATGGAGAATCGTATTTAGATGGGAAAACAATCATACTTATGACCTTGAGATAATGGATTATCATAAATAAAGGAGGATAATAAAATGAAAAGATTGGGAAATATTCATCCAGGAGAGATTTTGATAGAGGAATTTCTTAAACCTCTCGAGATAACTGCATATCGTATTTCAAAAGATACTGAAATACCACAGACACGTATTTCTCAAATTATTAAGGGGAAACGTAGAATTACGGCTGATACCGCCCTGAGATTGAGTTCGTATTTTGGTAATTCAGCTAAATTCTGGCTTGGATTACAAGATGATTATGACATTGAAGAAGAAAGAGAAAACAATAAGGAAATATTTAACAGGATAAGACTGATAAGGAAAAACGCAACACAACAGCAAATATAGGTAAGCTGGGGGAAAGCGCTAAATTTGAAGTGAATACACAAAATAAACATATTAACGGTCTGACAAGTGAATGGCTTCGAAAACCCAGCCTACCCATATTTGCGAACCGTTAGCGTTCATGAGAATAAAAACTGCTTTACATTTTGAATAAAGTTAATACTTTCGAACAATAACAATAAGAGAGAATTGTGTTAGATTTATTTAACTTTTCCCGTAAATAGATTAATAACCTATGATAAAATTTTTACACATTCTTATTTTATTGAATATTTCTACAACTATACTTCATGCACAAAGTGGTGGCCCGCCAATGATTACCGATGATCCGGGAACGCCGGATAAAGGTACATGGGAAATTAATTTTTCTTTCAATACAGATTTAAAAACGGTTGAAAAAGAATTTGAAGTTCCACTTATCGATATAAATTTTGGATTTAATGAAAGAACACAGCTTAAATTAGAATTTCCATATTTATTTACTATAAGTGATCCAAACAGAAACCAAAACAGGATTGGAGATATAACACTTGGAATTAAATATCGTTTTCTGGATGAAGATAAATTCGGAATTTCTCTCTCATTGTATCCACAGATTACTATTGCAACAGAAACCGATACAGAAAATGAATACCTTCTCCCTTTGCAAATTGAGAAAACATTTGGCAAAGTTGTGCTGGGCATGGATGTTCGATATGCCTATCTCTATGGCGGTACTGATTTTTTCCAAAATGGTATTTTGATAGGCTACGGTTTATCTGAAAGTTTGAATGTTATGTGCGAATTTGTGTATTGGGCAGATTTATGGAATTTTGATACTCTCGAAGGCGTGCTGAACTTAGGGTTGAGATATCAGGCAAACAACACTTTTTCTTTTATAGCATCTTTGGGAACCGGCCTGTTTTCAAAAGATAACGATTCCAAAATGATTCTTATTTCTTTTGTTGGGTTTCAAATATATATCTAATTTGGACGGAAAATTCAGGAAATGGTCTTTTACAAAATCAAAAAACTTTTACTTCCCATAATTATCATTCTAATACTAATTTTCGGATGTGTTGTTATTTACTTCTCTCCGATTAACCAGCTGGTAAAATATCTGCTTCAGGTAACCAAAGAACGCGTGGGGTCATTTACCAACCTTCAACCAGAAGCCCAAAAAGGAGCTAATTTTGTTGGATCATCAAAATGTGCAGAATGTCATCAGGAAATTTACGTCATACAATCTGTTTCAATGCATACAAAAATGATTCAGGATGTAAAAAAAGATACTTCCGTAATTGTTGGCGATTTTACAACGCTCCCAAATGATGCTGATTTTGAGTTGGAAAACATCGTATATACGATAGGAAGTAAATTCAAACAAAGATACATGTTGAGAAAAGACAGAGATGGAAAAGAAAATTACCGCATAGGGAATTACCAATGGAACAGTGAAAATTCCAAGTGGCAATCGTACAGCGTATTTAAAGACTGGTACCATGATGCCTGGCCTGAAGACAATAATCAAATACCAACTTCGCATACTTGCGATGGTTGTCATTTCACAGGCTATATGAGCACACAAACCAGAGTTGAACCTGGTATTCATTGTGAAAACTGTCACGGACCGGGAAGCATCCATGTAGAAAATGATGTAAAAGAAAATATCTACATGGCAAGTCGGCACGACCCTATACGTTCGATGGAAGTTTGTTTGCAATGCCATATGAGAAATGTAGATAAGCGCCTGGATTCCTTAACTATAAAAGATTTGTACGGCACTGTTAAAGATTATGCTGATGGTTTTGAGCCCGGAATGTCGTTAACAAAGTATAAAAAAGCAATGCCCTTTAAACCGGGAGTAAACGATGCAAAATTTTATGGTAACGGGATTGGCGTTAAAAACCGGATGCAGGGTAACGAGTATATACAATCAAACATGTACAAACATGGTATAACCTGTATGAATTGCCACGATCCTCATAGCTTAGATAACACGGCACAAAATTCCAGAGGAGATCAATTTTGTATGTCTTGCCATAAAATGGGTTCACCACTTGGGCCACATCAATCAACTTTAACTGCACATACAAAGCATAAACTAAATTCCACAGGATCGTCATGCATCGAGTGCCACATGCCAAAAACCGGAAAACATACCGGCAGATCGCCCATTACAGTACGAACACATGTTTTCAGGTTTATCTTTCCGAAAGAAAGTATGGAATATGGAGTAAGTAATGCCTGTAATAATTGCCACACTGACAAAACCCTGGAATGGAGCGATAAAATACTTACAGAATGGGGAATGACCACTTGGGAGCGGCATTAAATTTTTGATTTGATAGAAATATAACGACTTTGACAATATCGGTGATAAAATGAATCGTACTTAATGAAGGACAAATTTTACGAAAGATTGTGACAGACAGAAACGAAATAACATCAGGTCACAACGGATCAGATAAACTATTTAAAATGACTCTCAGGTATTCATTAATACCAGTGCATAAATTAACACATAAAATGGCATAACCCCTTAAAAATAGAAGTAATTGATATTAGTAACTTGGAGCGCTTATTTATTGTTTACCCATTTGCATTCGAGGGGAAATTGATTCAATACATAGGGCGGATTCAACGTTCAAAAAATCCGCCAGTAATTCTTGATTACAGGGATTCAAAAATTGAATACCATTTCCGGAGAAATGGCAACTATTGATTTATGAAGGTTAGTACAAATGGATGTTTTTGTTTCATCGGATTCAAAAGGAGCTGGGGCTTTTTACATTTTAAAATAATTGCGTAATGGTTGCGTAACAGCATGTCCTATAAATGTCTGAGATGATTGAAAAATTTAAAATATCAGGAAGGTCTGGGGACGTTGGAGCAGGAACATCTTATAAATTAATTGGCTAATAATTGGCTCAAAAATGATTTAATATAGACTCAAATAAAAATTATATAGATTGCCACCCCTTCGCATTCAAGCACATTGTCTGATCGCGCAGGCTAACGCACAACCAAAACCAGCCAAAGAGCTTGCCTGTCCCTACGTACGGATTGAGGGACATAAAGCACGAAACGCTACAATGTGTCATATGTCATTGGGCAGTTGGTAGTAAATTGAAACATTAGTACTTTTAATAAACATATCAGCGGTTTGAAAGTGAAGTGCCTTGAAATGCTCAACGCCACATACACTAGACCGTTGTAACATTTAAATTATTAAAGATGCTTAAACGATGTACAAACAATCCTATCATTAAACCTGCTATGGTTAATCCTTCTTTTGACGGTTATCATGTAATGGGAACATTTAATCCAGGAGCCACAGTTTATAATGATGAAATCATTCTTTTGATGCGTACAGCTGAAAACTGTGAAGAAGAAAAAGGATTCATCAACATACCGTACTATGAATTTAAAAATGGAACAAGTAATGCGAACATCCTTAGGATAGCAGAAAACGATCCTGATTTGATCAGGAAAGATACCCGGGGATTTTTATATAAGGGCATAGATTACCTTTCCACAATAAGTCATTTGCGAATTGCAAGAAGCGAAGACGGTATAAATTTCAAGGTTGATGATAAGCCATTTATTTTTCCATGCATAGAAAGTGAAAGCTATGGTGTGGAAGATGCAAGGATCACAAAAATCGGGGATACCTATTATATTAATTATACTGCAGTGTCAAAAGATGGTTATGTAACCACACTGGTTACCACTAAAGATTTTAAAACTATTGAAAGAAAAGGCATTATATTTCCTCCACTAAACAAAGATATTACTATTTTTGAAGAAAAAGTAAACGGGAAATATATTGCATTACACCGACCGGATAATCATGGTTTTGGCTTGCCTTCCATATGGTATGCCGATTCTCCGGATATGATTCACTGGGGAAATCATATATGTCTGTTACGTCCTGATGGTTCAGTCTACGAAAGTCAGAAAATCGGAGGAGGAGCCCCCCCGATAAAAACAGAACAAGGATGGTTGGTAATTTATCATGGCAAAGGCGATGACAGTATGTATAGTCTGAGACTGTTATTACTTGATCTCGAGGATCCTTCAAAAATTATTAAACAAAGCAAAAAACCAGTATTAGTTCCGGAAGAAGATTATGAAAAACAAGGATTTTTTGGAAATGTTGTGTTCTCAAACGGCACGGTTGTAAAAGATAACGGAGAGGTATATATCTATTATGGCGCCTGTGATGACACTGTCTGTCTTGCTTTTTCTACTATCGATGATTTATTGAATATGTTTTAACCTGAAAAATATTTAAACTATGAGAATATGTTATGTTTCAACATATCCTCCCATTGAATGTGGGATTGCTACGTATACTCAATATTTGGCTGAGGCTATGCTAAAATGCAAAAAGGAAATACTTGTAATAAGTCAATTTGGTGCAAAAGGTACCAAAGTGTTCCCTGCTTACGATCCGAATGATTATGATATTTCAAAAAAAATGTTTCGTATGGCTTCTAAACTTACGCCTGATATAATTCATATTGAACATGAATATGGTTTATTTGGAGATGCCAGGGGAATACAAATCATAGACTTTTTATTACGATGTAAAATGGCCAATGTGCCAACAGCAACTACACTGCATACCGTTTTTGAAACACCTGGAGCAGAAGAAGACGTCATTACAGAAAACATTGTACGTAATAGTACTATAATTATTGTACACGAAGAATTTCAGAAGAATATCCTGATTAAGCTTTATGGACACGGCAGTAAAATATCTGTTTTTCCACATGGTGTCAGAGAAATTAAAAAAATTACTCATGCCAAAAAAATGCTTGATCTGGAAGGGAAAAAAATCATTCTTTTAGCCGGCTATTTCAGACCAACTAAATGTTTTGATAAAATTGTGAAGGTATTTCCCGAAATAGTTAAAGAAAATGAAGATTCCATTTTACTGGTAGCAGGTAAAACGAGAGGATTGGAATACTCAGATTATCAGAAATACTTTTTTGATTTGATCAATAATTCACCAGCGAAAGATAAGATTCATGTATTAAGAGGGCAATTTCCTCAATATACATTTGATGTGATTATGAGCGCTGCCGATGTGATTACGTTACCTTATGAAACAGGGGCACAAAGTGGTATTATGGCACAAGCTTCTGCATTTAATATCCCTGTTGTAACCTCTGATCTTGAGAGTTTTAAATTATGGAATAATGAAACCAAAGGAGGACTGACAGCACATAATGATAAAGATTATGTAAAACATATCAGTAAAATATTATCAGATAATGATTTCGCAAAACAACTGCAAAACAATATTAAAAAAACCAATAAATTAAAATACTGGAATCATATTGCAAAAGAACATATTTTGCTTTATGAACAAGTGATTACTGTTCCATACGGAAAAGCAAAATATTTTTACGTGCCGTCGGAAATGTAAGATGTAACAGGTTTATTAGCATAAATTCGAGAGTCTGTCTGCAGTGTCAATTTATTACGGGCAGACAGCGGATATATTCTTTGATTTTCATGCCGACATTAAACAATTTCCATGCAATTTAATACATCATCTAATTTAATCTTTGCAATACATGATTGTGAATCTGATACAGCGTATGGGATTACCAAATAATCATTATGAATGATTGCCCCACAGGTATAGACCACATTAGGCACATAACCATTTCTTTCACTCTCAAGCGGGACTAATAAGGGATTTTTTAGTGCGCCTATCACTTTTGAAGGGTCATTTAAATCTAATAATAAGGCTCCAAGACAATAGGTTCGTACCGGACCTACACCATGGGTTAGTAACAACCATCCTTTATCTGTTTTTAAAGGAGAGCCACTATTACCTATCTGGAAAAATTCCCAGTAAAATTCAGGCTCCCTGAGTAAGACCGGATTATTCCAATATCTGACATTATCCGAGAATAATATATATAAATTCTCATTATCATATCTTGAAATGATAGCATACTTACCATTAATTTTTTCAGGAAACAGAGCCATACCTTTATTTTGGGATCCGCTACCATTTAGTGTTGATATTTTAAAATGAGAGAAATCTTCTGTCTCGATCAACTGAGGTAATGAGGTGATGCCATTGTATGCCGAATAAGTTGCATAATAACGTTCCAAACCATCTTCATCTTTAAAATGAACAAACCGGGCATCTTCAAGTCCTTTTCTTTCATTTTTGGAATTAGGAAAAATCACCCTTCCGGATAAACTCAGGTTTTTATTGAATTGTATTTCATAATTTGATTCTGCCAGCCAAATAAGAGTATCTATGGCTTCATTATGTAATGATGTGATTTTGTTTTGTTTTTTAAATATTTTTATACTTTCAACTAATTCATCAAAAATAAAAGTATCCAATAAATTATCTAATATTTTGCTTATCAAATCGTAGCAATTTATATCTTTTAATTTATAGACAAAATTTACCTTATTATATTTTTTATCAGGAGTTATTAGCGAATTCTCCACAAGGCTACTCTTTTCATCGATAGCAATATTTCCATTGGCTTTTATAACACCTTTGCGGAAAACGATAGAAGACATATGCCCTTCTCCAACAGCCCTGAAACTTATAATTATCCTTAATTCTCCTTCGTTTAATTTGTTTTGATCGGGGTGCGGTACTATGGAAGGATTAAATAAAGCTGCCGATTCAATGGAATACTCCATTGTGAAATAGGAACCAATTAATAATTTCTTTTCCAAAGACAAAACTTCATTAATTGTATATTCTATTTTGTCGAAATTATCCTTAAATATTCTTTTAATATCATTATGCCGGCTTGAAAATTTTCCAATTGTTTCATTTAGTATTTCTTTAGTCTGCTTTTCGCTTAATATTAGTATTCTATGAATAATACTGGCAATCCTGTCTTCGGTGCCTGGGAAAAATTTTTTTGTTATTACTCTCGAACTATCCGGCGTAAATGTAAGTGGCTGCCTGATAGCATTTAAAGATTTCGATTTATCGCTCATATTAATATATTTAAGTTGCGAAAATAATACATTTATAGCAATTAATTAAGGCTGGCAGGAAAAGACATGAATTCAGCGAATATCATTTTTTCTCATCTGCCTCCTTTCTGGTTTTAGCATTGTTTTGTTCCGGATTAAAGTGCGGAACATTACTATATCCGATTGCTTAATTCAGGCGTATCGAAGCGATTCATACCGGAACAACCCGGTATATCACTCAGGCACCAAATAACAGTGGGAGCAGGGCGCCCCACTGCATTTGCGCCCTTGTTGTTCACATTATAAACAAGTATGAGGAATGCCGGTGTTCATCATAACATGAAGAATAAATTTTTTTAACATATAATTTTAGTATAGCTTTGATATAACCAAAACCTGATAGGTATGAAAAAAATAATTTTTGTAATAACGGTATTGCTTTTCTGCATTTCTGCTAATTCGCAGGAACGCCGCCTGGCACTTGTTATCGGTAATGGTAATTACCCGATGAGTATTCTTGCCAATCCTGGAAATGATGCAAAATCGATGGAAAAGGCACTTAAAGGTATCGGGTTTGATGTGAAAAAATACGAGAACCTTAAACAAAAGGAGATGGCACGGGCTATCGATGATTTCGGGAACAGGTTGAAGAACTATGACGTAGGATTTTTCTTTTATGCGGGTCATGGTGTTCAGTCGAAAGGTTTTAATTATTTAATTCCTGTCGATGCTGTTTTGAAGACAGAATCAGACGTTGAATTCAACTGTGTGAGGGCCGACAGGGTTTTAGGAAAGATGGAGGATGCAAAGAACAGTATAAATATTATAATTCTCGATGCCTGCCGTGATAACCCATTCGAGCGAAGCTGGACAAGAGCTGCAAGGGGAAGGGGCCTGGCAACCATAACTGCACCGGTAGGTTCTGTAATTGCATTTGCTACCTCTCCTGGAAGTACAGCTTCTGACGGTCCTGGGGAAAATGGACTATTTACCTCGGGGTTGCTGACACATCTGAGTGAACCGGGGATTACAGCTATTCAGATGTTCCAGAAAGTGACAGCTTATGTTTATGGAAAATCAAATGGTCAGCAGCTGCCATGGGTATCGACCTCACTTACCGGTGATTTCTTTCTTGTTCCGGGTTCCGGCAAAGCAGATAATGCTATGGTTATTAAGGATGTTGATGTTTTAAATATTGATAATATTACAAACAGGTCAAATAAAGAAATCTCAATAGCTGTAATGCCATTCAGTAATCTTACCGGGAACGCCGAGCTGGATTATCTCGTTAAGGGTCAACATGATGCTCTGTATACAGAGTTAAGCAAATTAGGCCAGGTTAAGCCCCTTCGTGTAGTAGGCGGGCGCACAGTTTCTGCCTTAAGCAATGATCAAATGTCAATTCCTGAAATTGCACGGCAAGTAAATGTAGATTTCCTGGTGGAAGCATCTGTTTTGGGCTCTGACGACTCAATCATACTCCATATAAGATTGATCCAGGCTTTTCCGGAGGAGAGACCTGTCCTGGCAATAACATATACAAGTGATATTCGTAATATATTAAAATTGCACAGCAATATTGCAGGTCAGATAGCTCAAAAAATCAACCTTGGTCTTACTACTGAAAATCTGATAAAACTTCCCTCACCACGGCAGGTCAATCCAGAATCCTACAAGGCTTATCTCCGTGGAATGTATCATTTAAACCAGCTTACCCCAGAAGCAAAGGGGAAGGGATTGGAATATCTTCACGAGGCAGTCAGAATAGATCCCGGAGATCCTTTTGCATATGCCGGACTGGCACTCGGATATCTTGAAATTGCACATGGACCACTTGACACGGGAGATGCACTTTCAAAAGCTGAAGCAGCAGCGCTTAAGGCTATAAAACTTGATTCTACAATGGCTGAGGTCTATGCAGCTTTGGCAGAATTAAATCTATATTCTTACTGGAAATTTGATGAGGCTGAGAAATATTTTATTAAAGCTCTTGAATTAAATCCCAATATGGCTCTTACTCATTATCATTATGCATGGGCTCTTTATCTTTTCGACCGGATGGAGGAAGCAATTGTTGAACATAAACTTGCCCAGAAGTATGATCCTTTCAATCCTTTGCATACAGCATGGCTCGGAGGATTATATTGTTACGATGGCAGGTACGAAGATGCAATACGGGAAGCTCTTAAATCATTGGAAATTCAAAAGGATTATTCTGCAGGTTATTTTGTTCTGGGTGATATATATTTGACAATGGGCAGAAAAGATGAGGCGATTGAAGCACATAAGAAACTTGCAGAGGTTGCTCCCTGGTGGAATTGGGCACTTGGTTTTACCTATGCAATTTCGGGTCATCGTGATGAAGCAGAAAAAATTTTGAATGAACTGGAAATATCTGAAGTCAACTCATGGAACGCTTTTGGACTTACAATGATGTATGGAGCATTAGGCAAAATGGATGAAGCATTCAAATGGCTGGCCTATGAACCGCATCATGCCTGGGTAGCATGGGTTGCTGTTCTACCGTGGTTTAAAACACTGCATGATGACCCACGTTTTAATGATTTTGTAATACGGCTAAATCTTCCGAAGTAGTTGCTATTGAATAAGACAGGGAGGGCAGATGATCACGCAGAAGCGTGACCAGTGTTCATCCGCCAAAGCGATGGCGATACGCAGGGCGCCCCACTGCATTTGCGCCCTTGTTGAACAAAACCGCATCAGTTCTAACTAACAAAATTTAAAATCAGGAAATGGTAAGATATATTGATATTTCGTTTCTATTCTCCGCTCTTACCATAGTTTGGTAATAACCGGGCACTTGGGTCTTTTACATCACAGTTCTCCCAATCTTTATTAGGCATCCAGAAATCCTTAATAACATCTGCTCTCCCCGGAAAATGGCGCTCAAATATTTCGCGATACATCAATGATTCTTTTGAAATTGGCGGAGAGTGACTGAATTTAATCTGAGCAATCAGCAGATCTTCACCGGAATAGATTTCTTCCGCATAAGCTTTTAAATAATCTGTTAAACTATGTCCAACTGCATCCGAAAAGGCAGCTTTTTCACGGTATAAAATTTCATGTGGTAAATAATCTCCCTCAAAGGCTTTTCGTAAAATGTATTTTCCAATTCCTGTAAAGTTCATTTTCCTTTCAGGTGGAATACTCATAACATACCTGACAAAATCCAGATCACCAAAAGGAACACGGGCCTCAATTCCATTCGACGAAATGCATCGGTCTGCCCTTAATACATCGTACATATATATTTCCCGGATACGCTTTTCTGCTTCTTTTTGAAAAGCATCTGGAGATGGCGCATAATCAGTATACTTGTATCCAAATATTTCATCACTGATTTCTCCGGTCATAAGTACTTTAATATCTGTATTTTCGGATATAAATTTTGATACGATATACATTCCCATAGATGCCCGGATAGTGGTAATGTCCCAGGTTTCAATATTATATATTAAAGTACTTAATGTATCGAAGATATCTTGTCTGGAAAATAACACTTCAGTATGGTCAGCCCCTAAATAACCGGCTACGATTTTTGCATATTTCGTATCAATGGGTCCGTCTTCAATGCCAACGGCAAATGTCTTTATTGGTTTATCCAGCGTTTTTGCTGCAATTGAACAAACCAAGCTGGAATCAAGCCCTCCACTGCATAAAAAGCCCAAAGGGACATCTGCATGCAAGCGTTTCTCAACTCCTTTTGTCAGCAATTTATTTATATTTTTGAACACATCCTCTAAACTATCCTCTGTGTATTTTTCAACAGACGATATATCCCAAAAAGATTCTAATTTTTCACCATCATAATAATGTCCCGGAGGAAAGGGCTTTACTTTTTCACACAACCCATGCAATGCTTTCATTTCACTTGCAAACATAATTTCACCGTCTTTTGAGTAACCGTAAAACATTGGACGAATTCCAATTGGGTCACGAGCTGCAAAATACTTTTTTCGCTCAGAATCGTAGATAACACACACAAACTCGGCATCCAATTCCCGGGCAGTTTCTTTAATCCCCTTCTCCAGAAACATGGGAATTATTACTTCGCAATCGCTGTCCGATTTAAATTCATAAGATCCTTTGTACCTGTCACGAAGTTGTCTATAGTTATACACCTCTCCGTTGCATATTAAATGAATATTTTCATGTGTCAGTGGCTGGTTTCCTTTATCTGAAGTATCAATAATTTTTAACCGGTGAAATCCCATCCAGCCGTCTTCCCCAAAATCCTTTGTATGCGTATTTTGCGGTCCCCTGTATTTTACTTTGTAAAAATCATGAGCAACACTTAACCTGAGCATTTTATCGCTCCCCGTATAAACTGTAAATCCACACATAGAATAATATTTTATTATTATTTAAAACGTTGTTAGTTACTAAAAACAAAAACAGTTCAAAAATAACTAATTATAAGTATATTGCAAATTATATTTAATAAAAGTTACTAATTATTTTGTTTTACTTACAATTTATAACTATATTTATACTTTAATTTAAAAACTGTAAATTCAAATAACTAAAAATGAAAGAAAATTTACAAATTGACAAACTGGACAGGAAGATACTTTCTATCATTACCAGGAATGCCCGGGTACCCTACCTGGAAGTAGCCCGTGAATGCAATGTATCGGGTGCAGCAATTCATCAACGGATCAACAGGCTGTTTAACAAAGGGATATTAAAAGGATCGGAATTTAAGATCGACCCGGAAAAACTGGGTTACAAGACCTGTGCTTATATTGGTGTTTTTCTCGACCATGCCAGCCTCTGCGACAAGGTAGTCGAGAAGATTAAAGAAATACCTGAAATAACCCAGTGTCACTATACTACAGGAATCTATTCCCTGTTCATCAAGGTATATACACACGACAACGATCATCTGAAAACCATCCTCTCTGATCGTTTACAGAAGATAAACGGTATTTCGAGAACGGAAACATTTATTTCCCTGGAAGAGAATCTGAACCGTCCAATTCCTGTTTAGTTATAAATATTCTTTTGGAAAACATGTTTTTTGATTATATTTGTAATAAACGTGGAACAAACTTCCTTTTATCCGGAAATATCGGAGTATTAATGGTGAAGTTTATTCCCCTCAAGTCGCGGATAATTTGAAATATATCAAAAGGATATGAAATCAAATTTTACAAAAACCGGATTAAATCTATTAATAGTGGTGACCCTTTTGCTTACCAACATAGCAACAGCACAAACATTAGTTGACGTGACAGTAAGTAGCAACGTATTTACATCTTCAAGCATAACAATAAATGCAGGAGATACTGTTAGGTGGACAAATACCGGAGGAAGTCACAATGTCAACGGAACTACTGAAACCTTTTCATCAAATCCTGAGTCTTTTGGGAATGCCATAGCTACCGAATGGGTGTACACTTTTGTATTTACCGCCCCTGGGACTTACAATTACCAATGCGATGTACACGTAGGTTCTGGAATGATTGGAGATATTACTGTTTTATCTGATACGGGTATTGAAGATAATTCAGAGCCAACAAATAAAGCAATTTCAAATATATACCCGGTACCAGCATCTGAATATGTTGTAATTGAACTGTCACAAGAATTGTTGTTACTAAATACTAAGTTAACAGTTGTGATTTATGATTTGACGGGAAGGGAAATAGCCCGGGATGAAAATATTAGAGGTTTTACATTAACGTATGATACGGAAAGCTGGTCTAACTCTATGTACATTTTTCATTTACTAAGTGATACAGAGATTATTGAAACCGGCAAGATTATTATGCAATAAGAAATAAACCATACACATAGGACTAATTTTTATGACTTCCTTTTTGGCTTGTGGACAAGAGACTACTCAGCAATAATCGGTTAAACAAGATACTCTAACCGGGTACTATAATGAGCCAACAAAGAAAGATGATGGAAAGACTAAACCGGATTATGACGTTTATGATGCTGTAGTAAACCTGGATATTGGAAAAAAAGACCTTAACTTGCTTTTGCTACCGCTAAAACTTTATGTTTTAAATACGATTAGTTTCATTAATTTTGTGTATTCTATGAAAAATACAGAATGACCGCAAAAGAACAAGCATATAAAATCCTTGAAAAACTTGTTGAACGTTTTGACGATCATTTTGATGAATATAAAAAAGGTTTCTATAATGAAACACAAACCCGTGTAGATTACATAAATCCTTCTTTAAAGCACTTGGATGGGATATTGACAATGAAGCAGGCCTTGCCGAAGCATACAGGGAAGTCATTCACGAAGATAAAATCAAAACACACTTTGCTCATAGACGATGCATGTTTCGGGGGGGCGATATTTAAAACCCGGACAGCATTCCCTGATGCCCGGAAAGCTATTCAGAAACTATATGAACTGACAAGCAGAAAGGCAATGACAAGCGGAACTTTGACTGAAGTACCTGACCTAAGTGCTTTTATTAATTTCCTGGTAGAAAGACTTGAGAATAATACAGAAAAATATCTGTCATCAGATCAATTGTTCAGCAGTTTTCGGATCGCGGTTATAAACAACAGCAATGCTATCCCTCAATATGGAGAGATCAGGAATGTGGGTGACCAGGTTGGAGATTTTATTTTCATAAAAAAGTAAATCCGGACAAATCTAAACAAATATGAACCGTGCCAAAAACATACTTTCGTTTTATACTTTGAACGCAATAGTTCTAATGTTTCTAATCCTGTACTTACTGTTTGGTTGTAAAAAGTTGGAACTTGAGAGGACAGTTATGGTAGCAACCGGTTCTGTAACAAATGTTAGTTATGCTTCTTGCTCAGTCCAGGGAACCATTATTGATAAGGGTGAAAAAGGTATTGATCAACATGGCTTTTGCTGGGCGGTAGCACAAAATCCGACAACAGCAAATAATAAAACACAACTGGGCTCAAAAAACTCAACCGGTAATTTCTCCGGTAATCTAACGGGGTTGTCAGCAAATACTACTTACTATGTCAGGGCCTATGCTCAAAATAAAGATGGAATTTCTTATGGTGATCAAAAGTCATTTTCAACCCTTGCATATAGCCTGCCAACGGTAACTATAACACCTATTAGCAACATTACCGAAAATTCAGCACAAAGTGGTGGTAACATAACCGATAATGGCGGAGCATTAGTAACTGCCCGAGGGGTATGCTGGAGCACTTCTTCCAATCCAACCACAGCAGACAGTAAAACAACAGATGGCAGCGGCACGGGGAGCTTTACCAGCTCAATAACCGGATTAACCCAGAACACTACCTATTACGTGCGGGCCTATGCAACAAACAGTGTAGGTACTGCATACGGTAATGAGGTAAACTTTACAACCAGTCAGACTATTATTTCTCCTACGGTAACAACAAGTTCAGCTTCTGATATTGCTGAAACATCAGCTACCGTGGGTGGAAATGTAACAGATGACGGTGGCGCCACAGTAACTGCCCGGGGCGTGTGCTGGAGTACCTCACAGAATCCGACGATAACGGATGAGCATACCACTGATGGCAGCGGCACTGGGAGCTTTACCAGCTCAATAACCGGATTAACCCAGAACACTACCTATTACGTGCGGGCATATGCAACCAACAGTGTAGGTACTGCATATGGTAATGAGGTAAGTTTTACAACAGGACAGACTGTTAATCCTCCCGTAGTTACAACAACTGCGATAAGCAGTATTACTCAAACAACAGCAACCGGAGGCGGAAATGTCACTTCAGACGGTGGTGCAAGTGTGACAGCAAGGGGAGTTTATTATAGCACATCAGCAAGTCCTGAAACAACAGGGACAAAACTACAAATAGGTAGTGGCACAGGAACATTCTCAACAAGCCTGACAGGTCTTTCAGCCGGCACAACATATTACATTAAAGCATATGCAACAAACAGTATTGGTACTTCTTATGGTAGTGAAGTGACATTTACTACTCTTACTACTCCTTCCTTAACGACAACAGCAATTAGCGCTATAACAGAAAACTCAGCACAAAGTGGTGGTAACATAACCGACGATGGAGGTGCATCCGTTACTGCCCGGGGCGTTTGCTGGAGTACATCCCAAAATCCAACTATTACTGATAATTATACTTCTGATGGTACAGGAACAGGAGGTTTTTCCAGTTCAATAATAGGTTTATCACCAGTTACAACTTATTATGTCAGAGCCTATGCAACAAACAGTGAAGGAACTGCCTATGGTGATGAAGTAAACTTTATTACAACTACAACCATTCCAACAGTTACTACTATTTCAGCCAGTTCAATTACTGAAAACTCAGCAGAAAGTGGTGGAAATGTAACCGATGATGGGGGTGCAACAGTAACTGCCCGGGGAGTATGCTGGAATACTTCTTCAAATCCAACCTTAGCAGATAGTAAAACAACAAATGGTAGCGGAACAGGTAGTTTTTCAAGTTCCATAACCGGATTATCTCCCGTAACTACATATTATGTTAGGGCGTATGCAACGAATAGTGTTGGCACCTCTTATGGAAGTGAGGTGACATTTACTACACTAACTATTCCTACCATATCAACAACATCAGTTAGTAGCATAACAGAAAACTCAGCTGAAAGTGGTGGAAACATAACTGATGATGGTGGAGCAACAGTAACTGCCCGTGGAGTATGTTGGAGTACTTCTCAAAATCCAACCACAGCAGACAGTAAAACAACAGATGGTAGCGGAACAGGTAGTTTTACCAGTTTACTAACCGGATTATCATCAGAAACTACCTATTATGTACGGGCATATGCAACAAACAGTGTAGGTACAGCTTATGGAAATGAAGTAAGTTTTACAACGTATATTTCAGGAGAAACCGTCACGGATTACGATGGAAATACATATAATACGGTTCAAATCGGCAACCAGGTTTGGATGGCAGAAAATCTGAAAGTAACACATTATCCTGATGGAACTGCCATACAATTAGTTGAAGATAATTCAGCCTGGGATGCACTTGGCTACACAGACAAAGCTTATTGTTATTACGACAACAGCTCTACTAACGGTGATACCTACGGTGCACTTTACACCTGGGCGGCTTCTATGAACGGAGCAGGCAGCAGCGATGCCAATCCAAGCGGTGTACAGGGTGTATGCCCCGATGGCTGGCATTTACCGAGTGATGCCGAATGGAAACAACTGGAAATGTTTCTTGGTATGAGCCAAAGCGAGGCTGATGATACAGGATATCGAGGAACAGATGAAGGCAGTCAACTCGCGGGCAATGCATCACTATGGACAGATGGAAGTTTGGAAAGTGACCCTGCTTTTGGCTCAAGTGGCTTTACAGCCCTTCCGGGTGGCAACCGTAACTACAATGGAAATTTCTACAACATTGGATACGACGGTAACTGGTGGTCTTCTACAGAGAGCAATGCAACAAATGCATGGAACCGGAACCTGTACTACAATAATGCATACATCAACAGGAATAGCAACAATAAGAAGTATGGTTTCTCTGTTCGGTGTGTCAGGGATATTGACTATTTGTCTAATTTGACTATTTCCGGCGAATCCGGTTTTGCCAATATTTTAATTAATACGGGTGATACTATACAAACAATTTACATCAAAAACAACAATGTGCGGGAGATGACTGTCGATAGTATCCCACAATTGCAACAACCGTTTGAACGAACAGTATCACTTGCCCCGGTACCCTCTGGCGATTCACTTGCAGTTAATATTACCCTCCATACAGATAACCCGAAAGATACATATCTTGATACATTAATTATTTTTATTGGTAAGCAGGATACAGCAGTTGCAGTTAGCGCCACGCTTACCGATAATATGCCTGTGGTACTCTCTCTTGAATCACCTGCCGGCAATGATTATGATTGTTGATACTACCGGAACAGCTCTTACCTGGAACAGTACCGACCCGGAGGGCGATGCAATAACATATGATGTTTACTTTGGCACAGATGCTGATCCACCAATGGTCTCAGAAGCACAAACGGACACATTCTATATATTACCAACACTTTCTTCTGTAACTGTTTACTATTGGTATGTTATTGCAAAAGACTCTTATGGTAATATAACAACCGGTAGTACCCGTAGTTTCACTTCATGGACTAATGATCCTGTTGAGTTAACCCTGCTGCAACCTGATAATAATGCAACAGAAACGGGTATTAATATCAATCTGCAATGGACAGCATCAGACGATGAAAATGAAGCTATTACTTATGATATATATCTTGGCAGGAATAATCCCCCCGGGCAGGTATTATCCGGCTTTACTGATACAATAATAAACATCGATACTCTAAGTTACGGTGTTACCTACTACTGGAAAGTAATTGCAAACGATGG
>JADFQJ010000073.1 GCA_022561875.1 Bacteroidota bacterium | reverse complement strand
TGAATAAAGCCTTATGGAGTACAACCTATTAGGGTTTTCTTTCCTTTAACTCAAGACATGGAGGAAAGAGTAAAAACTATTGTCGGGGTGGAGAGATTCGAACTCTCGACCTCGTCGTCCCGAACGACGCGCGCTAACCAGGCTGCGCTACACCCCGAAAATCCGAGGGAAAATTTATAGTTAATTACAGATGAAACATAATTAAAAGACGTACTTTATAAGGATAAATCCCCCAACTAAGAGGACAACAAATAAAATGGATAACAGATCAAAATATTTGTCGATGAACGATTTGATATTCTCACCAAAAAAGTAAATCAAAGTTCCCAGAATAAAGAATCTGGACGACCTTCCAATAACAGAGGCAGCAAAGAATTCCCAAAAGTCGGCATGAACCGCACCTGCTGTTATCGTGAATACTTTGTACGGAATAGGAGTAAAAGCAGCAATTAATATTGCCACAAAATTATAGTCCTGAAATGTTTGACTTAATGATTGAAATTGGGATTGGTATCCGTAGAAGTCAATTATCCGGTCTCCTATCATCGACATGAATTGAAAACCAATCAAATAACCAATGACTCCCCCTAATACGGAAAAGAGCGATGTATAGGCCGCATATACGAAAGACCTTGCGGGGATAGATACAGCCATGGCAATCAACAAAATATCCACGGGAATCGGGAAAAAAGATGATTCTGCCACAGCCAATGCGATAAGGGCGGGAAGTGCATAAGGAGTTTCAGCCCAATGGAGAACCCAATTGTATAATTTCTTCAGCCAACCAAACATATCTTATTATCCCTCAGTAGCTACCATAAATAACTTCTTAAATACACGGATATAAACTTAACGGTATCAAATACATTTCTCACTGAAGATTTTTCATCTTGGTAAATTGTTGGAATATGAACATGGTAAATTTCATACCCAATTAATGCGCACTTAATTAAAAATTCGCTTTCGAACTGGAATCCATTTTCTGTGAACTTCACTTCATCTATTATTTTTGTTGGGAATAAACGAAATCCACATTGACTATCCAGGATTTTCGTTCGTGTACGTATAGAGAGAAGAAAAGAAGTCGTTCTGTTTGAGAAAACACGCTGCCAGGGCATCAATGACATATCTCGTCTAAAGCCAATCACAATCCGGTTTTTCCCCATTATTTTACTGAAACATGGGATTCGGTTTACCGGATGTTGAAGATCAATATCCATTGAAAGAACATAATCAAATCCATGATCCCTTGCATACATGATACCACTAAATAATGCCCTCCCCTTCCCCAGATTCTTCTTGTGAGAAATAAACGGAAGATGATTCTCGTATAAAATATTCGCTGTGTTATCATTGCTTCCATCATCCACAAATAAAATATCTTTCACGTTTTGAGACAGTAATTGCTGGTAGAGTTTTTGCAGAGTTTTCTCACCATTATAGATTGGAATTATTACCAGATAGGAATTTGACATTATGTTACTCGAAGAAAATGAGGTGGATTGAATTTACTTATTTTTACCAGCTAGTTGGGAAAAAGATGTCATCTTTTTTCATTCGGTTTTCTGTTTTTCGGTCAAGAACTAATTATAGGTTATTATGATTGGAAGACACAGAAAAAGATGTAATGAAAAATTAAATATGATACCTCATAATCGGACGGGTTTCAGATCGACGAGCACATTCGATGAATCCTGCATCTTTAAAGGCAGACATGAACCCAGTCCATGCAAAAGCGGGTGGAATATGTTTCTTTTTTGGCTCAATAGGGTAGCCTTCCAACACTTCCCCATCTCTATTTTTTACATAATTTTTAACAGCATTCAATATTTGTACTGTCATCCCTTTATTACGGTATCGTTTCTCGATAAAAAAACAGGTTATGGACCAAACCGGAACATCGTCCAATTTCTTTAGTATTCTGGATCGGTCAAGAACAGGATAGTTTTCACGATGCTCCACCGCACACCATCCCACAGGTTCCTCTTGATAATAGGCTAAAATGCCGGGGATCTTTCCGGATTTGACGTATGATTGAATAGCTTTTTTATTCCCCAATCCTTTTTGTTTATCAAATTCCGACCGTTTCAGCTTCCACCACATGCACCAGCATCCTCCGCAAGCACCTTTTTCTCCGAATAATTTCTCAAAATCACCCCATGTTTCATTTGTCAGAGGTTTAAACTCTAAAGGTAATAGAACAGGAATCGTTTTTTCTATTTTAATGAAATCTCTCTCGATCGTGTGGGATGTTAAAGTCAATTTCGGGACCCAAGGGAACAATTGTTGTAGGATTGATACTATTGTGTGTGATGTAATAATGTCGTTTAATGTGATCCATGTTTACTGTTTCCGCTATACCTGGAAACTGGTAAAGATCTCGCGTGTACCCCCAAAGATTTGGATAATCGACGATTTGTTTTTTATTGCACTTGAAATGTCCGAAATAGACAGCATCAAACCGAACGAGTGTAGGGAAAAGACGCCAATCTGTTTCTGTGATTTGATTGCCAATCAAAAAGCGATGTTTACCAAGAATTTCCTCCAACTCTTCCAGTGTATTGAAAAGGTTTGTGAAAGCTATTTCATAGGCTTCCTGAGTTGTTGCAAATCCTGTTTTATAAACTCCATTGTTTATATTATGATAAATCAAATTATTCAAAGAATCTATTTCTTCTTGATGGTTAGGAGGATAATAATCTAATTCGGAATCGGTAAAAGCATTGAATTCAGAATTAAACATGCGAATAATGTCAGAAGATTCATTATTGACGATCATTTTCTTTTCTTTATCCCAGAGCACCGGGACTGTTACTCTTCCATTGAAAGATGGGTCAGTCATTTCATAAGCTTCTCTTAGAAACTTAAAGCCGTTGGGGAAATCCGGTATACAACCGGGGTTATCCGTAAACCTCCAGCCTCGATTATCCCTGATAGGGTCAACAATGGACAGGGAAATGACATTCTCGAGTTTTTTTAATTTACGAAATATAATTGCTCGGTGAGCCCAAGGACAAGCTAATGAAACATACAAATGATACCTGCCAGACTGCGCTGGGAAATCAGAGCTTCCGTCTGCTGTCACCCATCGACGAAATATGCTCTGCTGACGAACAAATTCTCCTTGAAGATTTGTTTCTTTCGGGAATTCAGCTTTTTGCCTATTTTCTTTCATCAATCTACGGGTGATATGAAACCGACCAGTTTTTCTCTAATAAGTTTTTCGTAGCTTTTCTAGCTTTTCATCGATATTTACAACCTTATTTTTATTCAACAAAAATTACTCACTAATCGTATCATTTACAATTTTGTATTGTGTTTATACTTACATTTTATCTAGATGTGGCTTATTTTATCCAAGTGTATTAATGAAATCTTGAATTCAACTATTAAGTGCCTGCCTTGTCGGCAGACAGGCAACTCAACTGCTTTGATAGAAGGGCAGTAGGCTTCGTGCTTCTTAATCATAGCATAATGAGGAGCACAAATGAGAAACTACCCGCCTGCGTGACTACGGCGGGCAGGCAAGCAGCTCACGCTGGAAAAAAGATACGGAATATATTCGTTGCTTAAAACAGGGCATACTTAATCAGAAATAGCTTTAACGCTCGGCGTTCATAAATTAACAATAACATTTTCTTTATATGTGTAAATTTCCAGCCTGGATATTATCAATATTTCTATGCACCAAAAGGGATACCTTAATTCTTGCTGCCGTGAAAAAAATACCGCAGATTTCAGCCTGAATTGTTGAATAATGCCCCTAAAAAGAACATAGCTATGCGAATTGATTGAAAAGGCTAAGGCTGAGGAAGTGGTGAGTGGTAACTGGTGAGTGGTTAGTAGTAAATGGTGAGTGTCTGCCCTATAGGGAGGAACGACCGTACAGGGGTGAGTGGTAGAGCAGCGAGTTAAGATTACCAATTAACCGGTAACCAATTAACTAATAACTAATATTCTTGAAAAGAAACATTGAAATTCCGATACAGTCAAATATAATATTAAAGGAGTTTTGGAATGAGACCCACAGTGACATTTTTGAATGACCGTCTGATTGAACAAATTATTTCCGAAGCAAGGCAAATTCTCTGCGTATTAGGAGTAGAAATACATAACAAGGGAGTCCTGTCTCTCTTATCGGATTATGGTGCCAGGGTTAATATGAAGACATACCATGTTGTTTTCACACAAGAGGTTATTGAAGCCGCTTTAAAAACAGTACCAGGGTCTTTCAAGCTTTTCGATGTTATGGGGAATGAAACACATAATTTTTCAAAGCACAGGATTCACTTCACTCCCGGTTCAGCCGCAATAAATATTCTTGATCATCGGTCACAAAAAATCCGGAAACCCTCTACGAAGGATTATGTCGATTATGTAAAAGTTGTCAGTCAACTTGAAAATATTGCATCTCAAAGTACGGCTTTAATACCCGATGATGTTCATGAAGGTTTTTCTGACAGTTACCGTCTATTTTTAAGTCTTCTTTACTGTGAAAAGCCGGTTGTGACAGGAACATTTAAAGCAGAATCATTTACTGTAATGAAGGATTTTCAGGTTGCTGTTCGGGGTACCGATAAAGCGCTCGTGGAAAAACCGCTTAGTATTTTTTCCTGTTGTCCAACATCACCCTTAAAATGGAGTGATGTTACTTCACAGAATGTGGTGGATTGTGCCAAATACTCTATTCCGGTTGAGTTTATTTCCATGCCGCTTTCCGGATTTGTCGCCCCTGTAACACTTGTGGGTACCTTGATTCAACATACTGCAGAAACACTGAGTGGTATAATTATAAGTCAACTTACAAATCCCGGAGCTCCCATTCTTTACGGTGGCTCCCCGGCAATCTTTGATATTCGGTATGAAACAACCCCCATGGGAGCTGTGGAGACCATGATGGTGGACTGTGCCTACAATGAAATCGGGAAATCACTGGGCATACCTACCCAAGCCTATATTTCTTTAAGCGATGCCAAACAACTTGACGCTCAGGCAGGAATTGAAAGCGGCATTGGCGCTGTTCTGGCTGCCTTGTCAGGAATAAATAATATCTCAGGACCAGGTATGCTTGATTTTGAGAGCTGCCAGAGTCTGGGGAAATTGGTGCTGGATAATGAAATTTGTGGTATGGTTTTTCGTTTAATTGAAGGTATTGAACCTAAAGAAGATTTTCCGGCATTACCTATATTTCAAGAGCTGCTCAAAGAAGGGCATCTGCTCATATCAAAGCATACCCGAACCTACCTCAAAGATGAACACTTTTTCCCCGGACCTGTTATTAATCGCTCAAATAGAGCAAGATGGGAAGATGAAGGTAGCTTAACACTGGAGGATAGAGCAGTTAATGAAGTAGAAAAATTATTAGACAATTATCGTCCCTCAGAATTAACCGATAATATTAAAAGAGAATTGGTAAGTCTTATGGAAAGAGAGGCTCAACGATATGGGCAAAACAATCTACCGGAAAGACCGGAATGAACAAATTTACCCGTTTTGATATCCATGAAATAATACCGAAGAAGGAATCCGTTCTTCGAAATATGGGGGTTCCTAAAGGAAAGAACGTTTCTAATAAAGCTGATGGACTAATTTCTATGGCAATGGACATATTTTCAGACGAATCCAGGCCTGTTGGAATCCACTCTGAAATATTGAAAAATGAATTTGAATCCACCTTTGAAGGACAAGGCAAAAATGCAAAGGACACCCCCCTTCAACACGTCATTCCTCATTCAAATAGATTGGCTCTATTTGCCTTGACTATGGGTAAGGATGTATGTGAAAAAATCGGGGTTCTTTTTAACGATAATAATTTTGCATTGGGTTCCATACTGGATGCAGTGGCGTCACTGTCAGCTGATAAAGCGGTCAGTACCTATGAGAGAAATTTTTCTAATGAACTGTTGAAAAGACAAAATAATCAATCTGATAATACTGTCTTAAGCTATAGTCCGGGCTATTGTGGCTGGCATATCAGTGGACAGAAAAAACTTTTTCAATATCTACATCCGGAGAAAATTGGTATTTCACTAAATGACAACTACTTAATGAATCCCCTGAAATCCGTGACTGGGTTATTGGTTTCAGGGAAAGACAAGATTCATATCTTTAAAGCTAACTATCCTTTTTGCCGTTCATGCAAAGATGCTTCATGTCAAGGACGGATGAAAAGGATAATTAATCTACGAAAAGGCAATGAAAGGAAGAGTGATTGAGATGGATTTGTTAAAACAAATTTCAGATTTTTTGCAGCAGGGTGACGATGGGAAAGTGTTTGATTTGACAAAGCAGGCAATAGAAGAAAACATTGCCCCTAAGGATATCCTCGACTTAGGGTTAATTGCTGGAATGAATGTGATAGGCGAGCAGTTTCGAAAACACGAAATATTTCTACCGGACGTTTTGCTGGCAGCCAGAGCCATGTATTCGGGAATGGATCAGTTGAAACCATTACTGATTAAGGAAGGGATTCCTAGTGCCGGTAAAGTTGTTATCGGTACGGTAAAAGGTGACCTACATGACATTGGTAAAAACCTTGTAGGGATCATGTTAAGAGGTGCCGGCTTTGAGGTCATTGATCTTGGGAAAGGTGTTTTCGCAGAGCAATTTGTGGAAACAGCGGTAAAGGAACAGGCAAAAGTCATCGGTATGTCAGCGCTTCTGACCACCACGACACCCCTCATGAAAAACGTGACAGATCTCCTTCGGGAAAATGGTCTCAATAATCAAATAAAAACAATCATAGGAGGCGCGCCTGTATCGAAAGAGTTTGCACAGGAAATTGGCGCAGACGCTTATGCTTATGATGCAGCAAAAGCAGTTGAATGTGTAAAACAGCTTATTGATTTGGCTTGAGATGGAACCTCTTCTTGATCGTCTGAGTAATGGAGAAATAATAGTAGCTGATGGAGCAATTGGCACTATTCTGATTCAAAATGGATTAAAACCAGGTGACTGCCCCGAATCATTTAATTTAGATAAGCCGGATATACTGAAAGAAATTGCAAAGCTGTACCTTGATTCCGAAGCAGAGATTATCCAGACCAATACGTTTGGCGCCTCTCCAATGAAACTTTCCTCATATGGACTTGAAGAAAAAACAGAAGAAATCAACCAAAAGGCAGTTTCGATTGTAAAAAGAGTAGTCAATGGGAACGCATATATTTCCGGTTCTTGCGGTCCTACGGGAGGAATTCTACAACCTTACGGAGATGTTGAACCAGATGAAATATTTCAGGGGTTCAAACGCCAAATAAAGGCATTAATCATCGCAGGGGTAGATGTCATTTGCATCGAAACAATGATCAGTTTGCAGGAAGCCACCTTAGCTGTTCAAGCTTCAAAGGCTGTTTCCCCCAAAACACCGGTTATAGCGACCATGACCTTTGATAAAACTACAAAAGGTTATTATACAATAATGGGGGTAAATGTAAAGGAAGCGGCTGCCGGTCTTGAAGAAGCAGGGGCAGATATTATCGGTTCCAATTGTGGAAATGGAATTGAGAACATGGTTGAAATAGCCCTTGAGTTTAAAAAAGTCACGTCTTTTCCCTTAATTATTCGTTCCAATGCAGGGCAGCCCGAAATAAAAAATGGTCAGTTATTTTATCCGGAGAAACCTGAATTTTTTGCAGAAAAAATACCGGATTTAATCGATGCCGGTGTGGCTATTATCGGAGGGTGTTGCGGTACAAATCCGGAATATATCCGTGCCATCAAAAAAACAGTTGAATTGTACAAGAAATAGTTGACCGTAACTTGGTTTATTTTTTGGTTGTCCAAATATCCGATTGGCTCGCCCCTGGGTGTATGGTAGTAATTATCAATATACACGGAGAAAATATTTCTGGAGGAAAATCCCCTTTTAGTAACAATTATTAGAAAAAGTCAAACCAGTTCTAAGAAATGTTTAATGTACTATGAATAAATACTTTGACAAAAATCACCAACGACGAACAAATTATTGTGATGCTTGGCTATTCTGTAAATTATATCATATTGAATATGGTTTGTGTCTTGCATTTCATCAATAAATACTAGAGGGAAACGCTTTGCAATGGACTTGGAGAGTTTTTCGTTAAAGTGACATGCCAAATTTGCATGCGTATACATATCTCGAAAAAGATAAAAACCGCGCTGATCCAAATACTGTTTGAGTCGATTTAATTCCCGCTGAGCCCGTTGGAACTTGTTTTGCTGCTGCCAGCCTCTGGGCCGTCTGCTAATATTTATTTCTGTCGCACCTCCCAATCCATGCCGGAATGTCATCCGCAGGAAACTGTCCAGAG
>JADFQJ010000104.1 GCA_022561875.1 Bacteroidota bacterium | reverse complement strand
GGCATCAGGTGGATGCACTTAACAGCGTCCCTAATTAAAGGTCTTAACAAGGGGCTTTTTAAGGAGTTTTTCAATCTGTTTTGGGAAAACGTTTTCAATATAAATACAGGACGGTGAATAATTCTCATGGTTGCCTGAAGCACCCTGTTTTTTTAATCCGACTTTTCATTTGTTTTATTGAAAATTCTGCGCTTCAATGCGAGAATGGAATATAATTCTACCAAGAGCCCGCAACTCAATAGATAATATTGAACTTCGTGTTCTTGCAGGAATATTATTCTGTAGATATTTCTTGAATATTTACTATTTCACCATAAAATTAATAAGAAAGTACAAACTACTGTACATTTTTACTCCATTCCTTATTAGTCAAGGGATTCAATCTTGAATTTTTGTTTAAATTGATAATTCCTATTACATAGCAAATCAATTCCCAGGCATTGCTTACTATTTGTTCTATTTCTTCCATCCCTTTCCTGAATACCGAGATGCTAAGATATTGTTTACCGTTCTTGTATTTTTTTATCGGGATTGTTTTATTCAACAGACATAACAAGCCTTCTCTCAAAGCCAGCGCATAAACCACGGCTACCACTGCCATCATTAGTGTGATTTTCTTGTCATCCTTAAAATTCATCGCTTCGAGGTTAAACCCATTTGTTTTCAAATGCTTGAAGCAACACTCTATTGACCACCGTTTCAGATATTCTTCGGCAATTTGCCGGGCATTGTATAATCTCGTCAAATTGACCCACCTAATCCCGGCAAACTGACCCACTTGATCCTGTCAAATTGATCCACCTGGATTCTGTGAGTGATTTCTCCGGTCAAACATAGTTATTTTTTTATTTATTAATCATCTTTTTTCTCATTGATTCTCCTTTGAGTTCTATTCTGTGAGCCGTATGTACGATCCTATCCAGGATAGCATCCGCAATAGTCTGGTTATCTAAGAGTTCATGCCATTTTTTCACTGGTATTTGTGATGTAATAATAGTGGATCTTTTTCCGTGCCTGTCCTCTATGATCTCAAGTAATGCAAGTTTGTTTTGTTCATCCAGGGGATGAAGCCCGAAGTCATCAAGGATTAACAGGTCCTGTTTTTCGATCCTATTGATATACTTCAAATAAGAACCGTCAGCTTTGCTCATTTTCAAAAGGGAAAAGAGCTTTGAAGCATTGTAATACAAAACTTTGTATCCATCAGTACATGCCTGGTGACCCAGGGCAGATGCGATATAACTCTTACCCACACCTGTCGGTCCGGTAATGATGATGCTTTCCTTTCGTTGTATATAATTTCCAGTTGCCAACCTCAGTAGTTGGTTCTTATCCAGTCCTCTTGATACGGGATAATGTACTTGCTCAACTTCTGCTGCATAACGGAACCGTGCTGATCGGATCAGCCGGTTCATTTTCCTTGTTTGCCGGTCATTGTACTCGGCTTCGATCAGATAAGCTAAAAATTCATCTGTCGTGAAGTCCCTTGTTGTGTTGGTTTCCATGCTCAGCTCAAAAGCTTTTTGCATACCGAAGAACTTCATCTCTTTCATTTTTTCAATGGTTGCACTGTTACTCATTTTTTTAGGTTTTTAAGGTTATTAATTGAATTGATTACTGATAATAATGTTCTCCCCTTATGTTTTCATGTAAAGGAAGTTGGCATTGCACGGATTCCTCTTTCAATTGATCCATGCCTTTTTCAAGGATGTTTTTAATCACCCTGAAACTGTAATTGTCATAATAGATACCCCTGGAACAAGCCTGGTTTAAGCGCTCTTTGCCATATTTCTTTTCAAGGCTTAGTATTCCGATACATGACTTGTAGTTCTGTTCAGGATGCTGATGGTTGTCCAATACTCTTAGAATGTATTCATACACTGACACTCCGTAAGCCTTAGCCCAGTTGATAAACTTCTCAGGCTTCCATTCACTGACAAACCGGTGAGCTGAGGGCAGGTGTTCTTTGATGCTGGTATAACCGTAAGGATTTTTGTTTCGTTGATGAATGGCGATGCGTTTGTAATTATGATAGATATCAACGGTTGATCTTGTGTAGGATACTTTTGCTTTTTTCCCTATAAACCGGAAAGGAACACTGTAATAATG
>JADFQJ010000029.1 GCA_022561875.1 Bacteroidota bacterium | reverse complement strand
GAAATACAAGAAAAGCATGTAATATTTGTAAAAGAATACAAAAAAAGCATGTAATATTTGTAATTGATTATATTTTTAGTGTATTCCTTTTAAAAGAATCTACTTATAAAGTCACCATTATAATCTACCCTTGTAAAGATAAACTTTCATTTGGCACAGAATCATTATTCATCACTCAGAAAAAGTTCAATCACCGGGATCTCAATATCAGGTTTTACTATCGGTAACATAAGGATAATATCCTTGTTTTTTAAGGATTCCTGATAAGTAACATTATGCCTGGGTTTGCCAAATTTAATCTCGGAGGCATCGTGCAAAAACTGAGCATACCTGACTTTCCCGCCAAAACCTTTTAATGTGAATCTTCCCATAGGATAATCAAGCAAATGAACATATAACCTGTTGGTTTCCGGATTGTAGGTTAGCAAGCAATTGTCGGGTTTCGGGAATTTACCGGGAGCTTGAGTGCACCCGTAAACAGAGCGACTATTGAATTTTATCCATTTGCCCATGTCTTCCAAACGGTCCTGAACTCTGGAGTCGAAGTTTCCCCGGGCTGTTGGCCCGACATTAAGCAAAAGGTTTCCGCCTTTACTTACTGATTCAATAAGCAGACCAACCAATTGTTTCTTACTTTTCCATGTAGCTTCGTCACGGTAGTAACCCTACGATCCGGAGAAAGTCTGGCAGGTCTCCCAGGGTATTTTTTTGCCATTTATTTCCGGCCATTTTGAAACTTTATATTGTTCCGGGGTGGTAAAATCCCATCCTCCTTCTTTATCTTTCAGATCAAGCCGGTCGTTAACAATAATTCCGGGTTGTAACTCACGTACCATTTGAAGCAGGTTTTCCGAGTCCCAGTCATTGTGCCCCTTTCCATATTCTCCTGAGGGAAAAGAATAATCCAGCCAGATAATATCTATTTTTCCATAATTTGTTAGCAATTCATTTATCTGATTTTTTAAATATTTCCGGTACTTGTTCATATCTCTGCCCTTGTTCAGAATAGCATATTCATCACCGGTCTTTGCACTTTGTGGATGAACACGGTCGATAATATAATCAGGGTGATGCCAGTCGATCAGGGAATAATAAAACCCGATTTTTAATCCTTCTGCTCTGAAAGCTTCTACCCAATCTTTAATAATGTCTTTACCGTAAGGTGTGTTTGTTACCTTGTAATCGGTATATTTTGAATCAAACATGCAAAAGCCTTCATGGTGCTTTGTTGTGATCACAGCGTATTTCATGCCGGCTTCTTTTGCCATTTTAGCCCATTCGTGCGGGTTAAACATATCCGGATTGAAAAGATCGAAATATTTTTGGTATTGCTCGTCAGTGATCCGTTCATACTTTTTCACCCATTCATGGCGGGCAGCCTGGGCATATAATCCCCAATGGATGAACATTCCAAAACGGGCATCGGTCCACCACTTCATTCTTTCAGTTTTTTGCCCACCTGTTTCTTTTGCGAGTCGGGCATAAAGGTTCATATTCAATATGGCAATTAATACCAGGATAATAATTTTAGAAAAGCTTAATGATTTCATCGATATAGGTTTTAAGAACATAGCTTTGCAATGTAAATAAAAAATGGAAAATAAATAACTAAATAATTTGTAACTAATCAGTACTTATGCTTCGGCTAAGCTCAGCAAAAAAAATGTGATGAAGTTATAACTTTAGGCATTTTAGGCACTTATAACTTTAGACACTTCTTCATTTATTCATTCCGTATAGCATCTCGATCTCTTCTCTCCATAATTCATCGTCAGGCGTTTCAAGGATCATAGGTATTTCATCCAGCCGCGGATCATTCATGATCATTCTGAAAGTATCTTTTCCAATAAACCCTTCACCGATCTGGTCATGCCGGTCAACCCGCGACCCAAGTACCTTTTTCGAATCGTTAAGGTGCATCCCTTTCAAATATTCGAAACCAATGATCTCTGCGAATTTGAGAAATGTATTTTCATAGGTTTCTTTGGTTCTCAGGTCGTAGCCACTGGTAAAAGCATGACAAGTGTCGATACAAACACCAACACGGTTTTTATCTTCAGCATGATCGATAATGAAACGGATTTGTTCAAATGCATAGCCCAGGTTTGAACCCTGACCGGCAGTGTTTTCTATGACCGCTGTTACGCCTTTTGTCTGGTCGAGCGCCCAATTAACAGATTCAGCGATGGTTAAAAGACATTTTTCTTCAGATATCTGTCTTAAATGACTTCCGGGATGAAAATTAAGTCGGTCTAAACCCAATTGTTCGCAACGTTTCATCTCATCAAGGAATGCATTACGCGATTTTTCCAGACCGGCTTTTTCCGGATGTCCCAGGTTGATCAGGTAACTATCGTGAGGAAGTATCTTGTCCGGAGTGTATCCGTATTTTTCGCAATTCTTTTTGAAATCACTGATATTTTCTTTGGTAAAAGGTTTGGAAAACCATTGCCGCTGATTCTTTGTAAATAACGCAAATGCTTTTGCTCCAATTTTATGAGCATTTAGCGGAGCATTCTCCACCCCGTCTGAAGTGCTAACATGTGCACCTATGTATTTCATAAAATAAATTTTAAAATTTAAGCTATTCGTCTTTTTCTTAACGACCAGGCGACTGGGCGACTAGGCGAAGAGGCACAGGGCGAAATCTAAATTGACCACTTTTCATGTTGCTTAATCATATTAACAAGCATAGAGATAATATGGTCGTATTTATCAAAAAGTTTTTCATATATTTCATTATCAATGTATTTGCATTTTAACGCAAAATCAATCCAGACCTGAGTCTCAGCGGCTTCACCTTCACTATCAGATAATTTAGATATAAAAGCCCTGGGATAGCGCCTCTTTCTGAAAGCTTCCGCAATATTTGCAGCAACAGATCGTGAAGAACTTCTTATTTGATCGGTTAATGAATATCGTTCTTCT
Organism: Bacteroidota bacterium; assembly: GCA_022561875.1. Taxonomy (GTDB): domain Bacteria; phylum Bacteroidota; class Bacteroidia; order Bacteroidales; family VadinHA17; genus JADFUQ01. Next base: position 27,577 of record JADFQJ010000029.1, on the reverse strand, counting down.
TTAGGAAATGATTTTGACAACTCAGATATTTCCATTGCAGTTTCAAATGCCAATTTATAAACCTCTAAATCTTTATGCTTTCTGATCTTCATATTTAGTTACTTATATTTTCACAAACGATATATCTTGCATCCAATATTTCCCCACTCGCCCCGTCGCCCACTCGCCCCATCGCCTCATCGCCTCTTCATTCGCCGTTGAATCTCCGGACTGCATTAAACATAGCTAAAATGTTTTCCACCGGAACATTTGCCTGGATATTATGGACTGTGTTAAATACAAAACCACCGTTTTCAGAGAATATTTCGCAATTATCCAGTACCTGTTTTTCCACTTCCTGTGGTGTGCCGAATGCAAGCACTTTCTGGGTATCAACGCCGCCACCCCAGAATACTATCCGTTCACCATATTGTTTTTTCAGATAAGCCGGCTCCATACCTTTTGCATTTATCTGTACCGGATTCAGAATATCAAAGCCGGCTTCAATAAACAGATCGATAAATGGTTCCACTGATCCGCAGGAATGTTTAAAGGTTTTCCATTCTGTATTTTGATGGATCCAATCGTTCATTTTCTTATAATATGGAAACCAAAGGTTACGAAAAGTCTCAGCAGAACAGAATTGCGATGTTTGTGTTCCGAAATCTGTTCCGCAAAGCATAACAATATCAATTCGGTTACCAATTATATCATAGAACTTCTCAAAGTTTTTCAGGGCGATATCAGTTTGTTTTTCAAATATCTTCTGAATGTAATCCTGTCGTGTTACAGTAGAAATGTACCATTCCGTTACATCCCGTATTCCTTTAGGATGTTTCAATTGTATTGCAGGAACCAGGGCTATATCACCAAGTCCGGTACCACCAAAACCGGCAACCAGGGCTTTTCCCTTGCTATAGTTTTTGTTAACCTGGGTTTTCCAGAATATCAGATCTTCATCAGTAATATATCCAAACTCTTCCAGGTTATCTTCCGGATCAAGATTGTTTTCATCGATAGGATCCTGCCTGATAATTGCATCGTAAAAATATCCGCCTGAAGGCATTTTTGCTGAAGGTTTTTGAGAGGTATCACCTTCAGGATACATCAGCAGATCTCCTGATGGATCTTTTTCAATTGGGAATTTGCCGGGCACAAGAACTTTCTGTTCCCATGGTGTTTTAAATTCTTTCCAGTGTTCGTTTGCAAAGCCAAACATGTTGTTCTTTCCAAATAAACCAATTGTATCAATTCCCAGGATATCTGCCAATTCGTCATCAATTTCCCCAAGCATCTGGTATGGTTCAATCACTTTCACAGGAATGTTTTTCAATCCTAATGCACTTCTTAATTTGTTTATGGGTAAGACATGAATTCCCGAGACAGGTGTAGAACCAAAATCCATCGGAATTCTGTCCGGCTGGTTATGCGAAAGGGCAGTTAGAATACGGTTTTTTGAGTTCATGTAATAACTTTACAGGGAACTTTTTTGTTTTAAAAATCCTGTTTGCCGGAAACATGTGTATATAAGCGCTGATATTTTTTTAAACAAATCTATAATTTACTTTTTACTAAGATCCAGGAGTTCCACTTTTCTGAATTCAGTTGCATGACTTTCTGCCTGGATTGCAATATGTCCTTCTTTTAAAAGAGTACCTTCGGTTAGCGGAAACCCTTCAGGCAGGTCGCCCCCGATTTGCGGTTGGGTATAGGTCAGGACAGTATCTCTCTCCAATACATGATGGATGATACTATCCCCAAGGACAATCATTTCTGCAGTTACCCATTCATTAGCAGGATATGTTTTAGAGCCGGAGCTGTTGCAATGACTGGTAATCAGTTCTCCATTCATTACTATGTGTGTTCCCGGGGTACAGACATTTGATGTTGTGCGTTCATCCTCCCCGTACCCTCCAAGGAATTGTGCTTCAATTGATACCGGGAAATCCTGGTTAAGTTCCATGCTTTCTGCCGACTGGCTATGCAGCATTGCTCCGTTGTTAAACAACCCCCAGTCAGGTCCGCCGGTTATCTGTTCACCAGCAAACCTGTATTCCACCCGCAGGATGTAATGTGAAAATTTCTTTTTAGTTATCAGGTGTCCGAATTCACCATTAAAACTTTCATACTGGTCGTATGAGGCTTTAAGTATTCCATCCTCCACGCGAAAAGTGTTGTTGAAATTATCATTTAGTTCAAACCCTGATATTTTAATATCCCATCCTGTCAGGTCTTTTCCATTAAAAAGCTGTATCCATTCGTTTTCTACAGGTTCCTGTGGTCCTGGTTTACATGAGACAGCCAACAATAAAATTAAAAAGTAATAAGTTTTCATTATTTGAATTTATTTGTAATAATTATTTCTGTTATTCCAGCATTTCACCTTCGATAACACCCTTTTTGTTCACAATGGGAGGATAGATATCGGCGCGCTTCAAATCAACCTGTTTTTTTACCATTTCCGGTTCGGGTTTGATATTTAATGAAAAACCGGGCTTTGCATACCAGTACGATGTCATGGCGAAATTAATTGTTGTTTTAGCCCAGTGCCACATTTCCATATCAAATCTGATCTTTTTATTAAATGGCATAGCATCCAGGGCACGGTAACGCATATTAACGGTCATGCCCGGGTGAAAATTACCCTTACCGGTAGGCTGAGCAATAAACGGGTGAGAAAAAGTTTCGGGACGGCACCAGGCATATCCGTAATAATCTTCAGTACCGGTTCCGATACATGAGGGGAAGGTATCATCATCAACAAAGATCTTTTCATCTCCCTCGCCCCACCAGGCATCTGCTGTATTGAACACCGTTAACGCATCACCCACATAAAGTCCCTGGCCCTCAATGGTTACATAGTTGACATCAAAATGCCAGCTATCGGTTTGCTTTTCTTCAGGAAGGAAACTACTTAGATGATGGTATTCATGCCATGAGGTTCCGAAATACATACTTGATTTTTTCCATGCATAGTCAGAGACATGTACAACAGCATCCAAATTTATTTTTTGACTTCCGTAGTTAATTATTTTTACCAGGCACTTTTCGCGGAACGGCATTACCCACCGTGATATCATCAGTCCATCCTGGCTTACTTCGCTGTACCATGTAACGGAAGGAAACAGTTGATATCCTGTCCCGAAAAATTCACCCACAGGTACCCAAACCGTTTGATTACCGTCGAATGAGATGGAGAGTACGGTCGAACGCAATGCCTGGTTGATATCTTTAGCATCCAGATTGATCAATAATTTCCTGATGGCCTGGTTTTTACTTTCTATAATAAATATTAGTGTATCTCCCGGGTTTAATATCTTTGATTTCGGGAATCTTTTTGTCCGGCCGATATCAATCTCAGGGTTTTTCAGGTTCCCTGCAATACTTTTTATAACAGATACTGCCCTGTCAAGAATCTCCGGGGAGAAGCTTTCCACCTGAGTTCCTTTTTTATAGGTACGATAGTTGATATTGTAATAAACACTGGGTTCACGATGGTTATCATCAATTCTAACCGAATCACATTCATAGGTGATCTTGCAATGTTTTGCATAGGGGAGAGGCAGGTACAGGTTGTGACCGCGCCGCTGATAGTCGGTTTCCGGGGAAACAGAGGCGCTCAGTGGCTCTCCTGCCAGTAATCCGCCGCTCAGCACTTTCAATACACTATCTTCAACAACCGGTTCCGGTTTGTTGTCGATGTAAATCCGCAGGGTACCTTCTGAAGCTCCTGCACCTGCAAAGGTCATCCAGTATCTTACAACAGCTCCGGGTCCGTCAGTATCAAGGAGCACAAATTCACGTCTGCCGTTATTTGTTTCCTCACGGATAAAATGTGTATAGTCCCGGTTAGCAAACCATCCTTCCTCATCCGGACCGATACTTCTTTGGTCATAACTGCTAAATTGTTTGATGTTGTATGCAGGTTCAGGGAAATATGTCAGCGTTTCCCTGTCTGTCATTTCTTGAAGAAGCGATTCAAGGGTGATTTTTTCATTTGTACAGGAACTTATAATTACAAGGACAATGATTAGTGCAGATTGAATTACAATTTTTTTCATAATTGAATTTTTTATATAATCATATACGCTTATTACCGACTGTTGACTGCCGACTGCTGATTATATTCTTCTATTCTTCCGCAATAAATTTCTGGATGATCTTTCCGCTTTTTTTGTCCTTCAGGATCAATTTTGTTTGTCCGTCTGGCATACGTTCTTTTTTAATCAGGAGATATTGATCATCAAACCAGGTTTCCGAATCACTTTTTTCTGTTGTTTCAGTTTTGCCACGCCACTCTTTCAGGATAATTGGTTCCCATTTTTTCGATTTTACAGAATTGTAGCAGGCATCCATAATAGCATTAACAACATAGCCGTCATAGAATGTTTCCATGGGTTCTCTGTTTTCATCAATTGCATTGAACATATCATGAAACATGGATACATATCCCATCTCATGTGCTTCATCTCCGACCGGAAAGAGCCAACCCGCATCACTTCCGCTTTTCTCGGCCACATATCCTCTTTTTGCTCCGGTTGTAAACATCTCAAAACCTGTTCTCAGGAAATGGTTGAGCCAGATTGTTCCCTCTGTTCCTGAAACTTCATCGCGAAGATCCATGCCCCCCTGAAACCCCCAGCTTACTTCAAATTGTCCTACCGACCTATTCTCATAACGAACAAGACCTACCGCATGATCCTCTGCATCAATAGGATGAACAAGTGTGTCCGCCCAGCACATAACTTCAACAGGTTTAATATCTTTTCCAATAAAATTTCTTGTTATCTCGATACAATGGCAGCCCAGGTCAATAATAGCGCCACCGCCTGCTTGCTCATTGTCCCAGAACCAATCGCTATGCGGGCCTGAGTGAGCTTCCCTTGACCGGCACCAGAGGACTTTTCCAATTTCTCCATTTTTAACAGATTCGAGTGATTTCAATGTTTTTGGCGGATAGATCAGATCTTCAAGGTAACCACTGAAAACACCCGCTTTTTCTACTGCATCAAGCATTTCTTTTGCTTCTGCAGCATTTCTGGCAAGTGGTTTGGTACACAAAACAGCCTTGCCTGCTTTTGCTGCTGTTAATACAGCTTCCTTATGCAGATTGTTTGGTATCCCTACTATAACAACATCAGTATCCGGATCATTAATAGCTTCAGTCATATTGTTTGTCCATTTGGGAATACCCCAATCTTTGGCAAACTGTTTTGCTTTTTCTTCATTCCGTGAATAGACCATATGAACCCTGTCAATTCCTCTCTGGTTGTGCAGGGTCATGGTATAAAACATGCCGATTAAGCCGGTACCCAGCATTGTGATTTTGTGTTCTTTTGACATAGTGATTTCCTTTTTGTTTTTTGTTTAGGGTTAAAAGTACACAATATTTTAGTTATGAAATAGAATTCATAAGGATAAATGTATTGGAAGAATGGAATAATACTGGCTGTGGACTGCCGATTGCCGGCTGATTAGTTCATAATTTTAAATAATGTTTTAGTTTTAAAAGTTCAGGCTAACCTTAACCCCCCACCTGCCATATCTGCCATTCTCAAATCCTGCGAAAACACCTGCATCAGCAACAAAGAATACATTGCTCAGTCCATAACCAAGTTCGACATAATTTTTAAAACCTGGTTGATAGAGGTAACTGCCATAAAGTGTTTCCTGCCATAGTTTCTGGCTGAAAAAAGGAAGTAATTTAATTAGCAGAAAGGGAGTGTTATATTTTATATGTGCTTCGGTAAACCATTCCGGAGTGCTGTACTGATAATATTCAAGTAACATAAATGCATTTTCCGGCCTGTCCAGAAGCACAGGGATTTCCTGGGTGTTGAAATGTTTAAAATCAGCAAAATGTAATTTTTTGTTATTAATAAAAACACCAGCGCCAAGACTCCAATCTACATTGGAGAATATTCCAAGATCCTTCGATTGAGAAATTCGGGCTTCAAAAAAATCAAAATCGGCCCGGCTATTGAAGGCTCCAGGAATACCTTTTTGGTATTCAATATGAAATGTAGGATAATCTGAACTAATCATGTTTTTTACGCCATTTATTATCCTGTAGTAATAACCTGGAGTATATGTCAGTCCTAATCGAATTACGAAGCTTTGCTGATCATCAAGCGGGTAGTTAGCCAAATGAGGATTCTCCGGTCGATTATCTTCATAGTCCCTGTCACCAATAAAAAAGAAAGAGAAATCCGTAGAGTTTTGCAGATGCTCACGCTTTGCATATTTTATTGAAGCAGATAACCGAAGACCATTGGCAAGATCAATATCGTTTCCTGTTTTGAAGTACGATTCTTCAAATAATCGCAAATAATTATATCTTAAGAACAGGGAAGAGATGCTATTAAGAGATCTGTTTATTCCATATTCCGGGTTAAAATCCGAAGATCTTTGACCAAGATCAAGGAAAAATTCGGCTCTTAGTAATGGGGCATATGAGATAGAATTATGGATATTCCACACAAAGGCCTCCCTGTTAAAAGCATATCCGATTTCAGGATAAATACCGAATTCACTGCCCGGACTAAAAACTTTCTTTAAACTGAATTCCTGTTTATATGCCCAGCCATCAACAGTGTTAAAGCTCAGTTTATCCAGACCGATCAACCCGTCATACCGGAATATTACAGAAGAATCTTCAGAGCGAAATGTCTTTCCTGAAAACAGATTTCCTGCAAACTTGATGATCCTGCTTTTTTGTTTTTTCAATGTATCGGCACCTGTTGTAGTGTCTGATTTTGCAATCAGCACTGAATCCCTGAGCCTGTAACCAAGTAATTCGTTTTCAGTCAATGGAACAGGTCTGATGGTATTCCAGTATGTACTATCCCTTTTTATGGCATCTTTTTCAATTGTGCGGGTAGTCGTTTCTTTTATCTCAAGGGATTTATCATCATCCTTTTCTTTTTTTGTTTCCTTGTTCATCAACCTTGCAAGTTTAATCATATCCCTGTTCGACATATCTTCCTTACTCAGAATATTTTCTATCTGTTCAGTGATCTTTTTATCCTTTGCTGGTTCAGGCTTTTCGTCAATCGGCTCAGGTTTTATTATTGTTTCCTGCAGAGCAAGCGGAGGGGTAATATCCCGGTTGATTTCAATATCAGAATACTTGACCGAACTAATGTAATTGACATTCGCTTTTATTCCAATAATGGAAACTTTTACATCCATACTATAACTTACCGGAAGCCAGGCATTATCCTTTACGGGAGTATAAAGCTGTCTTATTCTGATAGGGCCAATAAACGATTTTACCGTAAGGTCAACACTATGAATATTCCAATAGTCATCGACAATATACAGATAACCGGTGAAAAGTTGCTGGCTTTTTCTCCGTGGCGTGACTTTAATTTTGTTTATGGCATGATTGCCCTCGAAGGAAACTCCTTCATATTTGAACCTGTAATGTGAAAAAGCATTTGGTGCCAGGGGAGAAATTGCCATATTAACAGTTGGTTGATAAAAACTACTTTTAACAAAACCCATAGCATCGACTTCATTATCTCCGGGGAATGAGGTGTTGAACGAAATAACGCGTTGGTTATATTTATCAGGAGCATCGAAAATTATTTCATTAAGCGATTCTTCAACATAATTCCTTCCAATCTCAATTTCATTTTCATTTGCCTCTACCTTCACTACTTTTTGTAATAACTTAGGTATTTTGAGAACAATGATTGAACCTTTCAGATATACCTCGGCGGAATAGTGGTTTATTTGGTTAAGGTAGTATGGCGCAAGCCCTATTGCTTTTCTCATTATCATGTAAGCCGGGTCTTCCCTGCCAGAATAGATACGGATTTCTTTAATTTCATAAGTATGTTTTATAAGAATAATATTAAGTTCAATTGTTTCATTATTCACCTCGATACGCCTGGTTTCAGGTTTATAACCAAGAGCACTTATTATAATGGAGTATTGTCCTTCAGGGATTTTCAGGTCAAAGTTACCATCAGGATTTGCAGTCGATCCTTTGGTAAGTTCCTTAATATAAACTGTAGCAAATGGTATTGGCTGACCATTGTTATCAGTTATTTTTCCCTTTATAGCCTGACCATATAATGGTTGGATATTTGCAAGAATAAATATAAAGAGCAAAGTATAAAAAAAGCTTTTCACATGTGTAAAAATTTGTTTATAATGGTCAGTAAAATTGGAATGTTGGAATGTTGCCTGCCTGCCGGCAAGGCAGGGAATACTGGGGAATTCAGCATCCTGTCATTCCATTCTTCCTTTCTTCCAATATTCCACTATTCCATTATTCCAAGATTATTTGGTTTGTATTTATTTTATAAACATCTCCGGGGTCAAGTTTAATGATTTTACGATCGTATGTCATTAGTCCGTTTGTCTCAGTTTCCACATCGGTGGTTTGGGTATATACAACAGCACTGAGTCCCGGATCATCTTTAAACTGCCAGACAGTTGTATAAAACTGTTCATATTTGTCCAGAAGTTCACTAAAGCTTTTCATGTTCCTGTAACCCCATGCTTTTTCTTCCCATGTATGTTTTTCCACAGGAAGGCCGAGTCCTCCGAATTCACCCAGAACAATTGCACGGTCTTCTTCAGGTTCAGGAGTTCTCGGTTCGGGATAATGATGAATATCCCGCACATCGCCAACTCCCCTGTCGGCCCATCCACTGACGCTGTTTACAAGGCGGGTCGGATCAAGATTCTTAATGAACCTGGTAATCCGTTCAGTGTCAAACTGTCCCCATCCCTCGTTAAATGCAACCCACATAACAATGCTCGGATGATTGTATTTAGTAGCGATCATTTTTGAAAGCTCGAATTCAAATTGATTTTTTGATTCGGAGGTCCGTTCAATATCCGGGTCATTCCGACCAATATATTTATCACCACTTGGCATATCCTGCCATACCAGGAGCCCGATTTTGTCACACAGGTAATAAAACCTGCGGGGTTCAATTTTTACGTGCTTTCGGAGCATGTTAAAACCAAGTTTTTTCGTAATCACAAGATCATATTTCATTGCTTCCTCAGTAGGCGGGGTATAGATACCATCAGGCCAGTAACCCTGGTCGAGCGGACCGTTCTGGAAAAGAAATTTATTATTTAGAAATATCCTGGTCAACCCTTTTTCATCTTTCTCAAGTGATATTTTCCGCATTCCAAAATATCCGGAAACGCGATCAGTTTCTTTACCATTGCTTTTTAAAGTGATCTCCATGTCATATAAAAACGGATTATCCGGTGACCATAATTCAGGGTCAGGTATATTAATTTCAACAGGGGATGCAGTCTTTCCTTCAGCAGAAGCTATCTCCAGGTTTGAATCGAAGACTTTGATCCGTACGGTACCTGGCTGGTTTTTATCAGAGGAATGAATATAGAATGTTACCTTTTCATTATCGATATCAGGTATTATCTTGTAGTTGTCAATATATTGAGAATTGACAGGTTCAATCCAAACTGTTTGCCAGATACCAGTCACAGGAGTATACCAGATACCTCCTGGGTTGGTTACCTGCTTGCCACGGGGTTGGAATCCGGTATCAGTCGGATCCCAAACTGATAATACAAGGTTCTGTTTCCCCTTGTTTTTCAGGAATGGAGTGATATCAAAATTAAAAGGGTCATATCCACCTTTGTGTATTCCGGCTTTTTTGCCATTAATATAAACAATTGTTTCCCAATCAACTGCCTCGAAATGCAGGATGACTTTCTGTTTCTCCGGCCATTCTTTGGGGATTCGGAAAGAGGTATGATACCAGAGTTTCTGATCGGGGCTTATGCGTTTTTTTACACCTGAAAGTGCCGATTCAACAGGGTATGGGACAAGTATTTTTCCATCCCATCCAGATGGTTCGGAATTTTCTTTTGGTAGGATAGCATAGTCCCACAAACCATTCAGATTTAACCAGTTTTCCCTGAACATTTGCGGTCTGGGGTATTCAGGCCATGGATTTTCAGGATCAACATCTGAAGCCCATTTGGTAAGTAGCTGGTTTTCAGCTATCTGCCATTTTGATTGAGGAGAGTGGCAACTAAAAAAGAATAACCCTGCCATTAGGGTTAAGGGCATTAGAAAGTTTTTACAATGTCGCATATTAGCAGGTTTTTAGTATAATGTGAGTAATTTGTACGTATCGGAAATTCAAAGTTATTCATTGATTCCGTAACAGTTTCATTTGAATAGTAACAACCTTTTTAATCAATTTGCGAAGCTATGTTTTATAGCATCCGAAATAATTTCAGCCATTTGTCCGGCTCCTTCAGCATCCGGGTGAATTTTATCAGGGAACAGATTTTCGTCGTCAACAAATGGTTTATACAGGTCGATTATTCTCAGATCAAATTCAGCAGCAAGGTTATCTATCGCCGGAATAATGCCATAAACAATTACTGAATCACTGATTCCCCACTTGGTTTCAAATACCGGGACCGGATAGCAAAGCAGTATCTCCGGAGCAGAACTCAATAACCGGAAGTCGTTAATCATTTTTCGATAATCCTGTTCAAATTCATCAGAATATTTCCAGTTCCAGGGTTTGGTATCATTAGTGCCTAATTTGATAATGACAATATCGGGATTGAATTCCCTGGCACAGCGGTAAGTTTCCTCATCCCAATAAGGGTAATCTCCGTGTTTCAACATTGTACGACCACTAATACCATAGTTTCTAACATCATAGTCTATACCGAGAATACTGTCAAGTTGTGCCGGATAGCTGTTATGGACACGGTTCTTAATGCCTGATCCATATGTAATACTGTCTCCAATACAGGCAACTTTTATTATATTATCAGTTGAACAGGTGGTTATCAATAAAAATAGCAGACCGGAAACAAATAAAGATACTTTTTTCATAATTGTAGATATTAAATATTGGTAACTAATCAGTCGGCAAAAAAGAAAAGAAAAATCATACAATTATAACACAATGGCAACTGAATTTTGAAACTTAACTGTATATATGTACTAAAAGTATAAATAACCCGGTCTTCAAATTGCCGACTGCAGACTGAAGATTGCCGACTTTAAAATGTAAAGTATAATGAGATTAGCCATTCCAAGCATTTCAAACTTAAAACACTGAATAGTTACAATTGTCTTATCTTGTAATACTGACTGGGTATGTTAGTTTCAGAAAAATGATATCTGAATTCTGATAAATATTATCCTGTAAAAGTTCCATTTCATTACGGGTATATATCAGGTATACAGCTCCGAATGGCGGTTTAAACCTCCATCCGAACAGTCCGTAAACATAAAATCTGTTATCGTTTGTATTGTTTTGTGCAAATACTTTTATCCAGAGATCTTTTGTGAAGTTATAGCTAAGCGAAATGATATTAATGAATGCTGACTGGTTTGTGGTATCAGGTGAGAACTTTAAATAATTGGCACTATATTCAAATGCCAGTTTCTTCGAAAATTTCATTCGTGCACTACCGGATGCCAGTAAAAAATCCCTGTCGAAGTTTTTGCCAAAAGTATAAGATGCCTGGGCTGAACTCCATTCGTCTGTATTATAACCCAGGGTCAGAGTGTGTTTGTGGTTATAGTATTTTTTATCGAAGAGCTTGAATTCATTATTGTATGAGTATCCCAGACTTATGCGGTTTTGTAAATAGAATTTTACCCTGTCGGTTAAATACCAGCTTTTAAGTGTGCCGGTGTGGCTCCAGAAAAAATTGTTTTTTGATGACACCTCGATATAATTGAAAACATTATTTTGCAGCCACCATATATAATCCAGATCACTGTCCACTTCTCTCCGGTCGTTATCTCTAATAAAACCGGTTTGGTTAACATTATCCATAAAATTCTCACCAATATTTGTATACCGGATGTGTAAATGATAAACGTTACTTTCATTCGCAAACCGCATAAACCATGCACTATTGGTTTTCAGATCACCCGGCCAGCTTCCGACAAGCTGACCGGTTAATTTCCATGCTTCACCAAGATTCATGGTATAATCGGCGCTAACGGAACGTGCATATCCGCCATCCCACGATTTATCGACTAATGTTAATCCTACGGTAGAGGATTTCAGAATGTCTTTTTTAACCCTGGCGGCAGTGAAGAATGCACCGGGCTGATCTTCACCATGTATTTCCGGACTATGTGCTGCAAGAAAATTGAAACCATAGTTGCCGATTTTACCGGTAACTTTGCCTCCCCAGTCAATATCTCCAATCCGGCGGGAATAGAAAGTTCTGATCCTGGTCCTGTACATTTCATTTCCCTCCTGGAAAAACAATCGCTTTTCAGGATAGCTTAATTCATACCTTGAAAGATTAATTTGTTCTTCATCTGCTTCAACAGTGGCAAAATCGGGATTGTAAGTTGCATTTGCTGATATATTAGACGAAAACTGCCATTGCAGATCACCGCCAACTGCAGGAATAATCTCATTGTACTTACCCGAAAAGTCACTGTTTTCATACCTGATTGTGGAATAGGGAAAAAGGGTTATATTGTTTTTTGCTCCAGGTGTCTCTATCCCTATCAAAATCCCGCTCTGCGAGACCCTGAAGTCTTGGTTCATTTCTCCCGACCAGTATGAAGTTTCTGAATTTGACCGTGTTATCCTTCCAAAATTAATACCCCATTGGCTAAGGTTTTTTCGGTATTTCATGCTTCTAAATGGGATAGCCATTTCTACTGTCCATCCCCATGAGAATATCTTAACTGCGCTTTCCCATTCGGTATCCCAGTTTATATCCATGTTTCTTCCATCATCGGTAAACTTCAGATCGATTTGTGAACCAAGTGGGTTTATCGCAAAACCATATGCACTGGTATTATCGTTATAGGTATCCAGCATTACCAAAACAAGGTCATCACTTTTTTCAAGCTGATCGCGTGACTGGATTTTTGCTACAATTTCATTCGATGGCTGATAGCATTTCCAGAAAATATATACATTCATACTGTCGTATCCAAAATAAACGACCGTTCTGCGGGAAGCAGCCATTCCCTTTTGAGGTTCAAGCTGAATAAAAGAGGTTGCGCTATCTGAAAAGTTGTGAGTATCAATTATCCCATCTATTAGAATCGGGGTTTTAACCCTGAAAGCAGTAATCTGTTTTTGTGCATTAGCACTTGAGAATGCAAAAACCAACATGATAACAAGTAATAGCCTTCTCATTTTATCAGATAAAAATGTAAAAATAACTTATTAGTAGAAAACTCTGCCAGAACAGACACGAATAATGGAATAGTGCCTGCCCTGCCTGCCCCGCAGGGAAGAATGACCGTATCGGGGTGAAATGCGATGCTTGCCTTGCCTGCCCTGTAAGGAAGCATGACTGTACCGGGGTGAAATTGTTTGTCCTGTATAATCCACGAAGTGGTGCAATGCAATTACTCAGGGCGGGCAATATTTAACAGGGAATAACCGTGTTGGGGTTCACCCTGTGAAACAGCAACTTCGTTACTCCCTGCTATGCTGTGGGTTTCACAGGGTGAAATTTGAGGTACGAAAATATTTCACCGGGGGAAGGAGCTATTTCTACAGGGGAATAATGGAATATTAAAGGCCGCGCAAAAGAGGGGCAAATCAAAGCCTCCTTTCTCAGGATTCAGATGTTTCTTTTATACAGCCAAATTTATATTTAGTTGAAGTATACTCAAGAATCAGGTCATCTATTGTCTCTTTTACTGTTTGTATTTTGGTTGCCAGGTACGCATTAGTTCCTGCAAATGAAAACCCTTCTGACATTTTGCCTCTTGCTGAATTGAACAGGGCTTCGGCAATACAATACTGGACTTCTTTGTAATTACAGGTTTTAAGACATTTCCATGGGCATTTTACCGGTTTAGTGTATCCGTTTTGAATCTTTTTCACAAAATCGTTTATAATTACCCTGCCGGGCAGACCAACAGGACTATCAATAATTGTTATATCCTCCTTTCTGCATTTTATATAACTCTCCTTGTACTCCATTGAGGCATCACATTCATAGGTGGTTACAAATCGGGTTCCTATCTTTACTGCTTTTGCTCCCAATTGCATAATCTTATACATATCTTCTCCGTTGTATATTCCCCCTGCAGCAATTACCGGAATTTCTATACCAAATCTTTGTTCAAAAGGCACCATTTCTGATACTGTTTCTGAGATAAGATTTGAAAGATTGAATTTTTGATTTTCCAAATCATCTTTCTTGAATCCCAGGTGTCCCCCTGCGAGAGGACCTTCTACCACAACAGCATCAGGTACATGATTGTATTTGTTTGCCCAGTGCTGGAAAATTATTCTTGCTGCTTTTGCAGATGATACCTTGGGAACGAATTTTGTTTTACTGGATTCTAATAGTGAGTCAGGTATTGTGGAAGGTTTTTTTAAGAGTAAGCCGGCTCCAATAAATACTATATCAATTTTTTCCTCCAGTGCAATTCTAAGCATATCTTCATAATCTGTTATAGCTATCATAAGGTTTACGCCTAAAACACCGTCAGTTAACGATTTTGCTTTCCTGATTTCCCTCCTTAAAGAAGATTGGTTTGCCATACGAAAATTCTTAGCATAATCAAGTTCAAGCATGCCAATAGCTACTGATGAAATAACGCCAACACCTCCCTCGTTAGCAACAGCTGATGCAAGTCCTGAGAGAGATATAGCAACACCCATTCCTCCTTGTATAATGGGTAATTTAATGTGAAGATCTCCGATTTGTAATGATTCCATAATATTTTGATTATTAATTATTTTTTAGTTCTTTGATATAATGCATAGTTATATTGAAATACAGGAATACTAGAACATTGGAATATTGGAGCTGGAATACTGGTTAATCCAGCATCCCATCTTTCCATTGTTCATTGTTCGATAATATCATCTTTCCATTCTTCCCTTCTTCCATTATCTAAATATCTTTAAATACTCTTCTAAAGTGATAACCATAGATTGAGTATCTGATGGCCAATGGGAATAGCTTTGGCCTTTTAAACAGACTCCAGAAGAATATATTCCAATAATACTTTCGGTTATTATCAAAGATGCCGAGGACAACTATTGATTTAAGTAATGCCATAAATTCTGTAAATGAGACTTTTGTTTTGTTTTTAACTTTCGGTTCGAAATGTTTAAGGAAATGTATAACCCTTTTATGAAATGGCTCACATGAATAAATTCCTTTAATGATCTTTTGGTAACCATCGATAAGTTCTTTTTTATTCATTTTAGGAATAAAGTTAAAAGTGTAATCGGTATTGCTTCCCGTCCACTCAGAAATAATACGTCCCTCATTTTTTAGTCGCCGGTAAAGCCTGGTTTTTTTAGGGGCATTTAACAAGCCAACCATTGCTGTAATGATCCCGCTTTCTTGGATGAAATCTATCTGTTTTTGAAACACAGATGGCGGATCACTATCAAATCCTACGATAAAACCGGCCGTAACTTCAATTCCTGCCGCCTGTATTTTCCTGACACTCTGCATGAGATCGCGGTTTTTGTTTTGTATTTTATTACATTCAACAAGACAGGCTTCTACGGGTGTTTCAATGCCTACAAACACATTGGAAAAACCGGCTTGTGTCATTAATTCCATTAGCTTATCATCGTCTGCTAAATTGATTGAAACCTCAGTTATGAAAATAAACGGATGATTCTTTTTACGCATCCAGCTTATCATTGCCGGGAGGAGGTCGGTTTTTAAGATATTTTTGTTACCTATAAAATTATCATCGACAAAAAACAGATTTCCCCTAAAACCGATATTGTAAATATTTTCAAGTTCGGATAATATCTGTTTCGTAGATTTAGTCCGGACTTTATGTCCAAAAAGCGCTGTTATATCACAAAATTCACAATCGAATGGACAACCCCTGGTGTACTGGATGTTGAGTGTTGCATATTTTGAGGTCTTGAGTAAAGAATAATCGGGCAGCGGACTTTTAGTGATTTCAGGAAACTCTGATGATTGGTAAAGCTTCCGGGCAGAACCATTTTTCAGGTCATTTACTAATTGATGCAGAGTGATCTCCGCTTCATTCAAAACCAGATGATCAACGTTAGGGAAATTTTCAGGATCTTCAGTAAACAATGGGCCACCTGCAACAATTTTTCTTTTTAGTTGCCTGCACCTTTTTATTATCTCATTAGCTGATTTGAGTTGTGTTGATATGGCGCTGATAAAAACATAGTCAGCCCAAAGAATGTGTTTTGTTTTTAATTTGCTGACATTAAGATCTACCAGTTTCTTTTGCCATTCACCGGGTAATAATGAAGCTACTGTGATCAGGCCAAGAGGAGGATTCATTGCCTTTTTCGAAACAAATTTCAAGGCATGTTTGAAACTCCAGAATGAATCAGGATACTTTGGATATACTAATAATATGTTCATCGCTGAACCTGTGTGAATTTTTGGTTAATCCTCAATTGCTTTTTTTTCAATTATTTGGCCCAATATTACTGGCTAATTCTGATTACAAAAAATTTCAGGGATGAATTGATAAAAAAAAGGGGTGAGGTGTGCGGTATTAGGGGTAAATAGCATTAACCGGGGGTGAATGACATTCGCAAGGGGTCTAAGGTCAGAGAGTCTAAAAGTCGACTTCTTAATTATCCTGAAGTGTTTCTCTGACTTTAAGTATGTATTGGCGTGATACAGGAATCTCTTCATCCATATATTTCAACCTGATTTTTTGCATCTGGACATTGCCGGTCAGTTTCATAACATAATCTATATTGACAAGGCAGGTACGGTGGCATCTGACAAAGTTCGGGTATTCTTTTAATTGATACTCAGCATTTATTAAAGTTTCCCGAATTAGTCTTTTAATGATTTCACTCTCTTTTTTCCAAAAAATCTCGATATAATTATCAGCAGACCTAAGCAGAATTATTTTGTTAAGCGGTAAGCTGAATCTTTCAGATTTGTTCTCAGATTCAAATTCGATTTCAACAGGTTCGTTTCCCTCCTTTATTGTTTTGTCAGGTTTCTTGCTTAGATTAAGTGCATCCTGCAGTTTTATTTTTAGTATTTCAAACTGGTTTGTAATAATTATTACTGACACCTGGGTAAGACATAATAATATTATTATAAATACGGAATGAAACGTGATGTTGGTTTGTGCGACATAACGTGCATAGAATGTAAAAGCTACAGAAATTATCGCCCATATACAGGCATTTAATACAATATCCCGTTTTAAACTCCATTTTCCCGATAGAAATAATCCCGGTAAAACTGACGGGGCAATGATGAGCGCTAATACCAGGAAAATAAAAGTGATACCACTGAAACCTGCAATGATAAGAAGTTTATTATTGAAGTCAGTAGTCATTAATTCTATAGGCTGAAAAAACAGCATGAACAGGAATAATCCCATGCTTATACCAAAGATAACCTTGAGGTTTTGTTTCAGGTTGTCATTAAAAGGATATGTTATATTCAGGAATTCCAGCATTTGATTATGATATGTATTGATATTATATATTTACTATAAAAAGCAACCTTAATTGGACATTAAAATATTTGTATCTGTTAAGATAGAATAATATGCCTTCCAATAACTGGTGGCGAAGATAAATAAAGAACTGTTCTTTGACAAACTAACATTAGAATATAGCTTTGCAAAGTAATTAAAAAATGTAATAATTGAAATTATCCTGCTAGTTTTAATTTTTCCTCAAGGCTAAGGCTTAGCCTCAGACTTATTCCACAATCATTCAAATTTAGCAGTTTCATTTGAATAGTATTAATCTTTTTAAATTTGCGTAGTTATGTTCTAACTTCTTGTTACAATTTCAAAAGTGAGAAAAAATCAATTTGCTATTCATGTAATAATTTTTTTCTTTATATTTATTTCAAAATTGTTTTTAAAGATGAAGACTATTCGTTTTATTATTATTGGATTGATTTTTTTTAACAATACTTTTTCCCAGACATTTGAAAAAACTATAGATGACAACTTGTTCAATCCGGTTTTTCCGGGTAGAAATATCCAGATCACTGCAGATGAAGACTATCTGGTTGCCGGTAAAACTGCACCTGTTAATGGATATAATAAAATTGTCCTGACTAAATTTCTCAGTTCTGGTGAAAAACTCTGGACAAAAGTGTATGAAAACGGCGAATATGTAAATTATCATGTAAGTCTTGAAAAGAGTGAGGATGGGGGATACGTTATTAGTGCATCAGGGCCTCATGAAGTGAGGATCATTAAAATTGATCCTGATGGTGTTCTATCATGGATAAAAAGTATTGATACAGATGATTTTGATGATAAGTATCCAACCCTTCTGGTAACTGAAAATGAAGATTTTATTTTGGCAGGAACCAGGTCACTTGGACCGGCAGATAATTATCAGAGGATAATTTCATTTACTGAATTAAATTCTGATGGACAATTTGTTTCGGAGAATGAGATAAAAGGAGAATCCCATTTAACTCTTCAGTTTATAAATGAGGTTGAAAACGGAGGATATATTATAGGAGGATATAGTGGTTTTCCTTATCCTGAAGGCAGCTGTTTGTTTATTGCTAAGCTCGAAGCAAACGGTGATACCATCTGGATAAAGAAATACGAAAACATTACTACTGTGCTGAATTCCAATATCTTTGAAACTCAGAATGAGCAATTCATTGTTATTGGAACATGGCGGTCATCTATTACTTCCCGGAATCAAATATTTCTTATGTGGATCGATACCGAAGGAAACATAATATGGGAAAAATCTCATTTATTGGATATGAGCAATGGATTTAGTGTTCGCCAGACTTTTGATAATGGGTTTGTTCTCACAGGTTCTACTGAAAAATATGGAAACGGACAAAATGACCTGCTCATCTTAAAAACAAATATCTTAGGTGATAGTACCTGGGCTAAAACATATGGTGGTGCCAACTCCGATTATGGATATGAGATCAGACAGACATCCGATTCAGGTTTTATTGTGCTCGGATCATCTGATAGCTTCGGACAGACCGGCTCATACCTGATAAAAACTGATAATCAAGGGAATGTTGCTTGCCGTTTGGATCATAGTACATTTTTTACTCCTGGTATCAGATCAATCTCAATTGATATTTATTCGGAAACAGCCACTGTTAGTTTTGAACCTGTTTACGGAGATGGCGAAATCCTCCTTTACAAAGAATCGAATATTCCGGGAAAATTTAACATTATCAATACCCGGCAGAATACTGAAACCGGTATTGTAAATGATACCTCAGCTTATCCGGTTACAAAATCACACAGGTATAAGGTAAGAGTTATTAATGAATGCGGCGATACCTCACTCTATAGTTTGTCCCATAAGTCTGTTTTCCTTGAAGTATTTGATGGTGGGAATAATATAAAAAGTTTGATCTGGAATAATTATGAAGGTGCAAATGTAATATCGTATGTGATTCTGAGAGGTGCTGACAAGAACAGTCTTGCTGTAATTGATTCAATCCCCGGATCAATTAATATCTACTCCGATCTGATCCCTCCTGCAGGAGAGATCATGTATCAGATCAAGGGTGTTTTATCAGGCGATAATAATGACACATATATATCATATTCGAATGCCGCCACTCATATTGCTACAAGTATTATAAGTAATGAACCGGAACAACCCGGTCAGTTAAAAATCTATCCGAACCCTGTATATGGTCAGTCAATAGTTGAGTTTTCAAATCCCGATAATAAAAAATACGATTGTTATATCATCGATATCTCAGGCAGGATAGTAAGGTATTATTCCAGAATCACGGGAAATAGTTTTGTGTTTAGTAAAGAAGGTCTGGCAAACGGAATATATTTTATTGAGTTAAGAGGCCCTGAAACAATAAGAGGAAGAATTATTATTGAATAACTTTTTTTTCGAGTTTATAAGTTGAGAAGTTTAGAATCGTAACCCTTTCGGTGGTTATTCACCCCGAAAGTGGTTTAAATGGTTAAATCAATTAGAATTTCTTCGTAAAACTCTTTTGCCCAGATATGTCCAACATCTAACCGGATTGCTTTTTGAAAAAATTCTCCGGCTTGTTTCACTGAGCCTTTTCCCAAATATCCCAATCCTTTTATAAAATATGCTGATACCTGCCTTCAGGAATTTCAGATAAGCTACATCCCATGTTCCACCGGTCTGACCGCTCCCGACACCCGATAACTATGATAGCAAAATTGCCCGATTGCAAATTGTGTCGGATTATTCAAATATTTAATCTTTTCTTCAGCAAATTAAAATTCTTTATCCAAAATTGTTTCAATAATTTGTTTCAATTCGGGTAAATCGTTTACAATAATATCCCATACAGCCTCCAGCTTAATGTTAAAATATTCATGTGATATTAAATTTCTAAATGCCCTGACTTTATACCACGTATATTCATATCTGTCTAATAATAATGTTTCTACATGAATTACAGCTTCTCCAATTACGCTAAATTGAAACAGGACAGCGCTTGAAAGGATTTGATCTTTTAAAAAATCATTTTTATTGACATTAGTCGTGAATGTTTCAATTTTATTAACAGCCTTTTGTATATGGGTTAATCTTTCGTAGCTTTCTCTTTTATTATCTTTCATAAATAAGTCTTAAATCCGGTTCAACATTTTTAAAAATGTACGGTTTAAAAGAGTCAATAAAACCAACATCAATTTTCCGGTTTACTTCATTTTCCAATTGATATTGTATATCGGCAAGATCAAAATAACTAAAGCCCTCATCAGTTTTTACTGCAATATCAATATCACTTCCCGGCCTGTCATCTTCACGTGAAAAAGAACCGTAAATCCATGCACTACTGACTTTTGAGAATTGCATTAACTTGTTTTTAATTTGTTTAATGATTTTATTCCTGTCCAGTGTCTTAAACGCTTTATATTCAATCCTTTTCTCGGCAATCTTTAATGCTTCTTTTGCATAATCTTCTTCCTGCACCTCATATAATATCCGGTCGCTTAAATAAACAATCAGCATTTTCTTTTCATCTTCTCCAAAGTACTTTGCCAACTTAACAACCAGCTTTTTATTGGCTTTTCGTTTACCTCTCTCAATTTTACTTAATATCGCCTGGTCAATATCAAGATAAGCAGCAACCTTTCGCAGCGGTTCTCCTTTGTTTTCACGCAACCTTCGGATGAGTTCTCCAATACTTTCCATGTTTGAAACTAAATGTTTTGACAAAAATCGTCAAAATGTATTTCTGTTCCAAGTTTTTAGTCAATTATTTCCCAAATACTTATTAACATTACGTATGCCGGCAAAACCAAGTGTGCTATTTGTGAGTGAGTAAATTCCAATATGTAACAATAATGCCGGATTTCAACAAGTGTTGACAATTTCTTAATAAGTTCATGATACATCTACCGCTTATAACCACTTCCTGTAACCGGATTTTTAATATCTTCGGATTTTTAATCCATTATTAATTGCCAAATCAAGGATCAAATGACGAAAAATTCTACCTATGGGGATATCAGGAACTATATCCTTAAATCAGTAAATGAAGAAAAAATATATGCTTCCAATGATAATTTCTGGAAGAATTTGAATAATACCGGAACGGAGATATGGCTGGATACGGGTGATATTGAATTAGCTTCCGGTTTGTGGACAAAGGAGATGTCTGCACTTACTACCAATAACACATTGCTGAATACGGAGATACAGAAAGGGATATATGATAACCTGATCCCTGAACTTCGCAAATTGGTTAAAGACTTTTCTTCGGATGAACAGGTGAAGGAAATTGCCTTTATTCTGAATGCCTATCATGGCTTGCGTTTGGTGAAGAAGTTTGGCGGACTGGTCAGCGTTGAGCTACACACTGATACGGCAGATGACCTTGATGCTATTGTGGAGTATGGCAAACGTTATTATGATATTTGTCCGGATCATTTCCTGGTGAAAGTTCCATTTACAGCTACCGGTCTGTTAGGGGCAAGAAAACTTGGAGAAGCAGGCGTTAGAGTGAATTTCACCCTTGAATTCAGTGCAAGGTTTAATGTATTGGTATCTTTGATAGCCAGACCATCATATTGTAACGTATTTATGGGCAGGTTAGCTGCCTACATGATTGATAATGATCTTGGTGACGGTAAATGGGTGGGAGAGAAGGCTGTTATTTCATCTCAGAGATGGATAAATAAACTGACCTCTGAAGATCAGGTAAAGACAAAACTGATTGTTGCCAGTCTTCGTGAAGCTGAACAACTTAAATCATTGGCAGGAGTGAATGTATATACTATTCCTCCTGCAGTGGCTAAAGATGGCAGGAATACCCTTGACGGAATATTTAATTCGCAGGTGAATACTGATTATAAGGCTGAATTTAATAGTGATAGTGAAGAAAAATTCAGGTTTGACACTATTTGGGCAGTTAAAGATGAAGAAGTTCGGTTTGGCAGGTACATAGATGAAAATGTTCCGGCAACAGGTGAAGAACTTATTACGCTTGCAAGAAATATAGGTTGCGGTGATATTTTTCCAGAGTTTACTAAAGAAGAATTGAAATGGATAAAAGAAGATGGAAAGATACCGAAACATTCAAGGTGGGCCGGCAGGATAGCTAAAGGAGAACTTGCTGTTGATACTCTGCTAAGCCTTGCAGGACTTGCAACTTTTGCACAGGATCAGCAAAAACTTGATCAGCGGATCAGATCGCTTATCTGAGGAAGGATTGAATGCTTAAAGGAGTAAATGATTGAATAATGGAAGAGTGAAGAGCAAAGAGCAGAGAAGTTGAGAGCAAAGAGTTTGAGGTTTGAAGAAGAGTTGAGTAGTTGAGTAAGTTGAGTGGGTAAGTAAGGAAGAACGAAGAGTTTAAAGTTCAAGGTTCAGTAACCAGTAACCAGTAACCAGTAACCAGTAACAGCTAACAATCTACTATGATGAATGAAAAGAGAATTGAATCAGCTTACCAACTTGCAAAAGAGGAATATGATTCCCTGGGAGTGAATGTTGAGCAGGTTATCAGTAAGTTCGGTAATATCAGTCTCTCACTTCATTGCTGGCAGGGTGATGATATTGGAGGTTTTGAAACTCCGGATGCCGGGTTGTCAGGTGGTGGAATTCAGGTTACAGGGAACTATCCCGGCAAAGCCAGGAATGCAGGTGAACTCAGGAGTGATCTGGTAAAAGTTTTCTCCCTGCTTCCGGGTAATCACAGGGTCAACCTTCATGCAATTTATGGAGAGTTTGGGAACCGGCGGGTTGACCGTGACGAGATCAGACCTGAGCATTTTCAGGGTTGGATCGACTGGGCTCGTGCCAACAAACTGAAACTGGATTTTAATCCGACCTTGTTTTCACACCCAAAAGCTGATGCGGGTTTCACACTGTCAAGTAAAAATGAATCTGTAAGGAAATTCTGGATAAGGCATGTGAAACGATGCAGGGAAATTGGAGAATACTTTGGCCTGGAACTAAATAGCAGTTGCATTCACAATATCTGGATTCCTGATGGCACCAAGGATACACCTGTTGACCGGTATGGACACAGGAGTCTTCTGAAAGAATCACTTGATGAGATATTTGAATACAGGATACCGGAAAAATATCTAAAAGATTCAGTTGAAAGTAAATTGTTTGGTATAGGGAGTGAATCCTTCGTTGTCGGATCGTATGATTTTTACCTGGCTTATGCAGCAAAAAACAATAAAATGATCTGCCTTGATAACGGACACTTTCATCCTACCGAGAGTGTTGGCGATAAAATATCTTCATGCCTGCAGTTTGTAAATGAGATACTACTTCATTTAACCAGAAGTGTGCGATGGGATAGTGATCATGTTGTTACAATGAATGATGAAATATTGTTAATTGCACAGGAGGTTGTTCGTTCAGATGCTTTGTCAAGGGTGCACATTGGTCTTGACTTCTTCGATGCCAGCATTAACAGGGTTGGAGCTTATGTGGTGGGTGCCAGGGCAGCTCTGAAAAGTTTTCTGTATGCCCTGCTTGAACCGTCAGACATTTTGTTGAAATACGAAGAAAAAGGAAAAAATTTTGAGCGACTGGCATTGCTGGAGGAGATGAAAACAAAACCTTTCGGGGCTGTCTGGAATTACTATTGTCTTAAAAATGAAGTTATCCCTGATGAAGAGTATATAAACGAGATAAGGAAATATGAAAAGGAAGTGTTGCTGAAAAGATAAAAATGACTAAAATGAGCTGAAATTTAGTAGATGAACAGAATTATGATCCCGGCATGAAAGCAGCAGCTATTGCAAAAAAACTTGATCAGCTTTACGAATTTGACCGTGAACCTGTAAGGCAGAAAAACCTGCAAGGTATAGGGAATTTCCTCGGAATATTTGCCGGCGAACATATAGCAGGAACAGAGTTTGTTATTGGGATGTTGTTTGTTGCTCATGGTGTGACTGTCAGGGATATGCTACTTGGCGGGTTGATTGGAAACATTCTTGCAGTATTAAGCTGGGCATTTATCACTTCGCCTATTGCTGTAAAGGTCAGATTATCACTTTACTGGCATTTGAAAAAAATAGCCGGTCCGGTATTGGTATTTATTTATAATATTGTAAACGCATTAATGTTTTGTTTCCTTGCCGGTGCAATGGTAGCTGTATCAGCCACTGCAGTCGGGATCCCTTTTCATATACAGATGCCAGAGCTTAACGATTTTTACCCTAATAGTGTAGGATGGGTGGTTACAGTAATAGTTGTGGGAGCTGTAATCACTGTAGTGGCAATTATGGGTTTTGAATCGCTTGCCAGGATTGCCAGGGTAAGCGCTCCCTGGATGTTTCTGATATTTGTTGCTGCAGCCATTGCCTCAATCGGTACCATGGATGTGAATTCGTTTAGTGAATTCCGGGATATAGCTGAAACAAAGATCTGGAGTGGTGTGCCACTTGAGGGGCAGTCAAAATTTACTATATGGCATGTGATATTTTTTACATGGCTGGCGAATGCTGCTATGCACCTGGGAATGGCCGACCTGTCACTGTTCAGATATGCAAAGAAATGGCAGTATGGCTTTGCATCAGCTATCGGTATGTTCCTCGGACACTATATCGCGTGGATCAGTTCGGGAATAATTTACGCGGCAGCGATGTATAATAATTTCTTTTTTGATGCTCCGGGACCGTTAGCATATAATATTGTAGGTATTGCCGGAGCCGTTTGTGTAGTAATTGCAGGTTGGACCACAGCTAATCCAACACTTTACAGAGCCGGATTAGCCCTGCAGGTTGCTTCTCCGAACTGGAGCCGGTGGAAAGTGACTCTTATTGCCGGAATGCTGTCAACAGCCGCCGCTCTATTCCCGGCACTGGTTATGAAATTGCTTGAATTTGTAGCTATATACGGGTTGATATTGCTTCCGATGGGAGCTGTTATATTTGCCGACTATTACCTGATACCCAAAATTGGGCTAACCCCGTACTATGCTGAAAAACGGAAAATAAATTTCAACTGGGCTGCAGGGATCACATGGTTCGGATTGTTGTTGCTGGCGCTTATGATGAACAGGGTGTTTGGGGTGGAAGTATTCTTCCTGGGACCACCGGTATGGATCCTTGGGGTTGTTACCTACCTGGTAATAAGTAGTATATATCAAAAAAGAACTATAATTTCAGCATGAATGTTATGAAGCTTGTCCTGAAAATAATTTCTTATATCGGAATAGGTTTAACCATAATCCCTTCGATCCTGTTCCTGATGGATATGATTGAACTTTCGCAACTAAAGTTGTATATGCTGATCGGTGTATTTGTGTGGTTTGGCTCGGCAGTTTTTTGGGTAGGGAAGGGGAAGAAGTAGAAAGTAGGTTGTAAGACAAGTTAAACCGAACTTGATGCGGGCTACAAAACTTGAAACTACTACCAATTAGATTGAAGGACATTTACCTTACCAAGGGAGGCTTTGTCAACCACGAGATGGTTATGGTGAGAAGTCAGCCGAGGTCATAGTAGGTACGGAAACGAGCTGCAAATAGAGATTGCAGAAACCTTTCTTTCAACCGCAAGGTAGGTGAGGAATTCCGCTATCTCCTTCCCACCCATCTCTTCAGGATGTCTTTTATTATGGAAAATAATAAACCGGTATATCCAACTGATATAAGTTTTTTCTGTACTATAGCTGAAATGATTTGTGCGAATTACTTCCCTGACATGGTCTAAAAACTTCAATCCTTTCATTTTCGGATAATTAATTAAGCATATTCACACAAATATAACATATTATGCTGCATTTTGCTATAATCTGCTAACATATGTCTTATTATATTATAAACATATTTTTTTTGGAATGCCGGATAATATGCTTAAATTTATCTTTATGCCGCTTTTGGCAATAGAATAATATGTTAGCTATACAAACCCAAACCTGAAAGGAGAGCAGAGATGAATAAAGATAGCAAGTGCCCGGTAACGGGCAGATCTGGCAAACCCACAGCCGGCAGTGGCACGTCGAACCAGGACTGGTGGCCAAACCAGTTGAACCTCAAGATTCTTCATCAAAACACTCCCATGAGCAACCCGATGGGCGAGGAGTTCAACTACGCTGAGGAATTCAAGAAACTCGATCTGGAGGCCCTGAAGAAGGACCTCTATGCGCTGATGACCGACTCGCAGGACTGGTGGCCGGCCGACTACGGCCATTATGGGCCCCTCTTCATCCGGATGGCGTGGCACAGTGCAGGCACCTACCGCACCGGCGACGGCCGCGGGGGCGCGGGGTCCGGCACCCAACGCTTTGCACCCCTCAACAGTTGGCCGGACAATGCGAACCTCGACAAGGCGCGCCGGATGCTTTGGCCAATAAAGCAGAAATACGGCAAAAAGATATCGTGGGCCGACCTCATGATCCTCGCCGGCAACTGCGCCATCGAGTCGATGGAGGGCAAGACCTTCGGCTTCGCAGGCGGGCGTGAGGACGTCTGGGAGCCCGAGGAAGACATTTACTGGGGGACTGAAACCGAGTGGCTTGGCGACAAGCGCTACTCCGGCGACCGGGAGCTCGAAAACCCTCTCGCCGCCGTGCAGATGGGCCTGATCTACGTGAACCCGGAAGGGCCGAACGGCAACCCGGATCCGGTCGCGTCGGGCCGCGACATTCGCGAGACATTTGCACGCATGGCGATGAACGACGAGGAAACCGTAGCGCTTGTTGCCGGCGGGCACACTTTCGGCAAATGCCACGGCGCAGGCGATGCAGCGCTTGTTGGTCGAGCAAACAGGGAAGCGGCAAGGCCGGCGACGCGATCACCAGCGGAATCGAAGGCGCATGGACCCCCACGATCAAGTGGGACAATGGCTACTTCGACGTTCTGTTTGGCTATGAGTGGGAACTGACGAAAAGCCCCGCCGGTGCGCATCAATGGGTGGCCAAGGATGTCGCCGACAAGGACCTCGCGCCGGACGCCCATGACCCGTCGCAACGACACGCGCCGATCATGACCACCGCGGACATGGCGATGCGGATGGACCCGATCTATGAACCGATCTCGCGGCGGTTCCACAAGAACCCCGAGGAGTTCGCCGATGCATTCGCCCGGGCGTGGTTCAAGCTGACACACCGCGACATGGGCCCGCGCTCGCGCTATCTTGGCGCGGAGGTCCCCGAGGAGGAGCTGTTGTGGCAAGACCCCATCCCCGAAGTCGATCATGAGCTGATTGACGCACAGGCCATCGTCGACC
>JADFQJ010000028.1 GCA_022561875.1 Bacteroidota bacterium | reverse complement strand
AGTGCATTTTCGTAAGCAATAATATTGGTCTTCCACCTGATATCAGATAGTTCCACCACACTTGTTGCAGTAATATCTCCGCCAACATCAAGATCCCAGGTTATATCCACATCAGCATTGAAGCTCAGGTAACCCTGATCAAAATCACCATATATTAAAGCATCATTGGCGAATGCACCTGAATTATCAATATATAATTTATTTGACCCTGTCTCATTCATCCCTGCCTCATATCCAATAAAGATGTTGTTTTTACCGGATACATTGTTAAACCCAGCCCCAAACCCGATATAAACATTATTGCTGTCGGTATTTGAAAAACCGCTTAGCGAGCCTATAGCAACATTATAGCTGCCTGTTAAATTATCATGTCCTGCTTCCTGGCCGAGATAAACATTTCCTTCCCCAGTAGTATTGCTGTTTCCGGACAGTGTACCAAGGGCAACATTGTAGCTTCCGGTGGTTGTATAATATCCTGCTTCCAGTCCGATAAAAACGTTAGAATTGGCTATGGAGTTGGTATATCCTGATCCCTCCCCCAGGAAAACATTGTAGTTTCCGGTGATATTGGAAGATCCGCTGCCGGAGCCCATAAAAACATTATAACTTCCATTATCGTTGGATTCTCCCGCACCTGTACCAATAAAGACATTATCTTCCCCGTCAGTATTGGAATTACCGGCGATTTCGCCAATAAATACGTTTGCATCTCCTGTTAGATTTTTTTCGCCTGCATTTGCGCCCATAAAGACATTGTAGCTCCCTGTATTGTTAGAATATCCTGCGCTCGATCCGATAAAAACGTTGTCTTCACCGTACAAATTTGAATATCCGGCAGATTCACCAATAAACACATTGTAGCTTCCTGTATCGTTCAGATGTCCGCTTTCCGCACCAATGAACACATTTTGGTTCCCGGTGGTATTGTACCTGCCGGCCCAGTCTCCCATGATAACATTTCCGTATCCAATGGTATTGAACTCCCCTGAACCATCTCCAATAATAATATTTGCAAACCCGGTTGTATTGTTTTGTCCCGTATTGTTCCCGACAAAAACATTCCAGTTCCCATCCAGATTTTCCAGTCCCGATTCATGGCCAATAAAAACATTGCTGTTTCCGGTTGTTGTACTAAATCCTGCATTATACCCCATAAATGAATTATACAATCCGGTTGTTATTGAACTACCACTTTCATGTCCGATAAAATAGTTGTCGGGTGTAAGGTGCATAAAATTTGTAATTGTTCCTTTTGAAGAGCTAAAACCTCCTACTGCAAATCCTCCTTTCGGACCTTTAGCTATTGTTTCATCAATATAAATTCTTACACTATCAGGGGTTACCCGCAAATATTCGTTAGTCAGTCCTTTTGAAGAGCTAAATCCGCCTACGGCAAACCCCCCTTTCAATCCCTTAACAGGACTATCATTAACATAAATCCTTACCCCATCATTATATACAGCGAAAACTGTATTCCCATCTTTGTTTTTTACTTCGAACAAAGCCGAATCGGAGGGTTGATCAGCAGGGCCAAGGATATTTAATTTTTTCAGGTCAGACACCGAACTTGCACTCAGGGCATATGGTACTGAAAGAAGCTGGGTTGTTCCCATATCCACATAGGCGCTCCCGTCAAATATCTGAACATTTAAAAAATGAGAAGCTGAATTCCATTCAATAGCCGGAAATTCCGTGGCTTCACCACCGGTTTTGGTTTCAGTCCCGATCTGAATTGTAAACAAACCAAATTCATTAGTGATGACCTCATGAATTTCTTCCCACTGCAGTGTACCTGTACCTGTAGCGCTGCCTGACACTATCCCGATCTTTACGGTTAATGCCTGTGATTGTCGTAACTGTCCGGTATTATCACGGGCAACAGCCTGGTAATTAAAGCCCTGGGGTGCCTGGGAAAATAAGGCAAAAGGCAATAGGCAAAAGGCAAAAGTAAAAAGGAAAAAGCATGCCACGTGAAATGCGACAGAGGAGCATATTTCACTGTTGGCAAAAGTAAAAAGTAGTTTTGTTTTCATGGCTTAAAAGTTTTTAATATGAAATGTTTCTTCTTAAGATATGGATAGTTACGCTAGATTATGGAATCCTGAAATGCTGGAATGCTGGAATTTTGGAATGCTGGAATGTTGGAAAATAGGATTATACTTTTTATTCACTGAAATCCTTCTTCTAATTACTAGAGTTTTTATGCTATTTTTCTAACCAACACCTATGCGTTTTCCGGATAAAACAAATATATCTATCTCATTTCTTAAAAATTTCCCGATCTATTGTTTCTGTATCTTATATATTTTCCGGACTTTCTGTTTTTCGTTGGTTATTTTCAAAATATAAATCCCTCCCCTCAAACCCGAAAAATCAAGTGTCTCCCTGCCTCCTGGTATTACTGAAGGAAGCTTTTTTATTACAAGCTTCTTTCCGGTAATATCATAAAGCTCAAGTTGCAGATCCATAGGTTTATCAATATTAAACCTGAGATTTAGCATTTCGGACACCGGATTGGGATAGGCATCGACCGACCACCTGAATTCCGGGTCGTCTATTGCGTCCCCGATATCCAGAAGAAATGGCTGCTGAAAACCCTGTGTAAGGATCATACCGGTCGCTGACAGGGTTGATACCGCAAGCTCGCCCAAGGTCCAGGCAAGATTGATATTACCTGCTTCATTATATCCGCCAGCTGAAGAAAGAACTGTTGGAGTTAGCTGCACTTGTCCCCGGGCTAAGGAAAAACCTGAAAGTAATAGTAGAAAGAGTAGAATTTTGCGCTTCATAGTTATTAATTTATTGATTAATAATGCTTTATAAATATTTTGATTTTTATACTGCTATTTAACCGTGACCAATATTTATAGTAAAAGGTTGCATGTTACGAGTTACGGGTTAAGTTAAATTATATATTATACAATTATACATTAAAAGTTAGAGAATGTTCCTGATTTTTAAACTTTAAAATCCAGTTGAAACTGCGTCCTTCTACTCATTTTCCTCTTCAAGAGCAGCAATCCGTTCCTGTAGCTCCTCGATCATTTTTTGTTGTTCTTTAATTGCTTCGACCAAAACTGCTGAAATACTTGAATAATTGATTGACTTCAATCCATCCGGTCCTTCTTTCACAAGCTCAGGAAGAACTTCTTCAACTTCCTGTGCGATCATTCCAATTTGAACACCTTCCCTAAAACCTTTGCTAGAAAAATCCTCGTAGCGCCATTCAAATGATACACCACGCAACTTATTCACTTTACTCAAGGCATTTGAATAGTTTTGTATATTCTTTTTCAGTTTCAAATCTGAACCTCCCCAAATACCAGAAGAACACCATGTATCACCATAAACTACAAGCGCCCATATGTCATCTGCATCATAATTCACCTGTAAACTATAAAATGCATTAGGAGTTCCGTTGATCCCTATGTTTGCATTAAATTGTAAGATATTTGCATTGAAATCACCATAAATTAAAGCAGAGGCAGATCCGGCATCAGAATTTTCGATATAAAGTTTATCCGAGCCTGTTTCCCAATATCCTGCGGCATTTCCAATAAAGACACATGAATCACCGATTGAATTTGTAAACCCTGCCAACCGTCCAACATAAGAATTATAACCACCTGTTGTATTTGAATAGCCGGAGAGATTTCCCAGGAAAGAATTATTGTCGCCTGAGGTGTTACTATAACCGGCTTCCGCTCCTAAAAAGATTTTCTCCACCCTCATTATTAAAGCCCGTTAAGTTTCCGATACATACATTCCAGTCTGCAGTGGTATTAGAATATCCTGCCGAATCACCAATAAAAACATTAAAGAACCCGGAATCATTCTGCACCCCTGAAAGATTACCCATAAACACATTATATGAACCAATAGTATTATCATACCCTGAAGAGTCGCCAATGAATACATTAGAGAATCCTTCAGTATTACTGTACCCTGTATTGCTACCTATAAATGTATTGTAATTACCTTCCGTATTTGAATACCCGGTTTTATATCCAAGGAAAACGTTCCTGTTTCCTATATTATTTAATAATCCACTTTGATATTCAAAAAAGGAATTATACAAACCTGTAGTGATCGAGGATCCGCTTTGATGCCCGATGAAATAGTTATCCGGTGTCAGGTGCATCAAATTATCATTTCCTGCTTTACCCGGACTGAATCCACCTACTGCAAAGCCACCTTTCAGCCCTTTGGAAATAGTTTCGTCAATGTATATCCTAACACTATCAGGGGTAACTCTGAAGTATTCATTGGTAATCCCCTTCGACGAGCTAAATCCTCCAACAGCAAATCCTCCTTTGAGACCCTTAACCGGATCATCATTCACATACACCCGAACACCTTCGTTATACACTGCAAAAACAGTATTTCCATCCTTATTTTTTACTTCGAACAAAGCTGAATCAGCAACATGACCGGTTTGCTCCAGAATACTTAAACTCCTTAGCGATGTTACCGAACCGGCATTTAAAGCATATGGAACGGATAATAACTGCGAGGTTCCCATATATTGATAATTTGTTCCTCCATCAGCATCCAGTTCAATTTTCATAAAAAAAGAATTGTCGCTCCAGTCGATAGTCAGAAAATTACCCTCTGTCATTGTGCCGTTACCTACTTCCAGGGTTATCAGTCCGAATGAATTTGTTGTTTCCTGGTGGGTTTCTACATATACAGGAATCCCGCTTTCACTGCCTTCAAGTATACTTATCTGTAGTGAAACATTCTGGTCAGTAATAACATTACCCTGAGCATCCCTCACTACCGCCTGGTAGTTAAAGCCCTGTGGAACCTGGGAATAAGATAAGGCAAAAGGCAAAAGGCAGAAGCTTGCCACGTGAAATGCGAGGATTATTCTGCCTGCCCTGTAAGGAAGAATAACTGTATCAGAGCGAAATTTGAGGTACGAAAATATTTTACCAGTGAAAGAGCATATTTCACTATGGATAAAAGTTAGTGAGACTTGCATTTCGCAAGCTTGCGATGCGAAATGAACCAGTCGAACTAATCCCGACTTGCGTCGGGATCTAAAAGAAGATTTTGTTTTCATGGCTGAGAAGTTTTTATGTGTAATAATAATTAAAATGCTGTTTATTATGATCCTTTCATTAAAAATGCCCAAGCTATTTAAACAGGTACTTTTTATAATCTGTTAAAGGAAATATAAAGCATATAAACCAGTAATATAATTTTTTCACAGAAATGATCTTTTTCTTAGAATGATATCAAAATAAAATCAAGTTACGAAATTCTATAATAATAAAAAACTCGTTATTTGCATCAAAACTGCTTCTGGTTCGTCTTTGTATTGTTGGTTAAGTTTCGGATTGTACGAAAATGTAAATAAGTTGTAACAAAACCGAACACTAATTCGTCTGATAAAAAAAAGTGATTAGCATATTTTATTGATGATAAACCTCTTAGCCCAAATGGCACACAAATTGTAGTTTAAATGAGTTTGAGTAAAAATCTATTATAGACCTAATGAGACAGAGTATAATTATTCTCCTTCTGGTTTGTTTTTCAATTCAGGGAATAGCCAGAAAAACATCCACGGAAAAAAGGGTATTCAGAGCAATAAGGGTAGAATCAAAGGCACCGGTGATCGATGGTATTCTGGATGATGAAGCCTGGGATCTGGTGAAATGGCAGAGCGGGTTCAAGCAGTCTCAGCCTTACGACGGGAACGAACCATCACAGGAAACATCTTTCAAAATATTGTACGACGACAATAATATTTATGTCGGGATCAGGGCACACGACACCCATCCTGACAGCATTGAAACGAGGTTGACCCGAAGGGATGATATTGACGGCGATTTTGCCGGGATCCAGTTTGACAGTTATTTCGATCTGCGTACTGCTTTCACCTTTCTTGTTAGTGCCGCCGGGGTAAAATTTGATATGATAATGACCAATGATGGTCAGAATGAAGATATGACATGGGACCCTATTTGGTATGTTCAAACAAATATTGATGCCGAAGGGTGGACTGCTGAGATGAGAATCCCTCTTTCGCAATTACGTTTTGATAAAAACGACAACCAAAAATGGGGATTACAGGTAGCCAGGATGTTGTTCAGAAAAGAAGAACTTTCGATATGGCAGCATATACCTCAAGACGCCCCGGGCTGGGTACATCTTATGGGCGAATTGCATGGATTGAATGATATTGAACCAAAAAGACAGATTGAGATAGCCCCTTATACTGTTGCAAAAGCCGAACGGTTTGAAAAAACCGAAGGCAATCCATTCGCCACAGGTAGATCAAGAAATATATCCGCCGGTTTAGATGGCAAGATCGGAGTTACGAACAACCTTACGCTCGATTTTACAGTTAATCCTGACTTTGGACAGGTTGAAGCAGACCCGTCAGAGGTGAATCTTACGGCATATGAGACATTTTTTGAAGAGAAACGTCCTTTTTTCGTTGAAGGCAAAAGTATTTATTCATACAATATTATGTCAGATGATGGCGGTATGTCTTCTGAAAACCTTTTTTATTCAAGAAGGATCGGCAGGCGTCCTCATCATGATCCGGATCTTGAACCGGGAGAATATACAGAAATTCCTGGTAACACTTCTATTCTCGGTGCAGTCAAACTTTCGGGCAAAACAAAAAACGGACTTTCAATAGGCATAATGGAAAGTGTTGCGGCTGAAGAACGGGCAGATATTGATCTCGAAGGTGAAAGAAGATTTGAAACGGTTGAACCGGTTACCAATTATTTTGTTACACGCTTGCAGAAGGACTATGATAAAGGAAATACGATCATTGGCGGAATGTTCACTGCAACAAACCGTAATATTGAATCAGATGCACTTAAATATCTTCATAAATCGGCCTACACGGGTGGAATTGATTTTATGCACCAGTGGAAAGACCGGACATATAATATCTCCGGCAAATTCTTTTTCAGCCAGGTGAACGGAACACCCGAAGCATTGCTTCGGACCCAGGAATCTTCAGCACGTTATTTTCAGCGACCGGATGCCGGCTATCTGTCCATTGATTCAACACGTACAAGTCTTATGGGGCATGGCGGAAGACTCCAATTCATGAAAACCGGTGGTGGACATTTTAATTATGGTGTTTTCCTGATATGGAAATCACCCGGACTTGAACTTAATGATATTGGTTTTCTGCTTTCAACGGATGAGATCATACAAATTGCATTTGCTCAATACCGCATATGGGAACCATTCAGCATATTCAGGAGTTTCAATATCAATATAAACCAATGGAGAGCCTGGGACTTCGGAGGAGTAAATAATGTGAACGGAGGAAATATTAATTTCTACACACAGTTTAAAAATTACTGGAGCCTGTCATCAGGAATAAATCTGCAGGGTCAGCGTATTACCAATTCTCTCCTCAGGGGTGGCCCCTCTATGAAGATGCCAGGCAGTTTTAACAATTATATATCAATCCGAACTGATAACCGTAAAAAGTTATCTTTTAACGCCAGGATGTCAATTAACCAGGGAAGATATCAATCAAGCAGGTCAAATAATTATTCGTTTGGGATCAGTTACAAGCCTTTGAAAACCTTATCCATCAGTTTACGTCCAAATTACAATGCCAATAGAAGAGATATGCAGTATGTCACCAAACAATATTTCAATGGTGAAGAAAGGTATATTTTTGCCTCCATCAACCAGAAAGTTCTGGGAATGTCTTTACGGCTGAATCTCAGCTTAACTCCTGATCTTACAATACAATACTGGGGACAACCATTTATTGCAGCAGGTAAATATTCCGATTTCAAACGCATTACCAGCAATCTTGCTGATGATTACACAGACCGTTTCCATACTTTTTCAGGCAATGAAATTTCGTATGATGAAAACAGCGCCTATTATTCAATAGATGAAGATCTTAATTCCGTAACGGATTATTGGCTGGAAGATCCGGATTTCAATGTAAAAGAATTCCGTTCAAATCTTGTTGCCCGTTGGGAATATATACCCGGTTCAACTGTTTTTCTTGTATGGTCACAAAGCAGGGATGCATTCGATCCAACAGGTGATTTCTCATTAGGCAGGGATATTGGTGATCTTTTCGATGTCACACCATATAATGTGTTTCTTGTGAAATTCTCATATCGTTTTAGATTGTAGTGCCGAGGGAAAAGAGAAGAGGTGAGTAGTTGAGTGGGTTAAGTGGTAAGGTGCTGTTTTTTATCCTGATTAATTCTTTTAATCCAAAAATTTCTATATTTATACACTTAAAACATACAAGAAATAAATATGGAACCGCTAATAATTGAAGCAACCGAAAAAACCCCCGGAATAATACTCGACCCATACCACGACCTGTTTGAAATATCAGGTATCTCAAGGCCTGAAAATGTCAGCGAGTTTTACATTCCTGTAATAAACTGGTTAATTGAATTTGAAAAAGAGGTGCTGGACAGAAAAGCCATCAAGTTCGACAAAAAGCATCCTTTGAATTTCAAGCTTAAAATGAATTATTTTAATTCATCATCAGCTAAGTTCCTGTATGATGTAATGAGTAAATTGGTCGAATTTCACAAAAAGGGTCATATAATCAGGATTTTGTGGTCCTTTGAAAAGGATGATGATGATATGAAATATGCAGGTGAAGAGATGAGTGAATTAATTGAAGTTCCTTTTCAATTTATAGAAACTCCGTTTATAGAATAATATCATATTAGAAAAAAGGCAATTATTCAGTGTCTTAAGTCTGGAATAAAAGAAGTGCCTAAAGTGCCTAAAGTGCCTAAAGTTTAAAGTGCTAAAATGTCTAAATTTTAGGCTAATCTCATTATACTTTGCATTTTTGTCGATCGCCGCCTTCTGACTGCCGATCCCTAAAATTAACAAATCTGCGATTTACATAAATTTTCGAGGATCCTCGGAAAAATATGAAATCGAAGATTTCTGTTTTTCCGGGACTGATGACTGCGGACTGATTAGTTGCAATATAATCAATTGAAATTCGATTATTTAAATATTATTCTTTTAGTAACAGATTTGTTCATAAGTTGAACTTTCATCAGGTAAATGCCTGAAGGAAGATTGTTTCTTTCAAAACGATATCTTACAGAATTAATATCTGATGCTTTTCTCACTAATTGTCCCATAATATTGTAAAGCTCGATACTGAATATGGGGTACTGTGAGTTACTTTCGACATAAACAGATGAAGTTGCCGGATTAGGAAAAATACTCAAAGTTTCGAGGATATTGATTTTTCCTGTTACACTTAACCAGGTGGTATCAAGTCCCAGAGCTTTAACCGCCCGGGGGCAAAAATATCCCATTATAGTATCAATATAAAGAAGAGCCTTTTCCTTGGTGGCATAGGGATTAGCTCTTGATCCAAAGCCGGTGGCTCCTGGAGTATCATTATCTATATTATCATCAGAGGAATCATACCACGCCCATGGTGCAAAGGAATTTACAATCCCGGGGAAAGGGAAAAGCCCTTCAAT
Organism: Bacteroidota bacterium; assembly: GCA_022561875.1. Classification (GTDB taxonomy): domain Bacteria; phylum Bacteroidota; class Bacteroidia; order Bacteroidales; family VadinHA17; genus JADFUQ01. The sequence continues at coordinate 21,481 of JADFQJ010000028.1, read as the reverse complement.
GCTAGTTTGGTTTTGTGCAGCAAGTGTGTAAGGATCACCAAATGCTGCATCAATAAATACCTGTTGAAGGTTTAAAACATTTGCATACCTTGCAATATCATAACTCCCGCTGACTTTCACAATTGGATCGCCTGTTGCTAATACAATAACAATATCAGTTAGATAAGGAGTTGTTGGGTCCAAAATTCCATGAAATGCAACAACCGGAATATCACCTGCTTCCATCCAGCTGGTATCTCCAATAGCGCCTCCCATATTAAGTACCAGCTGAATGTCGGATGTATAGCCGGGATGATTGTAATAATTATAGTCAGGGTGTCCGTCTTCTCCATCAAAACCACCAAATATCGCCTGGTTTATAAACGAATTTCCATCAGAGTCAAGAAATTTCGTTAAATTTATTTCCTCAACTTTATCCAGGTATGCGGTGGTCAAAGCGGCATAACCACCGGTATTGGAACCACCGGCAGTAATTTTTACAGTATCAACCTTGTATAAATTATCTGTGGCTGCATCTTTTCTAAAAAATCTGACGCAGGCTTTGACATCCTGCATAGACCTGTAGACTGCCATCATTATAGTACCGGCTCTATCCTCCTGCAAAGGTGCAAGTGGATTCCATCCCAACCTGTAATTCATGGAAACCGCCACCCAGCCTCTTTTTGCAAATTGAGTACACATTTCCACCATGGAACTGTCTGCCTTATTACCAAAAGGTAAAGTATTAAGTCCCTTGGGCAGGTAACTTCCTGCATGCGCCATGATTATCAACGGGCGCTGAGACAATGTATCACCGTCTGGCTGATAAATATCCATAAGAAGATTTTCCATATCTGGAACTCCTGTCAAAACGGAATAATTCTCAGCATATTTCACATCTGACTCAACTGTTACGTCAGTAAAGATTTCAGTCAGGTACCTTTGGGCGAAAGAATGGGAAGAAAACAAACAAAAGGTAATAACAAAGCCAAATTGTACAATTTTTTTCATAGTATTATGTATTATAGGTTTTGAAAATTCCTTAAATCTAAAACAAATATATTAAAATTTTATAAATGACCTGAAAAAATCTACAAATTATTTTTTATCCAATTCGACTAAAACACTGAAAAATGCTAACCTGCCTATATAGGGTCCTCCATAAGTTTGGAACGCTTTTTTGTTCAACAAATTGGATGCACCTAATTTAAAAGTAGTACTGATTTTTGGAATCCTGTAATTTATCTGAACATCCAGCATGTCATAGGTAGGAATATTTCCCGTAAACTGAGGCGAACCTTCAAACAAAAAGCCTTCTATCCATTTATAGTTCACATAAAAACCAAAGTTTTTTAAATAAATGACCGGTAATTTATCCGACAGCTTGTTCAGAAGATTAATTTGTGCAATAATATCTCTGCCTGATATGCCAATGTTGAATTTATGTGCCGGTGTATTGAATGCCGGTATAATCGGATCGGCTGATCCCCGCCTGTCTAAAACATTGTATGAATAATTTCCGATTATTGAATAAAATTTCTTAAAATAATAATTGACCCCGATACTGAATCCCTGGGTGGTTACTATATCAGGTGCGTTTGCTGAAACCCTGTAGATCTGTGTTTGATTTATAAATCCGGCGACAGGATCAAATTGTATGGCTGCCCCTAATTTAAATCCGAGAAAATCCCTGTAGACACTAAAATAATAGCTGGCATCTATAAAAAGGCTATTAAATAAAGTCCCTTTGTACCCAACTTCTATGGTTTTTACCTTCTCGGGTCTAACAGGAGGCACATTAAAAAAGTCCAGGGTATCTCTGTTCAGCTGATAATAATAGTCTAATAACGAAGAAACCGTCACCAGGGAATCAAAACCATTAATATTTCCTATCAGAATTGCCCGGCCAACATTATAGAATAAATATTGATCCTGTAAGGTAGGATTCCGGATAGCAGAGGAAAAGGACAGCCTGAGAAAATTTTTCTCATCATATTTATATACTGCCGAGGCAGCCGGAGATAGTAAAAAATTATAATTTTCATTTTTATCTAACCTTGCCGTTGCTATTATAATAAGCTTTTTATTAAAGAATCTTTTTTCAAGGCTTGTATACAAACCGTATTCATAATTGGTTATTTTCACTCCACTCGTATCGCTGAAAATTGTACCTGAAGAATTTGGAGAATAAAGTCTGTAACTACCACCCAGCACAACATCAATAAAATCTTGTGAAAATTTATATTCTCCCTGGATGTGAGAAAGAGCTGACATGTCTTTAAAACCCGAACCGCCTTCAAGGAACGTTGATTTTGAAATAATATCATTAAAAACAGAATCAAATCTTGCAGTTCCCGGTTCATAAAAGGCATTATACGAGAAATAACCGGATTTGTCTGCAAATTCTCTTGCTTGATTGTGCCAGATGAAAAGGGAATCAGAATATTGATTCATGACTTCATCAGCCTTGTTATAATCATAGGGAAATATACCAGGATCTGGAAACCCCGGCAAAGACCAGACCTTTGATCTTATATTCCTGATATAGTAAGAATTGTAATCTTTCGACCAATTATTATCAGTTTTTGAAGCTTCCTGCAATAACAATGCAGTAAATACCGCATCATAAGATTTTCCTGCATTTTCATTTGTAGTATAGGCCCTGATGTAGAATTTATCTGGTTTACTGATCTCGATTTTATGCTGTTGGAAAAGTATGTTCTTAAGGCTATAACGGTTATCTCCCTGGTACACAGTTGTGCCCGTACCAAAGAAATAAGAGTATTGAGCTGTTACGTCTGATTTTATCTTATAATGCAATGAACTACCTAACTTAACATTCCAGCTGTCATAGTCAACCAGGTCCAGTTCCCGATAGCCCGTACGGAAGTAAATGCCTAAGCCCGGAAAAAGTCTTTGACCATAACGATCAGAAAAATTATTTTTACCACCCGTCAGAGACAGATTTTCATCACCATAAGTATTTACAGCATCATATCCTCCCCAATTATTTATACCTCTTAAAGATTGTTCAGTAGGACTGGTGTTTGTAGCTTCCCAATCATCAGCCCTCATGACCAATATATTAGTTTTAATGGCTAGTTTATCTTCATTTTCCCTGTTCTTAAATACTTTAGAATAACGTAATGCAGTTTCTAATAAATTCCTTTCACCCGCTTTTGCCGAGACAGTTAATCCCTGATGTATGAAAGGATCCTTGGTGGTCATTTTTATCACACCATTAAACGCATTAGGGCCATACATAGCTGTGCTTGCACCAGCTATTATCTCTACCCTCTGCAGGTCCAGTTCAGAAGCCCCGAGAAAATTGCCCAGGGAGAAGTTTAATCCCGGGGCCTGATTGTCAACACCGTCTATGATCTGAAGCGACCTAACGGGACTGGTGCTATTAAAGCCTCTCGTATTTACAATCTTAAATCCAATACTTGCTGCAGTTATGTCAACGCCTTTAAGCAAGCCCAGGCCATCATAAAAACTGATTGAGGGGGTTTCTTTTATGGCTATAATATCCATTGACTCAATTGTTAACGGTGATTCTTTTTGCTTTTCAGAAAGCCTGCTACCTTTAACTTCAACATAATCAAGAAAATATATATCCGGAGATAAATTAATTGTTAACTTTTCACCGGAAGATTTTATCAAATATTCTTGTGAAATATAACCCACATATGAAATAACTATTAAAAATGGTGGTGGCTTCTGAACTTTAATTTCAAATTCTCCATCCCTGTTCGTAACTGAACCAATTGTAGTCCCTTTTAAAACAACATATGCCCCGATCAATTTTTCTTTGGTATCTCCATCAATTACCACTCCGCTTACGGTTACCTGACCATTAACACTAAATGAGACACTCAACAGCAATGCTACCATAAGTACCAGGTATTCTCTTGAAAAACGCCCTTTTTTATTTTTCATGTAAGATGAATCTGTCAAGCTTGTTTTTTATCATTTCAATTAATGTCAGCCCACTGTGCAATTCAAACTTAAACTGATATTCTTACTGCAAATCCGGATATATTCTGAAAAGTATTATAGGGCATATCTAAAAACCTGATTTTGGTATATTTTTTGATGCAAATATAATTCGATTTTTCTAAAAACCAAATTCCACTCGTTTTGTCTCTTTACCTCTTACTATTGGCCGTATATACGATTTTAATATGCTGACAATTCTATCAGGAATGCTCGCTTTTGTATCATACATCTGCTGCTGTTGCATCAGTATCTTTTCTATAGTTTCCTTCCTCTTATAATATCGATCAGGAAAAGAAAAATCTCCTGTTACCTGCTGCTCTATCTCATTTAACCGGTACAGTAATTTGTCTAACAGATACAGTAAACTCTTTATTCTGCGTTGTGTCTTTTTGTACCCTTTCGTTCTGTTTCTCCGATAGTATATATACTTTTCTTGTTGGTCTAAATACTTTGATCGGGGTTTTTCTACGACTAGTTATCAACAAAATCCGTTGATTATTAACAATTTATGGTAATGGCGAATGTCCCCACTTAAGTCTTCTTTCCAGGCTCCCACTATATAAACATTGCTCGTAGCAGTATCTGCCACAACATCTCTGGCAAGTTCATATCCGCCAGTGTGGATAGCCCTGGCCCATTGCCAGTCAGGAACCTGAGTATACAAATCCAGGGAAATACAAAAAAACAAGATGATCAAATATGTCTGAACTTTTCTCAAAGCTTTATATTTCTATATATTTGATAAGTTAATAATCCTCAACATATTACGTAAATTTAAACATTATGTTTCATTGATTACCGAAGAAATTTTGGATATATATATGACATAAATTATTGAAAGAAGGTTGCTTTAATCGTGACTTTCAGGTAGCCATACAGAAATAAGATTTTCTTGTTAAATTTGACTTAACAAAAAAACTTGTTATCCTGTCAAAAAGAACTAAAAAGTAAACCCATACCACAATGAACGGACCAAAAGAAATCTATGAAGTATTAGATGACCTGGATATAAAATATGAATATTATGAACATCCCCCTGCCCCTACAATCGATGAAGCCAGAAAATATTGGAGGAATATTGAGGCAACTCATTGCAAAAATATATTTTTCAGAAACCACAAAGGTAACAGGCATTACCTGGTTATTCTTGACTCCGGGCAGCAACTTGACATTCACGACATGGAAAAAAGATTAAAGCAGGGCAAATTATCATTCGCTTCACCCCGCAGGTTAAAAAAATATCTTGGTCTTGAACAAGGGTCGGTCTCTCCGTTTGGACTGATCAATGACAATGAAAACCATGTACATCTGTTTATCGATCGCAATCTTCAAAAAGCTCATACTATCTCGTTCCATCCTAATGTCAACACTGCATCGTTAGTAATTTATTATAAGGATTTTATTCGCTTTCTCGACTGGTCGGGGAATAGTTATGAATTCCTGAAACTATATGAATGAAAAGGGTTACGGGTTACGGGCTTGCCACGTGAAATGCGACGCTAGCCCTGTGAAATTTGAGGCACGAAAATATTTCACTGGGGAAGGAGCATATTTCACTGTGGTTACGGGTTAATGTCCTCTACGAATTCTCCCAGTTTGGAATATTTCTTATACATATCCTCGTATTTTTTTGCATTCTCAGGATCCGGAAAATACTCCGATTCAAATCCACTTCCCATTGCTTCCTGTGCTTCTTCAATTGTGTTGTAAATTTCACCCACAACTGATGCAGCCATAGCGGAACCCAGGGCGCATACCTGTTCGGCCCGTGCTACTTTTATTGGCATATTCATTACATCTGCTACCACCTGCATCACAAAAGGAGATTTTTTCGCTACTCCCCCAAGAGCTATAACGCCCTTTATTTCAACGCCTTCTGAAATAAACCTGTCTGCTATCTTTTTTGCTCCAAAAGCAGTTGCTTCGACGAGTGCCCTGAAAATTTTCGGTGCATCAGAACCCAGATTTAAGCCGGTAACAGCTCCTTTTAAGTTCTGATTTGCATCCGGTGTTCTGCGTCCGTTCAACCAGTCGAGAGCTATTATCCCTGATTCATCAATCCCTGTTTTTTCTGCCTGCTGTGATAGTTCAGGAATGATTTTGCCGGATATTTCTTCTATTAATTTCTCTTTTGTATCTGCATCCACCAATTCACTCTCTGTCAATGCATTTTCAACCGGCCATAACAAAACTTTTTTAAACCAGGCATATACATCTCCGAAAGCAGACTGACCGGCTTCCATCCCCAGCATACCGGGAATAATTGATCCATCTACCTGTCCGCAGATACCCTTTATCAATTTTGAACTTTTTTGTTCAGAAGGTGATACCATCATATCACATGTTGAAGTTCCCATTACTTTACTCATATAGCCGGGTTTGATTTCTCCTCCAACGGCTCCCAAATGTGCATCAAATGCACCCACACCAACTGAAACTTTTTTATTCAATCCCAGGCGGTTTGCCCATTCATCTGAAAGGTTACCAACTTTAACATCACATGTAAAAGTTTTCTTGTAAAGTCTGTTCCTCAAACCTTTTAACAGGGGATCAAGCTTAGTTAAGAATTCCTCAGAAGGGAGACCATCAAATTCATTATGCCACATTGCTTTATGACCTGCGGCGCAGCGACTTCGTTTAATGGTCAGGGGATTTGTGTCTCCGGTAAGCAAAGCCGGTATCCAGTCGCAGTGCTCAACCCATGAGAATGCCTTTCCCCTGACATTTTTATCCTCCCGCAGAACATGAAGTATTTTTGCCCAGAACCATTCTGATGAGTAAACACCTCCTTCATATTTAGTATAATCCATCCCCCCCCAGGTGTGTGCAAGGTTGTTAATCTCTTCTGCTTCTTTCAAGGCAGTATGATCTTTCCAGAGTATAAACATTGCGTTGGGATTATTCTCAAACTCCTTTGTCAATGATAAAGGCATACCTTCCTCATTAACAGCAACAGGTGTCGATCCTGTAGTATCAAACGAAATAGCTGCAATATTACCGGCAACAGCTTCGGGGGCATTCTCTAATGCCTCTCTTACAGTATTTTCCAGTCCCTCGATATAGTCCGCAGGGTGCTGACGGAACCGGTTTTTTTCCGGATCACAGTATTTTCCGTCTTTCCACCGTGGATACTCAAACACAGAAGATGAAATTTCATTTCCATTTGAAGCATCAATAATAACTGAACGCACCGAGTCGGTACCATAATCGATACCTATTACATACTTATTGCTCATATGTTAATAAATTATTTATAAATATGACTTTTCGAAAAGCTCATGACAGTTCATTTATTTGACATTCTGGTTGTTTTTTGGGAGTTTGCTTCGTCGCCCGTCTGAATTATTCGGGCAGACTTCGCTCCCCATGACGCTCTGGTCAGGGCAAGCTCGCAAAATCCTTTTTCAACCAACAAAATCCGGATAAAACTTCACCTCTTCCCTCTTCACTTTATAATTTTTAATTTTTAATTTTTACTTGTCTTTGCCCATAGTATGCATCTTTACCATGTTTTCTTAAAAAATGTTTATCCAGAAGCTTTTTGTCAAATTCCGGATTTTTCTCTAACAAGAAAGTATTAAAAGCCATTTTGGCTATCTGTTCAAGCACAACAGCATTTTCTACAGCATTCTCCGGACTGTTACCCCATGTAAACGGTCCGTGACTATGAACAAGAACGCCCGGTATATCCAAAGGATCGATATCAGAAAAGGCTTCTACAATGACTTTGCCGGTTTTTTTTTCATATTCCCCTTCAATTTCCTTACGAGTCAGAGGTCTGGAGCAGGGTATATCACCATAAAAATAGTCGGCATGTGTTGTTCCCAATGCAGTTATTGATTTCCCTGCCTGTGCCCAGCTTGTAGCCCATTCGGAATGGGTGTGAACGATCCCCCCGATGTCCTTAAAATGTTTATAAAGATAGATATGGGTTGGCGTATCAGAGGAAGGTTTTAATTTCCCTTCAACGATGTTTCCTTCCAAATCAACCACTACCATATCACCTGGTTTCATTTTTTCGAAGGATACGCCACTGGGTTTTATAACGACTAAATTTTTATCTCTGACTATAGCACTAACATTGCCCCAGGTAAAAATAACTAACCCGTGTTTCACCAGGTCAAGATTTGCTTTATATACTGACTTTCTTAAATTTTCTAACATACACTGTGTTATTTAATCATTCATGTTATCCTTCTTTAATAATTAACCTTGAGTGCCAGGTGCTGGGTGCTGGGTGCCCGGCCTGTCACAACATTAATTAACTCAAAAAACGTTAAAAGGGGTTTTCAGTGGGGTAATACATCCCTTTGGGCAGGTTGAATGAAACATCATCAACTCCCAGAAGCCGGGAAGCGGAATAGAGAGCTTTCCCTGCATGTTTGAATCCGACACCCGCATGATGCGGAAATTTCTTTTCCAATAGTACATGTCTGTAAAATCTTCCCATCTCTTTGATAGCAATTATCCCGGTACTGCCGAAGGTTTTCGGATCCATATCGAGCACTTCTCCTTCTGCTACATATACTTTCAGTTCATTTTCAGGTGTGCCCTGGAATCGAAAAAGGGTTATATCCCCTGCCCTGATTGTTCCCTCTATTGTTCCCCTTGTAATATCCGGTTCTTTATCAGGTTCCAGTAATCTGTGCATTATGAGCTGATATTTCATCTCATAGTTTGCCATACATGATGAGCAGGTATTTCCGCAGTGGAATCCCATAAAGAGATCGTTATGAGCATAATCACCAATCGTATCTTTTGATTTCTCATAGATATCCAAAGGTACGGTATTGTTAACATCCAGAATAGTAGCAGGAAACCCGGTTGCACATGTGAGCATATATTCGCTTAAAGCCCCATAAATATCTGCTTCGCAGGCTACTGGAATTCCTCTTTGAGCCAGTCTGGAATTTACATAGCATGGGACAAACCCAAAGCTGGTCTGAAATGCAGGCCAGCATTTATTGGCAAAAACCCCATATTCAGAAGTGCCCAGATTTTCATTCATAAATCCGGTAAGAGCCACTTCGTACTGTGCCAGTTTCGGAAGTATCCCGGGAAACTTATTGCCTGAGCCAAGTTCCTTTTCCATATCCTCCAACACCCTGCGTACTTCAGGATTATTTTTTTCTTTGTTAAACAACTCATACAGATCCAGCTCACTGTTTTCCATGATCTCCACACCTATATCCATCAGGGGTTTAACCGGAGCATGGAGCGTGTTAAAATCAAATGGTCTTGGTCCGAATGTAAATATCTTCAACTTTTTTATTCCAAGGATTACCCTTGCAACAGGGATAAACTCCCCAATCATCCTGGCAATTTCCTCGGGTCTTCCAACAGGATATTCAGGCATATAGGGCTTAACATTTCTCAGCCCTGCATTATAAGAGGCACTCAGAAGTCCGCAAAATGCATCACCTCTGCCACCATAGAGATCATTCCCGGTTTCTTCAGCTGCTGCAACAAACATAACCGGACCGTTAAATTTCTGTGCAAGCATTGAGAGAGGACCTTCGGGCCCGAAATTACCAAGATAAACAACCAGAGTGTTAACTTTTTTCTTTTCTAGTTCAAAAAGAGCTCCGGGTACGTCATTTTCATTTTCAATAATTTTATATATCTCTGTTACAGCCACTTTCTTTTCACCGCAGGCTTTAACAACATTTTTTCTTCTCTTTTCTGACAGTTCTATTGGGAAACAATCACGGCTCACTGCAACAATTCCCAGGTTTACATTAGGCAAATTTTCCATTTTGGGATTATTTTTTTTATTTAATTTTTTACGGGTTTAATATAAGTAGAAAAATTGTATCATTATCTGGCAAATGATTTTTTCTATTTGGTTTAAAAAAAAATCAGTATATTATTTATTTTAACATTTTTCATTACAACCATTAATAACCGGTAATTTCCTTAAGTTTACTAAAAAAGCTCTTTTTTCTTTCCGAAGAAATGCTCCAATCAACAGGAACAGATTGGAATCCCTCGTGATAATCCTCATCATTTCTTCGGTAATCAAAAAAACCCCAGGAAGCATTAGTGCTTATCGCAGCAACGAAATTATTTAAAGGTTGGTCATAATTATAATGATCATCTTCGTTAAACAGGATAGGCATAGGCCTGTATCCCGGAACATTGCGGGTTTCGTTAACTATCTCACATTGCACTCATTGTTTATTTCAATCAGTACATGATGGTAATCATGATCAAACAGACAGCGATAATATATAAATGTTGGATTTTATTATATCTCATATGCATAATGGGAATAGGTTAAATAAAGATACGGGTTATTTAAAAATTTGAATTATTCTTTCTGAGTTGGTTTGAGATACTCCACCCAATATTTCAGGAATTCTTCATCACTAATATCTGTTGCCAGGCCTCTTTGCTTCATCCTGATTTCAAAATTCTTTTTCATGAATGACTCCCAGTAGGTTATTTCTTCCGGGTCTTCCGGATAAGTTCCTCTATCTGCTTCTTCAAGCCAGGTGTTTAGTTTTGATCGTAATCCGGCAAGTATGTCTTTATGACCCGGATCGTTAACCAGGTTATTGATTTCATATGGGTCTTTTTCAAGATCATATAATTCCTCTGCTGGCCGGTCAGATCCCATAAACTTTGCCTGAACCGGTGTGAGTTTTCCCTGCTTATAAAGAACCTGCATTAAAGTTAGTACCGGGTATTGATGTTTTTTGTAGGCATTAAATTGTGTATAGGGCCGTTCGGGATAAAAGTTTCTTATATATTTATACTTTTCGGTCCTCACACATCTTATCCTGTCAACTGTTTCATCACGCCGGTCTCTCATAGCGAATATGGCTTCGCGTTTTTCGGCGCCCGGACTTAAAAAATCCTTCCCCTGAATATAATCAGGTGGATCAATACCGGCAATCTTCAACGCCGTAACCGAAAGATCAACATTACTGATCAAACGGTTGTCCACCGAACCCGGGGTAATATATCCGGGCCACCCCCATGAAATAATAACTTCGTCATTCCGCTGAGAACGGATTTCACGGGGCAGGCGGATGATTAATGGGGTATGAATTCCACCATCGTACATAAACTGTTTGGCCCTTACATGAGGCCTGCCCTGATCTCCGAAAAAGAAGACAACTGTACTATCAAGTAAACCATCTTCTTCCAGCCGCTTCAATATTTCACCAACCTGACTGTCGACTATCTGAATATTTTCGAGGTAATGAGCCCAATCCTGTCTGGCTAAAGGATTGTCAGGATAGTACGGTGGTAAGATAATACTGTCTGCATTAACCGGATTTTCCTGATCTCTTTGAAATTCACGGTGTGGTCCGTATATCTGGATCTGGGAAAAGAATGGTTGACCGGGATTCCGTTGAGTCCAGTCCGTTCCATCATAGATATTCTCAGCCAGAAAATTATAATCCTGTTTTCCCGGTTTGTCCCTGTTTGTTACCGATCCGTTACTCACAAAATAGCCCGCTTCACGAAAGTATTCGGTAACAGGTATGACACCATCCGGTAATGGTTTTTTATCGTGAGTACGGTGCTGATGGCAATCTATGCTTACAGGATACATACCCGTAATCAGTGATGACCGGCTTGGTGAACAAACAGCGGTCACAGTGAAAAGATTTGTATATTTTGTACCCTGCCCGGCCAATTTATCCAGGTTGGGAGTTTTCACCAAAGGCGTGCCATAACATCCCATATCTGTCCCAAGATCATCTGCAATGATCCATAGAATGTTTGGTTTAAGACTTTTATTATCCTTTGGTTGATCAGTGCAAGCAAATAAAGAGACTGCTAAAATAATGAGTCCTGAAACAAATTTATTTATACCACTATTCATTCTCATATCTGTTTTTGTAAGATTGTCAATTTACCTCTTCAGAAATAATAATTAACCGGGCAGATTGAAGTCCGGTTGATGAAGCTTTTATTATGATGTTTCCGGATTCCCGGGTGGATTTTACAATTACCAGGCACCTTCCTTTGTATGCCTTACGTTTTGGTTGCTGATAACTCTCTACGCTCATTGGGTTTGAACTGGCTACAGCTATGATTGATCCGGGACCTTCTATTTCAAACCGGATCAGGTTTTCAGCCTTAGGATGACGTCTGTCATTTGAATCAAGCAAATCAACTGTAATGTAGCTAAGATCCTGACCATCTGCTTTTATTTTAGCCCGGTCGGCTGAAAGACGGATATTATTCGGGTCTTCAGCTGTAACTAATTCCCTGGAACCTGCTTCTTTAGTTCCTTCATAAGCAACTGCTTTAAGAATACCCGGCTTGTAAGGGACCTCCCATTTTGCTATCCATTGTGTTCCCCTGTTGGTTTCCTTCTTTCCCAAAGATTCACCATTGAGGAATAATTCAACCGTTTCAAAAGCACAATAAACCTCAACTTCCAGGGGTTGATTTTCATAACCACCCCAGTTCCATTCGGCAACAACATCCTGCCACTCCCACTTACTCCAATCCTTTTTACCGGGATTTGTTTTAAAGGAAGGCTTAGGCGGTTTTACGAAAATTGAAACTTGTTGGCCGGCATTCCAAAGCACATTACGATAATATGACTGCGGGCGTTTAAACCCGCAAATATCAATATCCCCGCAAAAAGCATGATTCCACGGATAAAAGCTCCCCTCATGCGGATATCCCAACCATCCGATACTTGCTTCACCCAGGTAATCAAAACCTGTCCAGACAAAGTCACCGATTACATAAGGATAATCTATTACATCCATCCAGGCTCCAAATGCTTCGAGCGGATAAGATTCTGAACAATATATGATTCTATTTGGAAGGCGGTTGTGATCGATTTCAAATATACTTTGTTTCCCATGGTCGCCTCCAAAAGAATAGTTATACCCGGCAATATCTAAGGTTGCAAAATAAGGATCCTTATCAGGTCTGAGTCCATTTACCGCTGAAGTGACCGGGCGGGTCGGGTCCAGGTCACGAACAAATTCAGCCAGCATTTGAGAGGTTTTCACTCCTTCGGGTTCGCCCCTTTCCGGGATCTCGTTGCCGGTACTCCACATGATGATGGATGGATGATTACGGTCACGCAGTATCATGCTTTCAATATCTTTTTGCCACCATTGATCAAAATACAAGTGATAATCCTGTTGTTTCTTTCCTTTCTTCCACATATCAAACGCTTCATTAATTACCAGGATGCCCAGCTTGTCGCAGGCATCAAGAAATGCCGGTGAAGGGGGATTATGCGCACATCGAATACTATTGAATCCGCTGGCTTTCATTAATTCAACACGTCGTTCCTCGGCACGATCGTATGCAGCCGAACCAAGAGGGCCATTTCCATGGTGCATACAACCACCTTTCAATAAGGTAGGTTTTCCATTTAGCAGGAACCCTTCTTCTACTGTAAATTCAATGGTCCGGATACCAAAGGTTGTTTCAACCTTATCCAATACCTGAGAGTCAGAATCAATGATTTCTGTTGCCGCAATATAAAGATTTGGAGATTCAGGCGACCATAATTCAGGTGATCGCACTGCCAGATTTTGTGAAATTTCCATAGAACTGGCTGCCTCTATTTGCATTTTAGTCTCAACTTTTGCAGTTTCTTCACCCTTCCGGTTGATTATTATTGTTACTAAAGTAACTTCCATCGATTTATCTGAATCATTGACCACTTTAGTTTTAACATCTACCTGTGCTAAAGTATTGCTCACTTCAGGAGTTGTAATGTAAGTACCCCAAGGCGCTATATATAATGGTTCTGTTACCGTCAGCCATACATGACGGTAGATGCCGGAACCTGAATACCATCGGCTATTCTTACCCTCGTTACTGACCTTAACAGCAACTAAATTTTCTTCTCCGAATATGAGATTTTCAGAAATATCATACCAAAAACTGGTATATCCGTAAGGATGATTACCGAGATATTCACCATTAAGCCAGATATCGGCATTCATATATACACCCTCGAAATTTATATTAAATCGTTTACCCTTCAGTTCGGAAGGAATGGTAAATTTTTTCCGGTACCAACCGGTTCCACCCACAAAATATCCGATATCAATTCCGCCTACGGCATTAGAATCAAGGGGTGAATCCGTACCGGGAAGATCTTCAATACTCCAATCGTGTGGAAGGTTTAATAAACGCCATTGCGAATCATCGAAATCAACCTCTTCGCCACCTGCGACATCACCCCTGTGAAAACGCCAGTCGAAATCAAATAGCAATTGTGACCGGGGATGATCATTTACTATTAACTCATTTGTTTTATTCTTAGGTTTTTGTGAACAACCAAGAATTAAAAACAAACCTATACCTATTATTGAAAGGTATATTCCATTTTTTTTTCTTTTCATTTTTTTAGAGTTTTATTAGTTTTCAAATTATCTGGAGATATATGGTTCTTAACGTGTTATGCAATTAAAAATAATCATTTTAAGTGGTATTTGTTGCCGGTCTCTCACAAGCTATCCTCTATCCTGGCCGGCGAATCTTCATGATATGTGCTTCTTAATCAATCTTTTTCACCCTGACAGAATACGCTTCTGCCGGGTTTATGACTAATAATAAATTAATTTCATCATCCGTAAAACCTGAATCTTTTAAGGCTGGTAATAATTTGTCAAACAGTGTTGTAAAACCGATAAAATTACCTCCGTTTGGCTCACCAACATGATACCATCCGGCATCGTGCGAAATCAAAACTTTATGAAGCAAGTCATGAGATTTCATATTTGCCAGCAAGTGAACGTATGTCTCAGGCTTTCCCCATCCTAATCCATCAAAACTAATCCAGGCACCCATTTGAGCAGCTTTAACATGATATTCGAGGTTTTCTTCAGCCTGGGCATGAACCCAGATAAAGGCTGAAGGATCAACTTCTTCTTCCTTTAAGATTTTAATTTCTTCGAAAGCACCAGTTGCCGGACCCGTGTGTGAGGCGATGGTCAGGCCGGTTTTCAAATGTGTTCTGGCAGCCGCTCTCACAAGTTTTTTATGTATATCAGTAAGTTCTCCCTGATCAACCCCAATTTTAATAAATCCCGGCCTGATATCCGTTCCGTCAATTCCATTTTCCCATTCATCGATCCATCGGTTGGCCAATTGATCGGCAGTTTCTTTAAATACGTAATGAGGTAAATGCTGATTCTGACGGGCACCATAGTTTCCTGTATTGGTAATGATATTTATGCCAGTTGCTTCAGATAATCTTACAAGTAATTCGGGATCCCTGCCAAGATAAGCAGGAGTACACTCAATAAATGTCTGACAACCTAATTCCTTAATCTCCTGCAGATAGGGTAAGACAACCTTAAAAACTTCTTCAGGATTATAGCGATCCCTGCTTACACTGTCAGCGCCAATAAAGTCTACCAGGACATGTTCATGCGGTAGCGTTTTTCCCATTTGCATCGCAAGAATTTCTCCTTTGACCGTCATAATTTTAGCATCCTGAGTATTTTCATTACAAGACAGGCTTATGGATAAAATCAAAAAACTGAAGATACATATTTTAAAAGACTGATTTTTAGTGATAATTAACATTTTAATGAACTTTTATTAATTTATTAAAAATAACTAATTTTTCTATCTGATGACTCAAAATACCTTTTTTTATAAAATAAATGCCCGGATATCTTTTACTATTATATTTGCAAAACTTTAGTAATTTATATTAACTTTATAAGTGAGAAAAGGAGGTTAAAAATGACACTTAAAAAAAACATGAACCGTCGTAAATTCCTGGGTACTGCAGCCGCAGCCGTTACATTTACTGTTGTTCCAAGACATGTGCTTGGCGGGCTTAAATATGTAGCTCCAAGCGATAAAATAACCCTGGGTTACATCGGTTGCGGCACCCAGGGATTAAGAGAAATGACCAGGTTGATCACTAATCCGGAAATACAAATTATTGCTGTCTGTGATCCCAATAAAAGCACCACAGATTATGTGGACTGGTCTTTAAATGGAATTAGAAACGGCATACGAAGGGTTTTAGAAGAGCCTGCCTGGGGAAAAGGCATTAACGGTATTCCGGGAGGCCGACAAATAGGACAGGAAGTTATAGAAAAGTACTATGCAAAAAACAGGGCTTCAGGAAATTATAAGGGATGCTCTTCCTATGCTGATTTTCGGGAGCTTTTGGAAAAGGAAAAAGACCTGGATGCAGTCAAAATAATGACACCGGACCATCTCCATGCAACCATCTCCATTGCAGCAATGAAAAAAGGCAAGCATGTTGTTATCCATAAGCCTATAGCTAACAGATTATATGAAGCAAGATTAACTATCGAAACCGCTCGTAAGATGGGAGTTAGTACACACTTGTTAGCCTGGAGTGAACGAAGCGGATATGGTTTGGTACGAGATTGGATTAAGGACGGTGTAATCGGTACTCTCAGGGAAATCCATAACTGGTCAAACAGACCGGTGTGGCCTCAATGGACAGCTAATCCATCTGATACTGATACTCCGCCAATCCCGGAAGGTTTTGATTGGGATCTATGGCTCGGTCCTGTGCCCGATCGTCCTTATCATCCGAATTACACACATGCCGTATTCCGCGGTTGGTACGACTTTGGAGCTGGCAGTATAGCAGATATGGGTACTTATAGTCTTTGGCCACTGTTCCGGACATTTGGTTTGAATACCCCGCCGGTCAGTGTTGAAGCAAACGGGACTACCACCTGCGCAATAACAAATCATGTGAGCAGGGGGCATAAAAATGATGTTGCTTTTCCATATTCCTGTGTTATTAAGTTTAAATTTCCTGCACAGGAGGAATTGCCACCACTTGATGTATTTTGGTATGACGGAGGAATGAAACCTCCAACACCAGAAGAGCTGGAAGTTGATAACAAAGAGTTGCGAAGGGAAGGAATGATGTTTGTCGGCGATAGTGGAAAGATTCTTGCAGGTTTTCGGTGTGAGAGACCACAAATCATTCCAGAGAAAAAAATGCGGGATTATATGGGAGATCGAAAGGTTGCAGAAGACAAAGTTCAACGAGGAGATAGTGACTGGATTAATGCTTTCAAGAGCGGTACGCAGTCACCGGGAAGTTTTTTAAATGCTGGAGCAGTCACGGAAACCATTCTCCTGGGTGCTGTTGCGTTACGAGCCGGCAAAAAAATAATGTATGACGCAGAAAATATGAAAATCACAAACATCCCCGAAGCAAATAAATATCTGTACCGCGAATACCGGAAAGGATGGGAGCTTTGATGAAAGAAGTTAACTTTAGTAAATATATTTCTTATATATAGGAGAGAATTGTTGGGGGAAATAAGAAGGAAAAATTAATTTAAATAAAAAGTTATGGAAATAAATCGAAGAAAATTTATGGCCACATCACTGGCTGCCACAGCAGGATTGGTAGCAGGCATCAATAGCTTTTCTCAGGGTAGTCAAAAGAAAAAATCGAATATGAAAGTTGGTTTATACAGCATCACATTTCTCGGGGTTTGGTATCGCGGAGAAGCCCTTTCTTTGGAAGAAGTGATAAAACGAGCCAAAAATTATGGTTATGAAGGGATTGAGATCGATGGAAAACGTCCTCATGGCAATCCACTCGACTGGCCGACAAAACGTTGTAAAGAACTTCACTCTTTCTCTGACGGAGAAGGGATTGAAATTTATGGAGTCGCGGCTAATAACGATTTCAGCAGTCCAATTCCTGAATATCGGGAATGTCAGGTTGCTTATGTTAAGGAGCTAATTCGAATGACGTCAGATCTGGGCGCAAAGACATTGCGATTGTTTCTGGGTTGGCCGGGGGTGACGAAACATCCACAATTGGCACAATATGCCATTGCAAAAGATATTTGGAATTATACTCATAAAGAATTTACAGAGGAGGAGATATGGGCGTGGTGTCGCGAGGGTATGGCAGAATCTGCACGATATGCGGAAGATGCAGGTGTTATTTTGGCATTGCAGAATCATGCTCCTGTTACTCTAGATTATCAAGATGTGTTGCAGATGGTGAAAGAAGTCAATTCTCCCAACCTGAAAGTCTCACTGGATGTCCCGATTATGGCAGATAAAAGTCCTGAAAATATCCAAAGAGCAGCAAAAGCCGTTGGTAATTTGCAGGTGTTGTCTCATTTTGGTGGCGACTATGAAAGGGATACAGATGGCAAAGTAAAAGGTGCGGAATTCTATACCCCTTTCATTCGGGCGATGCATGAGATTGGATATTCGGGTTATTTAAGTTACGAATTGTGCCATCCGCTGCCAGTTGTGAATGGTCAAACAGTAGATATCGAATATCCGGAAAAAAGTGCACAATTAGCTGGTGAATTTATGCGAGGGCTTATTACTGAAATCTCAAAGGGATAAAAATTGAAACATATAAATATGCCCGGTAAATGGTGTTTTTAAATTATTAAAGTGATACAACTAACCCCGACTTCAGCCGGGGGGCGAGGAAAACTAATAAAACAAGCGGTGCAACTACCATCGCTGCCATGATGTAAAAACTATACATATGTCGCAATAAACCGGTCAGACCTGTGGCATATTATTACTAAATTCGGAAACTCTATTTTGAATCCTTATAATTCATACCGGTTTGACAATTCGTTGCTTTAAATATTGTCTAATACTGTTTGTCTGTTTTTATTCAGGCGCTGCTACCGCTCAGGTGCAAACCATTTATGATTCAACTATATACAGGTGGAAAAAATATTTTGATCTGTCATACGGACCTGATTACAACCTTATAAATGGCATTAAATACCTCTATTTGTATTCAAATGTAGATGGACATCCGTTTTTCGGAGAAAACCAGTTCCATACAGGATCCCTGGTTATAGCCGACAGGGAATATCAGGATGTATATCTTAAGTATGATTTATATAATCAGAACATGATTTTACAATACAGTCCTTTTACCGGTGGGACAGAACAAATCCTCTTAAAAAATGAATTTATCCATGAATTTAAAATAGATGGCAAACTTTTTCGCAAATATTCCTTTTCCGAAACCGGTACAAGGTTCTATCAGGTTGTAACATCAGGTAAAATATATTGTCTGTACCACTGGGAAAAAGAACTGAGATACTCAACTTTGAGTTTGTACAATTTTAGCCCTCAGAAAAAGGTTTCTTATATAGTAATGAAAGGCAAACCGTATCGTTTTAAGAGTAAAAAACAATTCCGGAGACTGTTTCCTGTACAACACCAAAAAGAAATAAAACAATTTATCAGGAATAATAAAATTAGGCTGAAAAATGAGTCTGATGGCAACATGAGACGTTTGCTTGAATTTTGCAATCAATTAACTAAAACCAGGTAATGTATAGAATTACATTAGTATTATTATTTTTCTCCTTTTTATTTTCCTATCAGGCTTTGGGTGATGATATCATTTTTTCAGGGGAGTACCGGGATATTCCTTTTGACCGGTTTATTCGCGATGTAGAGAAAAAAACAGGTGTGCATTTCTTTTACCGGCAGGAATGGATTTCCGGAATTACTATTACAGCAAAAGGTGATCAGTTATCCCTTGCCGGTGTATTGCAGAGTAATCTTGCAGGAACCGGATTAAACTTTGAGTCCCCTCTAAAAATGGTTTCTGAAATTTTGCCGTATCAGTAAAGGCGATAGCTCACCAAGATAACAACTGATACAAATATGGTGAATCTTTATGAAAACGCCAGGTGTTTTTTGAAAAAATTTTCGATTCAAAAAATCCAAAATGGTTTTTAGCACAAAATTGATTCCCTGCAGCGCATTTTGAGCTAATAATCCCGCTTTTTTACCGAAATCCGGCTCAATTGGGCATACCTCTCCTACGTAATTCTTTATTCTTACCAAATTTATCCACATACATCTGCTGTAGGCCCATAGCTGGTGTTTGAACGTTCCTCTGTATCTGGTTTTGTTGTTCCGTGTAAAATAGCTCAATTGAAAAATACTTGCTTCTACATTGTTGCGCCTGTTTTTTTCTGCCTGAGGAATATCTTCAATCCTGAGCCGGTTAAAATAACTCATGATAAAAGCGTAAGAAAAATACCTGATCTTGCCATTGTCCCTGATTTTCCATTTGCCATCCTTGTATGGTTCTGCATCAAAGTTTTCTCCAGTATGCGTATTGGTAACTTTTACTTCTCCTTCTGGTGTTACCTCAAACTCATATTTGCCTTTCTTCCCTTGCATATCACTTAAAATAAGGTCAGTTTCATTTTTCTCTGCATACCTGTTATTGTTCTCTGAATGATACGCCCCGTCTGCGTTTAAATGGCCTATGTGTCCCACAACTTCCTGGCTCCTCTCTATGCTCTCAGGAACATAATCATTATCTGCCGCTGTGGCTTTTTCTACTTTCACATCGGTGATTAAATTCAATTCATCTTTATTACATGTTTCTGTTAAATTTACACTGTAGCCCTGCACCTTTTGTGCATCTTGTCCTTTCCCTTTCTTTCGATAAGCTGCATCTTCGTCATGGGGCGATTGCAAGCTATCTGCCTGTATCTCTTTTACTTCTTTGAGCCGTATTTTTTCACCTTCCACATGGTATTGCTCTGATAATATCCTGGTGATGAGATGGTATTTATCACTGTCGGCTTCCGAATACTTATCCATGATGCGCAATAGTAAACGCCCTAATTCCACCAGCATTTCTTCCTTTGAAGGGTTGTCCATCTTATACACAATCTGACCAGGCTTTTTAGAACTCAATGCCGTCAATTGCTTCTTCTCTTCTTCATCAAGCAGAGACAATAACGAATCATTATCTTTGATGCTCTTGTAAAATACTTGAAGCACACTTATTATCAATTGCAGACGACTGCATTTGGCGATGTTGCTCCCCATCAATTTGCTGTCCATACGAGCAAATTCTCCTGTAACTCCGAATACCTTTGCCTGGTTCTTTGTCAGTTGCCTGAAGGTCTCTCCAATCAAATCTTCCCCATGTTCAATATGATGGCGATAGATGGCATTTTTAAGATTATAGTAGGTTGCCGGACAAGGCAGATCATCATCAATATTATTAATCCCAAGCGCTTTCATCACCAACAAATCAAACTGACACACTTCAAATAACCGCTCATCACTCAATCCAAATCCTTCTTTTAATATCATCATGCCCAGCAGTTTCCTGATGGATGCATTGGGACTACCAATCTTTTCTGCAAACAGCGGCTTGTATTTTCGCTCTTCTATTGCGCTGGTGATGTGCTGCCAAAACAGATTATGCCAGCCGTTTTTATCGTTGTACTTTTTCTGTCGTGTCCCCTGCAGGTGTTCTGATATGTTTGTGAACAGGTTTAACGGGGTACTTGTTGAGCTTGTTCGGAACATAGATTTTGGTTTTTATCTTTAAAGATACTCAAAATACAACTTCTATTATACAGCTAATGGTGTTTTTTTTAACAATTTTTTGTTAATTTGCCACTGTTGGACTTTTTAGAGTGGACTCAAAATTAATTAAAATGGAACAGCTACATTCCAGGGTATTAAATAAATACTCAAGTTTCTTCAAAATCATTTTCACAATATCATTGATCAT